>CALXOW010000028.1 GCA_944390115.1 uncultured Anaerobiospirillum sp.
CAATCTCCTATTGTGATCGAACAGTGATGCTGTTATTATACACCAAATGAAAAAATTTATGTTAACCTGTACTAGCGTTAATTACGCTACAAAATGGGGCAGCGACGCCCTAGCAAGCTTAAATTGCCCGGACTCAGTGCACAAATTTGAGCTCAAACTAACCTGAAGCGAGGGCCTACCCACGGATCAAGCGGTTCGGGGCATATTTTAAGCATCTAGTGGACTATCGTGAGCGTTGCGCTTTGTGCAATCAGCTGTTGTGTTGCGTCCATCCTACCTAGTCTTGACTTGGGTGGTAATGGGGGTTTGTGATGAAGTTCTTTTACGATTTGAGCACTAAGACCAAACTCTTGGTGTGTTTTACCATTGTGATCGCGATTAACTTAATCATTTCGATCACCACTCTGACTTCCTTAAACCAGGTCAATAAGGCCGCTGAGGAAATCGATGGCGTCCTCAATGCCGCATTTTCGCGCACCTTCACTGTCCAAGAAGCATTAGAAAAGACCCAATTCAGCTTCAGCACGGGCCTCAACATGCTCTATTTCGACTACGATGAGAAGATGTTAGAGCGCGATGCTCCTCAGCTGATCGCCGATATTAAAACCCGCGTTAACGCGCTCAATCCTGACTTCCTGGGTACCCAGGAATATCGCGATTTGTGCCTTGAGGTCAAACAAGCGGCCTTAAATAGCGTTAAGATCCTCGAAGAGCGCGTCATGCCAAAGATCCAGCGCGATGCCTTCTCTGATGCTAACTCGACTTTCACCACCGAAGTCTATCCGGGGCTGGCCCGCGCGATTAGCGCCTGTTCTGCCCTCTATAAGATCCAGACTCAGCATTGCTTAAGCCTGACCCAAGCGGCCTCCGATTCCACTATTGTCTTCGTCGACTCCATCTTAACGGTGGTCGGTGTCATTATGGCCCTGATCTGCGCCTTCTTTATGAGCAATTACATTGCACGCGCCTTGAAGGAGCAGACCGACGTCTTAAATACCTTGGCCACCGGCAACTTCTCGGAGCACATCAAGGGCGGCTATGCCGACGAGTTTGGCAAGAGCCACGATATTATCCGCAAGACCCGCGACTCCTTGGGCAAGATTATCAATATGACCAAGGATGAGTGCGCCAAGCTCCAAGGCGAGATGCGCAATTTACAAGATATCTCGCACAACTTTGCCAATATGGCCAGCGATATTCAAAATCAGGCCGTTACTGTAGCTGCTGCCGCCAACCAAATGGTCTCGACCACGCAGGATATTGCCCGCAACTGTGAGACCGCTGCTGCTGGCTCGACCCGCTGCAAGGAAATCTCCAGCACTGGTTTAGATACGGTGCAACAGGCGATCGACAATATCCGCCAGCAAAGCGTACACACTCGTGACAATGCCGCTAAGATCGAAAGCTTAGCCAAGCAAACCAACGACATTGGCTCGATTGTCTCGACGATTGACGATATCGCGGCCCAGACCAACCTCTTGGCCTTAAATGCTGCGATTGAGGCGGCACGTGCCGGTGAGGCGGGCCGTGGTTTTGCCGTGGTCGCCGATGAGGTGCGCGCCCTGGCCTCACGCACCACTGCCTCGACCCAAGAAATCTCGCAGATGGTCAAGAACGTCCAAGCTGAGGCCAAGAATGCGACTGACTCGATCAATGCCTCGGTGGTCAATATGGACACGGTCGCTAATGATGCCAGCCACATTATGGATATCTTCAACGATATCTCGGCTCATGTTAGCGACGTCAACACCCAAATCACCCAGATTGCGACCGCCGCCGAAGAGCAGACTACCGCCACCAGCGAAATCTCGGCGCATATGCAAAACGTATCGCAGATGACCGGTGATATGGCCCAAGACGCTGACCACCAGTACAAGTCGATGGATAGCGCCTACAACGATCTCACCGACCTGGCCAAGGCCTTATCCTTCTTTAAGACCCGCGCCAACCAGCGTGACCCACAGCCCCACGCTTAACCTCTGCGTCCAGCATTAAGCTCAGTTTTGTGAGCTCCCCCGCGCCCCAAGCCCCAGCTTGGGGCGCTTTGTTTTAGCGCGTGTCCTCCCCTAGCAGGGCTCACGTCCGTACAGGGACTCCGGGCTTGCGCGCTCGTCCGTGCTTGGGCTCCGAGCTGGGGCGCTCGTCCGTGTGCCCCAAGCTTGGAGTCATGTCCACGGTTTGTGGGATGAGGCCAGATTAGCGCGCGGCTAACATACCGCGATCAACGATAAAATTGATAATTTGATCGAGGCCTTGTCCGGTGAGCATATTGGCAAAGATAAAGGGACGTTCACCGCGCATGCGCTCAGAGTCGCGCGCCATCACCTCCAATGAGGCATTTACTAGAGGCGCTAAATCGATCTTATTGATGATCAAGAGGTCGGACTTGGTGATACCAGGGCCGCCCTTGCGCGGAATCTTATCACCCCCACTCACATCGATAATGTAGAGCGTGAGATCTGCCAGCTCCGGCGAAAAGGTCGCCGAGAGATTATCCCCTCCGGATTCAATAAAGATCAGCTCTAAACCGGGGTGGCGCTGCACCATCGCGTCAACTGCCTCTAAATTCATCGAGGCGTCCTCACGAATCGCGGTGTGCGGGCAGCCACCGGTCTCCACGCCCATAATGCGATCTTGGGGCAGCGCTTCGTGCTTGAGCAAAAACTCCGCGTCCTCCTTGGTGTAGATATCGTTGGTGATAGCAGCTAAGTTGTACTTATCACGCAGCGCACAGCATAGGTTTAAGAGCAAGGCAGTTTTGCCCGAACCCACCGGGCCGCCGATGCCGACGCGCAGCAAGTCATGTGACATAGGGGAAGTCCTTTCTTTTGGGTCTTTTTTTTCTTTTGGATTTAACTACGAAAAAGGCGTGTGTACTGGCTTTCATGCTGGCAGCTCAGCTGCATCAAGCCCGGCAACGCTGTGCCGATAGCCTCATCGCTCAGACTCATGGCCCGTTGGGCCGCTTGGGTAAGCTGCGGCATGAGAGCTAAGAGCACCTGTTGGCCTTGAGTTTGGCCTAAGGGCAAAACCTTGCACGCCACCGTCACTAGATTTTGCGCCCAAGCAAGGGCAAAGGCCGCCAGCACAGCGTCTGGGGCGAGCTCTCTTGCCGCAAGGGCCCAGGCCGCGACATAGCCCAAATCTAAGCTGTACGCCCAGTCAGGGCAGAGGTCGGTGCGGCGCAGCAGACGCAATAGCGCCCGCCCCAGATGCTCCTCTTCGGCTAGCAGCTCACGCGTGCCGCGCCCGGCCTTAACCCAAGCATCCAGCTGCTCAACCTGATCCTGATCTGCCTGATGGGCGGCCGCTTGCAGGCGCTTTAGTAAAGGCAAATCAAAGGTCGTAAGACCGTAGTGCAGCTGTACCTCAAGATAGTCCTTGAACTCTTCTTGATTGGGGATCAGCCCTTGGCTAATGGCGCTTTCTAGGCCCTGCGACCAAGCAAAGGCACCAATGGGCAAGCTAGGTGCGCAGAGCCAATTGAGCCGCAGTATTTCAGTGATGGTGAGCATGGTGATGATAGGCCCCACTTTCTGGGACAAAGGGGCGCTCTTCAATCCGCACAGTGAGCCCCAGCTTAGGACAGAGCTCGGCTAACACCGCATCAGGCAAAAAGGCGAGCTCTAAATCCCTAATCTCTAAGGGCACATGGCGATTGCCCAAGTGATAACAAGCCTTAGCAAAGATCAGTGGATCCGTGCAGCTGGCAACATAGACCTCTTCTGCGGCTGGAATCACTAAGACCTTGGTACCACTTTCACTTTCCAAGATCTCATAAGGACGCATAATAGTACCGGTAGGCAAAAAGATCCCGGCGTGGCTGCCATCGCTTAAGGTGACCTTTTGCCGCGTCACCGCGCGATGCTGGGCATCCAAGGTCAGAGCTAACTGCGGTAATTGGGCGCTCGGGTCGACATTGAGGCCAAGATTGCGAACAAATTTTTCCATTACTTGCTCCTAAAACAGGAAATAGCGCTGGGCCATAGGCAGAACCTGAGCGGGCTCACAGGTTAAGAGCTCACCGTCGGCCCGTACTTCGTAAGTCTGGGGATTAACTTCAATGTGCGGCATGGCGGCGTTGAGGTACATATCGCTTTTGGTCAAATGACGCGTGTTATGACAGGCGACAAAATCCCTGATACAACCTTGGTTCCTGAGGTCATTAAGATGGCCGCTCTCTAAAAAAGCCTGTGAGGTAAAGGTAACACTCAGACGAGCCCGCGCTTTGCCCCGGCCGCCAAACATATAGCGGGTGTAAACCGGCTGCGGAGTGGGGATCGAAGCATTGATATCGCCCATCTGGGCGAGCGCAATCACGCCACTTTTGAGCACCAGTGAGGGCTTGACCCCAAAGAAGGCGGGACGCCATAACACCAAGTCAGCCAGCTTACCGACACTGACCGAGCCAATTAAGTCGGACATGCCGTGAGTGATCGCCGGGTTTAACGTGTACTTAGCGATATAACGGCGGCAGCGCAGGTTATCGTTATCCCCATCTTCTGGCAGGGGACCGCGCTGCACCTTCATCTTGGCGGCGGTTTGCCAGCAACGGGTGATCACCTCGCCCACCCGTCCCATAGCCTGAGAATCAGATGAGAACATCGAAAGCACGCCCATATCCTGCAAGATATCTTCAGCGGCAATAGTCTCACGGCGGATACGTGAATCGGCAAAGGCCAAGTCCTCCGGCAAGCGCGGATTTAAGTGATGGCAGACCATGAGCATGTCAAGGTGCTCATCCACCGTATTGACCGTGTAAGGACGGGTGGGGTTAGTGGAGGACGGCAAGACATTGGGTAAGGAGCAGGCTTTGATAATATCGGGGGCATGGCCGCCGCCTGCGCCTTCGGTGTGATAGGTGTGGATCGTACGACCAGCAAATGCAGCAATCGTATCTTCGACAAAGCCTGCTTCATTTAAGGTGTCAGTATGAATGGCCACCTGCACATCGTATTGATCGGCGACCTGCAAGCAGGTATCGATAGCTTGCGGGGTACTGCCCCAGTCTTCGTGCAGTTTAAGGCCACAAGCACCTGCCTTAATTTGCTCCGCTAAAGCCGCATGGTTGGAGCTATTGCCCTTACCCAAGAGGCCAAGATTGACCGGCGCTTCGTCTAAAGCTAAGAACATCGCGCTTAAGTTATAAGCACCGGGGGTACAAGTGGTGGCATTGGTGCCGGTGGCAGGTCCAGTGCCACCTCCCACCATAGTGGTGATGCCCGCCGCAATAGCCTCATCCATTTGCTGCGGGGCGATAAAGTGGATATGGCTATCCATCCCGCCTGCGGTCACAATCATATTTTCACCAGCGATGATCTCAGTAGAAGCGCCGATATTGATCGTGACGCCCGACTGAATCGCCGGATTGCCCGCCTTACCTAAGGCAGCAATCAGGCCATCCTTGATGCCGATATCGCATTTGAAGATACCGTAGGCATCAAGGACGATAGCGTTGGTGATCACTGTGTCCATACAGTCTCGACGTAGGAGGGCACTTTGCCCCATGCCATCGCGGATAACCTTGCCCCCGCCGAAGACGGCTTCCTCGCCATAACGCGTCAAATCCTGCTCGATTTCGATCAAAAGATCGGTATCCGCCAGACGAATCTTATCGCCCACAGTGGGGCCATAAAGACCAGCGTATTGAGTCCGAGATACGGTCAGCATTGTTTTTTCTCCAGCAGGCCCATCACCTCACCGCGAAAGCCTATGACGATGCGGCTGCCCTCATAGGGCACTAACTCAACCTCACGCTCGACCCCTGGCTCAAAGCGCACCGCCGTCCCGGCCGGGATATTAAGGCGCATGCCATATGCCTGGGCCCGCTCAAACTCCAGCGCCGGATTAACTTCGTAAAAATGATAATGTGAGCCTACTTGCACCGGACGGTCGGCACTATTAGCGACCACCAGCTTGATCGTGGGACGACCGGCATTGAGCACAATCGATTCGTCTTTTAGGATATATTCACCAGGAACCATGGAACCTCCTAAACAATGGGATCGTGAATGGTGACGAGCTTGGTGCCATCAGGGAAGGTGGCCTCAACCTGCACTTCGTGCAACATCTCAGGCACGCCCTCCATCACGTCAGCGGCCGTCAAGAGGTTGCGGCATTCGCTCATAAGCTGCGCCACGGTCTTGCCATCGCGCGCACCTTCGAGCACGGCAAAGCTCACATAAGCACACGCCTCGGGGTAATTGAGCTTAAGCCCCCGCTGCTTGCGCCGCTCCGCTAAGAGCGCAGCGGTAACCAAGAGCAGTTTGTCTTTTTCACGCGGTAATAAATCCATACAAACATCCTCGTTAGCAATTCTTAATACGCAGCGGCCGCGCCGCCAGCTTGGTCAGTACCGGCCGCACCTGGGCCCACAAATCAAAGATCCAGCGTTCAGCTGTGGCGACACTAGAGCCTAAGTAGCGCCCGATCAGCATTGCGTGCAAAGAGGTCACTCCCAGCCCTTGGCCGTTGAGCTTGGCGGCAAGTTGCTCTAAGGCGGCGCCCTCATCGTGTGGCCCCACCGCATAAAAGGTACTGAGCACCGTGGCCCCACCCCAGCCACAGTTTGCGGCCAATAGTCTTTGGTCTTGCGGTAAGGTAAGCTGCAAGTGCTCGTTTAAAAGCAAGTGCCCGTTGCGCCAAATTACCGCGCGCTGACTGAGTGCGCCCTGAGTAAAGGGCTGAGCACCAACCTTGCGCCCTAAGACCAAGGTTTCGGCCCCGATAAAGACCCCCTTGCCACTTAACTCAACCTCCAGGCTCAAGTGAGCTTGTGCCCGATCAAAGACAATAGTCTCGGCCGGTAAGTACTCCAGCACGGAGTCGGTGACCGTCAGGTGCACCGCTTGACGCTGAGGCACCGCATACTGGTCTGTACCATAGACCATGGTTGCTGCTGGGGTGGTCACCAATAAACGCGCTTGAGGCTCAGTAGTCAGAGCGATACGGAGATCATCACCACTGACTAAACCGCCCGGGGGATGAAGTAAGATCGCCTCTGCCGGTAAGACCCCCTGATACGGCGGCTCAGGATAGAGGAGCGCCTTGAGGTTTAAGGGCCCCTCAAAGTCGAGCTTAGTGAGCACCGTCTTGCCTCGACGCACCGCACAAGTGGCGTTTAAGCGCGCCGACCAATGACGCTGATCGGTGAACTCATGACCACAAGGAGCGGACTGAACACTGGTCATGACTAGACACTCAAGAAGCGCTTAACCGTGGCATCGTCAAGCTGTGCCATCAAGCCAGTGGCCGCAATTGCGCCCCGCTCCATAATGGCAAAGCTATCAGCCATGCGCCGGGCAAAAGGCAACTTTTGCTCGACCAATAAGACGGTGAGCCCCAAGGAGGCATTGAGCTTGCGCACCGTCGCCGCAATCTCAGCGGTGATATTAGGCTGAATACCCTCGGTGGGCTCATCTAAGACCAAGAGCTCAGGCGAGGTGAGCAAGGCACGGGCAATGGCAAGCTGTTGCTGCTGCCCACCGGACAAGTCGCCGCCTCTACGATTTAGCATTTCTTTGAGCACCGGGAAGTAGTCAAAGACGAAAGCTGGGATATGGCGACGGTCGTTTTTACCAATCCCCATACCGACGCGCAGATTTTCCTCAATGGTAAGGAGCGGAAAGATCTGACGGCCTTGCGGAACATAACCTAAGCCCAGGCGCGCACGCTCTTCGGGGCTTAATCGAGCGATATCCTTACCCTTGAAGGTGATAGTTCCGCTTTTAATCGGCAAAAGGCCCATCAAGCACTTGAGCAAGGTGGTCTTACCCACGCCGTTGCGTCCCATCAAGCAAGTGCATTGACCTTGCGGCACTTTGAGGCATACATCGCGCAAGATATGGCTTTGGTCGTAGTACTGATTGACTTGAGAAAACTCGAGCATTTAGCCCTCCTCACGCCCTAAGTAAGCTTCAATAACCTTAGGGTCGGCCTGCACTTGCGCCATCGAGCCTTCGGCCAGCACGGTACCGGAGGCCAAGACCGTGACCTTGTCGGCGATCTGGCGCACGAACTCCATATCGTGTTCCACCACCATAATGGTGTGCTCGCCCTTGAGCTCATGCAGCAGCTCAATCGTGAGGCCGATTTCCTCGACCGTCATACCCGCAACTGGCTCATCTAACATGATAAGCGCAGGTTTTTGCATCAGCAGCATCCCGATCTCCAGCCACTGCTTTTGCCCATGTGAAAGCTTACCTGCAAGCTCATTGACATGGCGCTCGAGGCGAATCTTGGTTAGAACGGAATGCAAAAAGGCAAGATCATCTGAACTCAACTTGGCTCTGAGCGTTGCCAGCACGCCCTTGGCGCACTTTAAGGCGAGCTCGAGGTTCTGCCCTACGGTTAAGGTCTCAAAGACCGAGGGCTTTTGGAATTTACGCCCAATCCCGGCCTGCACGATATCAACTTCGTCCATCGTCAGGAGGTTGTACATTGCCCGCGGGTCGACATTGCCCTCATGCGGATTAAACCAAGCGCTCCCCTCATCGGGCACGGTCTTGCCCGTGAGAATATCCATCATGGTGGTCTTGCCCGCGCCGTTAGGACCAATAAAGCAGCGCAGCTCACCTACACTCAAGTAAAAGGTCAGGTGGTTTAACGCTTTAAAGCCGTCAAAGCTGACACTCAAGTCCTCGACAAAGAGCGCAATCGAGCGTGAGAGCTGCGGATTGACGCTCAGTTGAGCTGGGCCCAAGGACCGCATCTGAGCTCGGGTGACAGCACCAAGGTGCACCAGTCCAGGGGCGACCAGCCACGTCTTGCCTGGCCCGAGCGCGGCTTTGGGCCCGAGCGCTGCTTTTCTGAGAGCTACTGCTTTGTGAAAGGCCGCAGCTTTGTGGAAAGCCGCTGCTTTATTCAGGGCAGCGATATTCTTGAGCGCATTGCCGGTGCGCGCGGCGCGCTTAGTCAGCTGTTGTACTGATAAGGTCATGCGGCACCTCCTAAAGCTAACGGGGCTTTTAACTTGGTTTTAAGTTGGGGCAGCAAGCCTAGTACGCCTTGAGGCATCAAGACCGTGACCACGACGAAGAGCCCGCCCAAGACAAAGAGCCAATAATCTGGAAGTACCTGCGTGAACCAAGTCTTGGCGACATGGACCAAGATAGCACCTAACACCGCGCCATAAAGATGGCCGCGTCCGCCTAAGGCCACACAGATAATAATTTCAATTGAGTTGAGCGGTGAGAACTCACCGGGGTTAATAATGCCGGCCATCGGGACATAGAGGGCACCGGCCACGCCTGCGATCATGGCTGCTAAGACAAAGACCATGAGCTTGACGTTCTCAACACGATAGCCAATGAAGCGGGTACGTGCTTCGGCGTCGCGCACTGCGATGATGAGCCGACCTAAACGCGAAACCAGCACGTATCGAATGACGATGAAGCTGCCTATGAGTGCGCCCGCAATGAGGGCAAACAGCGTAAGGCGCGTACCATCGGTGTTTAAGTCAAAGCCCGCGATCGTCTTAAAGCCGGTAAGACCATTGTTACCACCCAAACCCAACTCGTTTAAGAAAAAGGCCAGCATCAGACCGTAGGTCAAGGCCTGCGTGATAATGGAAAGATAGACTCCCGAGACGCGCGAGTGGAAGGTCATCCAGCCAAAGACCCAGGCCAATGCTCCGGGCACCGCAATGATTAATATGATAGTGGCGCCCAGCGAATGAGCACCATACCAATACCACGGCAGCTCACTGTAGTTCAAAAAGGACATGAACTCGGGCAAGCCCTTGCCTGCGCCTTGCAGCGCTAAGTACATGCCCATGACATAACCGCCCAAGGCAAAGAAAGCGCAATGACCTAGGGTCAAGATGCCTAAATAGCCCCAGAGCAAGTCCACGGACAAAGCCAAGATGGCATAGCACAAATATTTGCCCAAGGTCGTGACTACGAAGATAGGCAGATGGCCCAGCATACCTGGTGGTAACAAAGCAGCTATCACGACCAAGGCCGTGCCCACAGCTACCAAGTAAAGAAAGAGACGACATTTGCGCGTGAAGAGACGTTCTTGCGGTAAAGTAAAATTCATCACAGCTCCTTAGTCCTCGACCGCACGACCACGCTGCGGGAAGAGACCGCGCGGACGCTTTTGGATAAAGATGATGAGCGCGACCAAGATCAAAATCTTGGAGAGCATGGCGCCACTTAGCGGCTCCAAGAATTTATTGGCAAGGCCCATAATGAGACCTCCGGTTAAGGTACCGTAGAGATTGCCCACTCCACCAAAGACCACCACCATGAACGAGTCGATGATGTAGTTCTGACCTAAGTTCGGGCCAACATTGGTGATTTGACTTAAGGCCACCCCCGCCATACCGGCCGCGCCTGAGCCTAAGGCAAAGGTCAGGGCATCCACCCGCCCGGCGCGTATGCCCAAGGCCCGCGCCATAGCGCGATTTTGTGACACCGCCCGCACCTCAAGACCTAAGCGCGTATGCTTGAGCACGCCTACGGTCAGCACGAACACCGCCAAGCAAAAGACAATGATAAAGATGCGGTTGTAGCTCAAGCTGAGAAATGGTCCCAGCTGTACTGAGCCTTGCAGAAAGTCTGGAGTTACTACAGCGCGATTGAGTGGGGAAAAGATAGTACGCACCAGCTGCTGCAAGATAAGGCTAAGACCAAAGGTGGCAAGTAAGGTTTCAAGCGGGCGTCCGTAGAGATATCGAATCACGCTCTTTTCGATCAGGAGGCCAAAGGCGCCACTAACGCAGAATGACACAGGAATAGCAAGCAATAGGGCAAGGCCCGGCTCATTAGGCAAAGCCGTTTGCAGCAGCCACACCGTATAGGCGCCCAGCATTATGAGCTCGCCGTGGGCCATATTAATCACGCCCATGACGCCAAAGGTCACCGCTAAACCTAAGGCGGCCAGCACCAGCACCGAACCTAAACTTAGCCCAAAGAACAAGGTCTCAGCCCAGCCTGATACCTGCTTTAATAAAGCGATATTATTAAGCGCACTGGTAGCTGCAGCAGATACTTCAGGGCGTTGATCTTGCTGTAAACGCTCTAAGGCAGCAATAGCCGCAGGCGAGGCCTCAGCTTCGAGCGCCACAATATTGCGCAAGAGTTCCTGTATCCCTAAACTGGGCACCTCCGGCGATAACAGGGCTTTTAATGCCTCAAGCTGGGCATAAACCTCAGGGTCGTCCTCGTGCTGCATCATAGCGGTAACCTCAGCCAAGGAGATCTTGCTGTAAGGATCCTGCACTAACGCCTGCACCGCCGCTAAACGCTCTGCCGCAGCCGGTGCGTGTAAAGCGCGCTTATTCAAGAAGTCTGTGATATGCGCGCGCTGGTGGGCACTGATACCACTGCGCTTTAGCCCCATACCAGACGCAGCCTCTCCTGTGGCCCACTTGATGAAGCCGGAGTCAGTTTTAAGATAAAGCTCATGACTGACACGGTCATAGTAGAGACGGCCATCACGCAGCGCACTGAGCAATTGCACCTCGCCCTGAGCTATTAACTCATCGATCGCCTTGGAGCGATCGCGCACCCGCTGCGAGCACAAGGATGCTAACACCTCGGCACTGAGACAAGCCTGCGCACTAGGAGCCATCAGAGCTCCTGCCGCCTCAGGCCCTACCGCCCCGAGCGCAGCCGAGCCAGCAGCCGGGGCAGTCGAGCTCGCAGTCGAGCACTCAGCTGGGGTGGCCGTGCCCGCAGCCGGGGCGGTCGAGCCTATAGCCGAGCGCTCAGCTTGCGCAGCCGAGCACTCAGCTGGGGTGGCCGTGCCCGCAGCCGGGGCGGTCGAGCCTATAGCCGAGCGCTCAGCTTGCGCAGCCGAGCACTCAGCTGGGGTGGCCGTGCCCGCAGCTTGAACGGCTCCGATCATGAGCACCGCAATTAAGGTAAGTAGTAACTTACGCATGGGCACCCCCTCGCTTATTCAGTTAAGCATTTTTGGGTCAGGGTATCGTAGCGACCACAGTTGATCGGCTGAGTCCAATCGGCCTCTAAGTTCTGCGAGCTTTCTAAGTAATCACTCCAGGCATCCCCTGGGACTTCACTATCGCTTTCCCAAACAATCTGGAATTGGCCATCATCCATAATTTCGCCGATATAAACCGGCTTGGTGATATGGTGGTTAGGTAAAACCTTGGCGGTACCACCCGAGAGATTGGGCACTTCCATCCCGACCAGCGCCTCTAGCACCTTGTCCACATCGGTGGTCCCGGCCTGCTCTACGGCCTTGACCCAGAGATTAAAGCCGATGTAATGGGCTTCCATTGGGTCGTTGGTCACGCGCGTTGGATTACCGGTGAACTTGCGGAAGTCGGCGATAAACTTTTGGTTCTCAGGGGTATCCACACTCATAAAGTAGTTCCAAGCGGCCAAGTGGCCTACCAGCGGGGCGCTATCCATACCCGAGAGCTCTTCTTCACCGACCGAGAAAGCCATAACCGGAATATCTTCGGCCTTGATCCCTTGATTGGCGAGCTCCTTGTAAAATGGCACATTGGCATCGCCGTTTAAGGTCGATATCACCGCTGTCTTCTTACCTTGGCTACCAAAGTCCTTAATTTCCGAGACAATCGACTGCCAATCCGAGTGTGAGAACGGTGTGTAGCTGATCATGATATCTTCAGCGGCCACGCCCCGCTTTTCGAGGTAGGACGCGATAATCTTATTGGCAGTGCGCGGAAACACGTAATCGGTACCCGCTAGAACCCAGCGTTCCACGCCCATCTCATCCATCAAGAACTCGATTGCTGGAATCGCCTGTTGGTTGGGGGCAGCTCCGGTGTAGATAATATTGCGCGAGGACTCTTCACCTTCATACTGCACCGGGTAGAACAAGAGGCCGTCTAACTCCTCAAAGACCGGCAACACGGCCTTGCGCGAGACCGAAGTCCAGCAGCCAAAGACAGCTGCAACCTGATCGCGGCTTAACAGCTCGCGGCTGCGCTCGGCGAATATCGGCCAATCCGAAGCCGGATCGACCACCACTGGTTCGATTTGTTTGCCCAGTACGCCGCCCTTCTTGTTTTGCTCCTCAATCAGCATCAGCATGACGTCCTTCAAGGAGGACTCGCTGATGGCCATCGTACCCGAGAGCGAATGCATGATGCCGACCTTAATCGTGTCCTCGGCGGCACTCACACTCAGGCTCATCATCAAGGCCGCTGCCAGCATCAGCTTTTTGCAATGTTTAACCATGGGATTACCCCGCTCACAATAAAAACTAACAACACAAACGTTCGCAAGATACCGTGACAACAATCACAAAAATTCAGAACGCGTTTTCACTGTAGCGAAAAGAAAACCCAGGGATGAGGCTTGGCTCAAAGTGGCCATCATCTCCCTAAAATAGGGTGCACCAGGATAAAGCAAAAAACACCAGCGAGCTCAAACCAACCAAAAGGGCCCAATCATCGGTTTATAAGCCCGCTGCCATCAAAACATCAGCCACCGTCTCACATTGCCTTGCCTGCTGAGAAGGCACAAAAACACGCTTTTCTGCCTCATTGCCCCAAAGAGATACCCAACAAAAATTTTGTCTCTGCCCCACGATAGGGCCCGGCGCACAAGGCTTTGTGTCCCCACAGCTAAGTTTTAGTGAGCACATCCGCTAATATCTGCGCCCCTTCTTAGGGTGAGCTCAATTGCATAATTAGTTCACTTCCGGCACAATGGCTCATCTACCATCTAACTGCTTGCGACCAAGCCCTCCACTTGGCCGATTATTGGAACCATTGCTCTATGCAAGCCTTTTGGAATCTATCTACCAAAACGAAACTCCTAATTTCGTTTATCATCGTCATTGCCTTAAATCTGGTTGTGACGCTCACCGCACTCAACGCCATGATGGCAAGCCGCACTGCCGCTAACCACATCCAAGGTGTCGCCAATGGCGCGATGGTGCGCGTGATGAAGATGCAAAGCGATCTGCAGCACTTCAACAACCGCTTCTTAGAGGTGTTAAGCGATCCCAACTTAAGAGAACTCAGTGCTTTACAAGCTGAAGCCCCAGGCTATGTCAGAACTCTGCGCAATTACGCGGCAGGCTTGACCCGTGACTCGTTTAACCAAGATATGCTCAAGGCCCGCCCTGACTACGAGCGTATGGCTTTTGACAGTCGCGACAACTTAACCCAGGTTGCCACCAATTGGGAATCGCAGATGATTCCCGCTTTAACCTCGGCTAATCCCCAAGAGCTGCTCCGCCGCTACGCCCACGAAATCTATCCATTCGTGACGCAAGGTGTGGAGAGCTGCACTAAGATTTTGCTCGAGCAAGCCCATTACAACGCCTATGTTGCCTTGCAAGCCTCCGACCCAACTCCGGTCTACGTATCCGTCGGCCTAATGCTCTGTGCCGTCCTAGTCGCCTTAGGCTTAGGTTATTTCATCTCAAGCTATATTGCGCGCCACCTCAGCGACCAGATGCAATGTCTCAACGCTTTAGCTGAAGGTGACTTTGACTACCACATTCCTGAAGGCTATGCCGATGAGTTTGGACAAAGCCTGCGCACCTTGGATCAGATGCGTAATGCTATTCACAACATCATCGCCCTGACCAAGCAAGCCAGCGCCAAGATCACGAAGCAGATGCACCAGCTCCAAGAGCTGTCACATAACACCGCTACCTCTGCCTCCGATATCCAAAATCAAGCGGTCACCATTGCTGCCGCCTCCGATGAGATGGTCTCAACCACGAGCAATATCGCCCACAGCTGCGAGACAGCGGCGGCCAGCTCCAACGAGTGCAAGGACTTAACCCACAACACGGTGGGCATAGTGGAGCAAACGGTTGAGAATATTCGAGCCCAATCCGAACGCACCAAGGTCAACTCCGCCAATGTCGCCAATCTGGCCAAGCAAACTCAAGCAATCGGCTCGATTGTCTCGACTATTGATGATATCGCGGCCCAGACCAATCTGTTAGCCTTAAATGCTGCGATTGAGGCAGCGCGTGCCGGTGAAGCCGGACGTGGCTTTGCCGTGGTCGCCGATGAGGTGCGCGCGCTGGCTTCGCGTACCACGCAGTCGACCAAGGAAATCTCAGACATGATCCAAAGTGTCCAAAAGGACACCCAGTCCGCTGCCGACGCGATTGCAGTATCGGTCCAAAATATGGAGCAAGTAGCCACTGATGCGCAGAACGTCAAGTCGGTCTTAAACGACATCGAGACCCGCGTCACCGATATCAATATGCAGATCACGCAGATTGCGACCGCAGCCGAAGAGCAGACCACCGCCACGAGCGAAATCAGCAACCATATGCAGAATGTCACCACAGCTACCGGCGACATGAGCCGTGAGGCCAACGAGCAATATGAGTCCGCCGAATCGGTCACCGTGGACTTAGCCAAGTTAGAGGAGGCCTTAAGCTTCTTCAAGGTCCGCATCTAGCGCCCAGAAGCCGCCTCAAGACCACGCGAAAACCCCACTACGCCACTGACTACAGTGCCTGCATTGATGACCACAGAACCTGTGCCAGTTAGCGCAGGGCCTGTGCTGGTGACGACAGCTCCCGCCCCCAGCAGCGCCTCTATGACCGCTCTGGGGATGGCCCCCAGTGACCACTGGGAACTAGCGCCCAGAGCCCCACTGGGAATGTCTCAGCAGCTGCACCATGGAATACGGCACCTGTGGCCACAGATCCATACCGGTAGCCACACCGTGGAGCGCCCGCCCCTAGAGCCAGTGCTGAGGCGTGCGGTCAAGCCTCAGGCGGCTCGGGGCGCGCGGGCGACGTGGAGTGTGCCTGAGGCACTAACAGAAAAGGGAGCTAACGCTCCCTTTCCTTTTGGTCGATACTTAGGCCTTTAGGCGTGGGTACCACCTAAGAACATCCAGTTCTCAAAGCAGTTCTTATTGTGCCACTTGACGTACTGCGGATCAGGCCAGCACTCACGCTGCTTAGGTAAGAGCAGCTCCTTGCCATCAAAGCGCATATAGTCCTCGCCATAGGCGGTGCGTACAGTCTTGGAGACCTTGGCGGTCAACTTGCTGTGGTCTTCGTTGTACAAGAAGGTGATATAGCCGAGCTTAAAGAGCTGGAATAAGTCCGAGCGCAGCACTACGCCGTTGCTGGCCTTTTGGAACTTGAAGTCGTAGAACGGCTGGATATTGGCCACCTCGAGCACTGGACGAGCGCGTACGCCGGATAAAGCGCAGCGGAAGTCGTAGGCGTTTAAGACACGGGCATTGAACTCAGCGACGTAGCTCTTGCAGTTACGGTGCGAAGCAGCGTAGTACATACCCTGCCAATCACCGCCCTCGCTTGAGATGTAGTTATCGCGGTGCTCAATCACCTGCGTGTGCAGATAGCGGCCGTATGGCTCATCTAATGGCAAGGTGAAGACGTGCTTGCAGCTGAAGAAATTGCACAGCTCATCTGGGACGTGAACGTAGTCTTGGGTGTCAAACATGAAGGTGTGCACCAGCATGGCAATCGAGAGCTCACTGTCCTTATTGCCGCCACGATTGATGACATCTTGGATCAGGTCATCTAAGTTGTAGGCGCCATTGTGCACGCCGTAGAGGTCCCAGGCCTGACTAATTGGCATATAGGCCCAGCCTAAGAAATAGCCGCCGCCCACGATGTAATTGCGCTCGCCTTCGTTCTTAAAGAGCAAAATGAGCGAACCAGGATCTAAGGTCGAGCACTCCTTATCAAATTCCGTGTCGCCTAAGGCCCACAAGCTAGCACCCGTAGCACCACCGAGCAGATACTCGTTGGACAAGATGGAGACCATCTTGTCAGATGCTCGCCACATCATAATTGACTGAGGTTTCTTCATAAGCGCTTTGCGTCACCAACCACCAGTTGGTCACGCCTCTCCTTGTAACAGCTAAATCCAAGGCAACCTTCAGGCTGCATCCGTGGGTGCTAGTCCCACCCCGACTCAAGCTAGCCGAACTAGGCTCAAGCCTTAATTATTTTAAGCACATTGGGCCCCGCGCACTCCAACCTAGGCCACAAATTTGAAATAAACTTAAAAGCGCCCAATAAATCAGGCTTAGCCACTGTCACAAAATCATGTCACCCGGCATAGCTTAAGGCTTTGCGATGTTGGGTATATTCCGTTATATTCACCCCCATTTACTTTCTTTTACATAGCTACGAGCTCTAGGGTGCAAATAGGGTACAAATTATAATGGCCTCATAAGCCAACCACTTAGGAGGCGTATATGGCACAACACAAGCTTACCGATATCGCCGTGCGCATGCTCAAACCTAAAAGCTCTTCCTTTCAGGTAAGCGACGGCGGCGGCCTCTATCTTAAGATTTACCCTAACGGCTCTTATGGCACAACATACGCTAACTGATATCGCCGTGCGCATGCTCAAACCAAAAATCTCTTCCTTTAAAGTGAGCGACGGCGGCGGCCTCTATCTTAAGATTTACCCTAACGGCTCTAAGTCGTGGCTCCTGCGCAAATACAGTGACGGCAAGCAGACTAACATCATAGCCAATGGGGGCTTAGCGAGTGAAAACCTGCAAGTAGGCACAAGCCTGCACGTGGACAAGCCCGTAGTGATCCGTAATCTGCACAATAAAGTAGATTGCGGAACATTACTAAAAGCAGGGCAACGACTCTGCGAAACCGCTGACGTAAGTCAGCGGTAGTTCATTCACCCAGCACGGCGTGCGCAGCATGGGCCGCACCTGGTTTGCTGAGCAGGACTTTAACTTTGTGCACTGTGAGTACTGCTTAGCGCACCGCGTTGAGAACCAAGTGCAGCTCAGTTACCAGCGCTCTGACTACCTAGAGCAGCGCCGCCCTATCATGGAAGCATGGGACAATTACGTCGAGAGCTGCTTTGCTCCTTACTTTCCTGACCTCTAACCAAGGAGACTAAAATGATAATGTTTAACCCACCTCACCCAGGCCTTGTGCTGGCCGAAAACTTCGACGATAAATTTACCGTCGAAGACGCAGCTCTAAAGATGGGGGTATCTGTTAAGACCCTTACAGATATTTTGGATTGCAAGGCCCCTATCACAAAGGAGATTGCTCTATTGTTGGCTGTCATATTTCCCGGCGAACCGCCTGAGCAATGGCTTGCCTTACAAAATAAGGATGATGCCTGGCAGGCCGAGCTCCCTCCCCTTTGATTTCTTTGGACGCTTGATGCTAAGATCGCCCTAAAGCTTTAGGAGTTAGGGCATGATTGTTAGCTTTCGCCATAAGGCTGTTGAGGAAATTTTTCGCACAGGCAAGTCTCGAAAAATCAACTCTGAACACTGGGCCAAAATTAAGCAAATGTTGGACTTTCTTAATATAATGCCGTCAGAGTACGTCATTACAGAAATGGTCCAATGGGCACCTCACCGCTTACATGGCAAAAACAACAGCGGCCAAGATATAAATCAACACTGGGCTCTAAAGGTATCTGCCAACTATCGCTTAACCTACTTTTTTACTGAAGATGGTAACGTTGTGTTAGTCGACTACATCGACTATCATTAAAGTAGTCAGAAGATAGCTTATTTTAGGCATGAGCAATTATTGGCTCAAGGAGGAGTTCACCATGCGCATGTATGACCCGCCGCATCCGGGGCCTATCCTTGCGGCATGCTTTAGCGAAAAGCGCACCATCGAAGACACCGCAACGAAGATGGGAGTATCAGTCAAGACGCTGACTGATATTATTGAAGAAAAGGCGCCAATTACGCCTGACATTGCTGTAATGCTGTCAACAGTTATCACCAAGATCCCTGCCAGCATGTGGCTTCAGCTGCAAGAAACTTATGATAGCTGGCAGGTCGAGCACAATACAGAACTGCGCAATACAATCATTAATCGGCATCGTGGCAACGTTGCTTCTCAAGCCGACGCAAGCAGTATGGGCTTAGCTTTCGCCTAGCCACCCACTACCCACAAAAAGGCCGCCCCGCTCAGCAGGACGGCCTTTTGTTTAGCTATTCGTAGTAAACGCGGATTAGCTCGTCGTAATTGCGTTTTTGGTACCAGTTCTTTTTGATTAGCTCAATTTCGCGCGGCGCCTTGAGCTCCTTAGCTCGTGCTATCGCTTCCGATACGGTGCGCGGTATTGGATCGAGCCCGCCGAACTGAAGCCAAGTCTTAGCCGCATCAAAGCGCACCGGGTCACGCAAGGAGTCAAAGTTGAGATAGAAGTGCGCGATGAACTACCGATGACTTACGTCAGCGGTTTCGCAGGATCGTTGCCCTGCTTTTAGTAATGCTCCGCAACCTGCGTTTTGGTGCAAATTACGGATCACCACGGGCTTGTCCACAAAGCCCCCATTGGCTAATAGAGTGTGAAGCCACTCGTCACCAAGTTCTTTTCTGCCGATGTTAAGAGCTACGTTTAGATCCGCATTGATCAGCTTGCCAGTACTTGTACGATTACGATATAGTCCGCGCTTGGTGCGGCTGCCAAAAAACGGCTGAGAGCGCCGGGGCACCGTTGAGCGCGGTGGCCAAAAACACCAAGCCCCCGCGTGAACCAGGGCTCAGGCGAGGGCTTAGCAATAAGGGTAAGTTAGCCCCGATTAGTAATTGATGACGGCGCGGCGGTTTTGCTGCCAGCTCGACTCAGTGTGACCTGGGGCAATTGGCTTTTCCTCGCCGTAGGAGACGATCGAAAGCTGATTGACGTCAACGCCTAAGTTCTGCATATAGCGCGCAACGGCACGGGCACGACGCTCACCTAAGGCAATATTGTACTCAGGGGTACCACGCTCGTCGGTGTGACCTTCGATAATGATGCGGGCATCTGGGTTATCGCGCAGGTACTGAGCGTGAGCTTGCATGATCGAAACGTACTCATCCTGGATTTGGTCGGAGTCGTACTTGAAGTAAACGGTATTGTTCTCGCGTAAGGACTGAGGACCAGCAAAGGTTGGGTCATACAGCTGGTCTGGGCTGGCATTAGGATCGCCGATCACTAAGGTGCCATCGCTATCAACCGAGGTCATGACGTCCTCCGAAAGGCCGCCGTAACCTAAATTGTCCTCGATATAAATATCACCGGTCATATTAGGATCAGAGGAGACCGAACCGTCGATAAAAGTGCCATCTTCAGTGCTAGAGGTGGTCGAGCAGCCCGTGACTGACACGAGCATAGCACTAGCAGCCAATGCTAAAGCTAAGTTGAATAGTCTAAACGCTTTCATAAAACATCCTTATCGCCTGAAATGATTGAGTCACTTCAACCACAGCCCATGTGAGCAGTCTCATGGCAGCTGCTTTCTCGGCGCCGCTAATCGACCAATGAGGCAAGCTTACTACATTGTAGCTTAGCGCGTGCCTAATCGTGGCAACTAATCAGCATAAGTGGTGCGCAAGGTCAAATCTTGTCCCACTTTTTTCGCAAATTTGTTAGCTGTCCCGCATTCACGGCTGTGGTGAGATCGTGGTTTTGCCTATTTTTCAGGCAATGGGCCCCAAGCTGGAGCACTGATTTCGCCACTATTGCTCGATGGCAGATTAGCCTTGAAACGACCATCGGTCGAAACTAAAGCTAAACCCTTACGGCCCTCATAGACGGTGCTGTAAATCACCATGGCGCCATTAGGAGCCACCGATGGCGACTCATCTAACGACGAAGTCGTAAGCATGTAAATCGAGCCATCAGCATCGACACGGGCAACGCGATAGCCGTTTTGGCGCGTAATCACAATCAAGGCGTTGGAGTTAGGAATCGGACGAGCCGAGAGGTTCATCGCACCTTGGTAGGTGACACGCTGGGCATCACGAGTATTGATATCGACGGCGTAAATCTGCGCCCGACCGCCACGCTCGGAGGTGAAGAATAAGCGCGAGCTATCTGAAGACCAGGAAGGCTCAGTATCGATCGCACGATTGTTAGTGATGCGGTGTAAGCGCGAGGTCACTAAGTCGTAGTAATAAATCTCAGGCTGACCATCCTTGGAGAGAGTAAATGCAATCTTATTGCCATCCGGCGACCAAGTAGGCGAGCTATTGAGGCCTGGGAAGGAGGCTAACTTCGTGCGCTGCTTGGTGAAGATATCCTGCACGAAGATAGCAGGAGCACGGCGCTCAAAGGAAACATAGACTAAACGGCGACCATCCGGCGACCAATTTGGGGTCATGATTGGCTCAGTAGAGCGCAGAATTGGCACCTCATTGTAGCCATCGTAATCAGCGGTCATAAGCTGATATGGGAAGCGGTCACCAAAGCGATAGACGATATAGGCAATGCGCGTTCTAAAGGCACCCTTTTGTCCGGTTAACAGCTCGTAGGTACGATCCGAGACCAAGTGTGCTGCCTGACGCAGCTGGGCGGCATTAGCGCTCACGCCCCGGCTTTGAGTCAGGGGACGGCCCTTATTGGCGCCTTGGACGCCATGGATGTTGTAGATTACCTGATAGTTTTGGCTATTAGGTACCGGTACGACGCGGCCTGAAACCACGGCCTCGGCCCCAGCGGCCGCTAAGGCATCGAAGTTGACCGCACCGTTGACAATCGCGCCTGACGGCAGCTGATTGTAGGTGATAGGTGAGAACTTGCCCGAGCGCATTAAGTCAGCGCTGATAATCGAGCTGACATCAACCGGCACTTGACCTTGGGTTTGGAACGGCAGCACGACGACGCGACGGCCTTCGTTGATACCACCCGTGATCTCAATTTGTAATGCAGCATGGGCGCTTGCCATCATCAGGCACGAGAGGAGAGCAGCCCCTAGAACTTTGAACCAGCGCATGGATCCCCCAACAAATAACAACAATGCGACATAGTTTAGCATTAAGACAAGCAAATGCTGATGCTTAGACCAAGGCGCACCCAGTAAGTGCCCTTGCCCTTGCAAAAATAGGCCCCACTTGCGCCGTCGCATCTAAAACACGGCGGCCTACCCACTTTTGGCAACGTCTGGTTGAGCCCAGAATTTGTGCTTCTTTTGACCCAAGTCAAAAAGCCCAAAGCTTGGATCTTGATTTACTCCCCTGACGCGCTTAGCGTGGCACCAAGGACGCAATCATGATCGACTGAGCTCAATAGGTCCAAGCCCAGTCAGACCGCACTAAGGTCACCGGACCTATACCCAAAATCGGAGCTTAATCATGTCAAGACATGATTTCGATGAGTTTGATGACGATATTCCACCGCACATCCGTAAAGTCTACGGTACGTACGACCTCGAGTACTGCGGCGAGTGCCGCATAGAAGGCAAGCTCTGGGATGTTTATTCCTTGCGCGTCCATGCCCCAATCATCGATGGCGAAAGGATTGACCTTTTGACAGGTAATCCACATTTCATGCTTGTTGCTAAAGATAATTCGGGCTTAATCAAGCACTTCAGCGATGTGGACAGTGAAATCACCAATGCCATTTGGGATCAACGAGAGCAACTGCGCAAAGGTGGCCACAAGCGTCGTCCCGATCAGGTCTGGATTTAGACTGAGTCCTCAACCAAGACTCCTCTGTTACGGCTGCGCTCTGACCTAAAGCCTTAGCACGCAAGCGTTGCTGGCACCTCTGACCATCGGCCCCGTAATGGGGCCTTTGGGCTTTATGGGGCCAGCATGAGCCCCTATTGTTCTTACAGCTTCGGAGTCATGGTGATCACAATGGTGTTGCAGTCATTGCAGCCCACTGGTGGGCGCGGCATCATGCCGATTAAGTTCAAGGTCGCAATGGCGCTGGCGCACACGGCGCTATCGCCTTGGCACTTCTCGTTGTAGATCATGCCATTCTCATCAATGGAGACCGTGACCACGACGCGCTTGCCGTTCATCGATGGGTCGATACGCCAGTTCTGCTCGATTAATTGCTGCACCTTGGCGCCGTAGATTTGGCTGTCATCCGAGCCGGTGCCCGAGCCTAAGCCCTGGCCGCCCTCGACGCCATTGGCGCGTCCTAGCAGCTCTTGCTCTAAGCTCTCAGCTTGTTGCTGTAAGGCAGCTTGGCGTGCGGCTTCTTCGGCGGCCTTACGCTCGGCCTCGGCCTTAGCGCGCGCTTCCGCCTCGGCTTTGGCTTTAGCTTCAGCCTCGGCCTTAGCTTTGGCTTCGGCCTCAGCCTTGGCTTTAGCCTCTGCTTCGGCCTTGGCTTTGGCCTCTGCCTCGGCTTTAGCCTTAGCCTCGGCTTCTGCCTTTAAGCGCTCTTCCTCGGCTTTCTTCTTTTCAGCCTCGATGCGCTTCTTCTCTTCCTCAGCTTTACGCTTGGCCTCTTCAGCCTTCTTTAACGCCAGCGCCTTTTGCCGCTCAGCTTCGGCCTTCTTTTGCGCTGCCACCTTCTTAGCCAGCTCAGCCTTAGCCTTGGCTTCGGCCTCAGCACGAGCCTTAGCAGCCGCCTCCTGGGCCAGCTTTTGGGTGTCCTGCATGGTATTGTTCTTGGGCGGCTGACCGGTTGGACTGCCCTTAGCTGGAGGCACATTGATGATAGTAGCGTGCATGATTTGGCCCGGCTTTTCCTCAGGACGCTCAGGGCGATCGAGGGACACGTTGACCGCCAGCACCGCCAGAAGCGCGCCGTGAAAAATCACTGCCAGGACAAAGGCGGTACCAATTCCAATCTTCACGCTACAACAAGCCTCTTATTTTTCCTTTTTTTTTCTGGCCTAGGCCACTGGGATCGGGTCGGTCACCAAACCTACGCTCTCCACGCCCGCACGCTTTAACGCATTCATCAGCTGAATGACGCTATCATAGGCCACTTGGGCATCACCTTGGACCACCACCGGACGGCTTGGGTCTTTGCGCAGCTCTTCGGCGACCACCTGGCCCATCGTGTCGAGATCAGGCACTTTCACGCTTTGCGAGTCGATGCTCACAAAGTACTGCCCGGCCTTATCGACCGTGGCAATAATCGGTGTGCGCTGATCCTCGTTCATGGTCTCAGCCTCAGCTTGCGGCAAGTCCACGGTGACACCTTGCATCACGACCGGCGCCGTGGCAATGAAGATCACCAGCAGCACCAACATCACGTCGATGTATGGCACCACGTTGATTTCGGCCACCGTACGGCTCTTGCGGCGATGACCGCGCCCATAATCTGCCATGAGCCCCCCTTACTTTTGCATCCGACGCTGATTTTGCCCACCAGGCGTGATGTAATGCGGCTCATCATCGGCAGGCTTAGGGCGCCGCTCTAAATTGGCGCCCGCGCGATAGATTGGACCTTCGTTGACCTTATCGCCGGAAGCGGCGGGATTTAAATCCACCGCGCTCTCGCCTAAGCCCGGCACCGGCATCACGCTCGGCTTGACCGCGCTCGCCGCACCGCCCGGCAACTGCGCATTTTGCACTAAATTACTGGAGGCATTGCGCGGTGGCACCACACCCCGCATGGTCTCTTGGGCCATACCTCCTAAGACCGCTTCTGCGCTCGAGTTAAGTCCAGTGCGCTTGGCCGGGCCTTGCAATGGGTTGTTAGGGCGCGCGCTCATGCGGGCCGGATTGGCGCTAGGCAAACTAGCCCCGCCCCCTAAGATCGGTGCAGGCTTGTCGCCATTGGCCTCAGGGGCGAGTGGACTGTGCATGGCCTTAGCCATATCTTGGGCTTGGCTGCTATTCATGTCCACCTGAACGCGGTTGGTGTTAAAGCGGTTGCGTACCGCGCCTGCAGAGTTTGCTCCCGTACCATGGGCGCTGCTGGCATTAGGGCCGCTGACATTTAAGCTCGCCCCAGAGCCTGGCGCCTCGCCTCCAGCGAGATTACCTAAGGGACCTGCCATGTTTGGCATTACTGGTGCTCCCTGCATGACCGATGCGCCTTGCATCCCGGTAATGTTCGGCATGCCCTGCATATTCGGCATGCTCTGAATATTTGGCATGCCCGCCATGGTGTTAGTGGCAGCAGCATTAGGCATAGGCGCTGGCTGCTGTTGCTGATTACGGTTAATCTGCGAGCGAATGGTGACTAAGCGGCGATTTAAGATGGTCGAGAACTCGTCCATGAAATTGTAGTAACGGTTCTCTAAGGCCTCGACCTTGGTGACAAAGCGGTTATAGAACATGACCGCAGGAATTGCGGCAAACAGACCCATCGCAGTCGCAATTAAGGCCTCGGCAATTGGTGGCGCGACCATGGCTAAGGTGGCGTTTTTGACCGCTGCTAAGGAAACGAAGGCGTGCATAATGCCCCAGACCGTACCAAAGAGGCCGATATAAGGGCTGATCGAACCAATGGTCGCTAAGGTCGGCAGATGATTTTCAAGCAGCTCCACCTCACGTGAGCAGGCGACCTTCATCTGGCGGTAGGTGCCGTCCATCACTACATCTTGGTCGGCAGGTCCCGAGTTGACCAGGCGCACGAACTCCTTAAACCCCGCCGAGTAAATGACCTCAAGGCCGACTAACTCGTCCGGGCGCTTCATACAATCTTGGTAGAGATTGTTTAAATCGATGCCGGACCAAAAGCGATCTTCAAACTCATCGGCTTTGGCGCGGCCAATGCGGTATTGGTTGTTGCGCGAGATGATAATGGTCCATGAGACCACCGACAGCGCCAGCAAAAACAGCATGACACACTGTACTAAGAAGCTGGCATTGAGCACCAGCTCAGAAAAGGATAGCGCTCCTTGCGTCTCCATCATTTCACCTTCGAACAAACCACAGGCTCAGCCTGTCACCACAAAAATCTCTGACCTAAGCACCGCTCGGGCACAAATATGCCATTATGCTAAAGCAACAGGCTTAGCTCAAGCACAGCGCGCAATAAAATGCCCCCATTTTCCGCGAATTGAGCTACCACACAGGCCCAGCCGCCCCCTGCCTGGGGCAAGCGCCTAATGAGTGCGCGGCTCTGAGGCTCCTGAGCTTAGAGGCGGCCGCATGACCTTGGGCCCTACGCCCTGACATGAGGCCGTATCTGACTTGGGCCTTATCTAACTTGAGCCTAGCCTTTGGTCTTGGCGGCGTTGGGGGCGGGCTCTTAGCAGGCGTACACCATGTCCTCAGGGGCTAAGTACTGCTTAAAGGACGAGGTGAACTCTACCGGTACCGCCATTGGGGTATTGCGAGCAAAGTCGATGTAGGCCAAGGTGCAGCGCTGGGCATAGAGCAGCTTGCCCTCCTCGTTTTTGACCTCTTGGTAAATCTCGATGCGCGCTGGAGTGACCTTGTAAGGGATGCAGCTGACCGTCAGCAAGTCCTCAAGCTGAGCTGGGGCGATGAACTTGCCATTAAACTTGGTCATGACAAAGCCATGGCCCGTTCCTTGAGCCGCGCCCTTTAAGGCATCGCGCTGACTGAAGCCTACGACCTCGCGCACAAAGTCGCTGCGCACACGCTCGCAGAACTTGAGGTAATTGGCATGATAGACAATGCCACCGGCGTCAGTGTCTTCGTAATAAACGCGAAAGCTCGAGCAAAATGGCTCACTCATATCTCCCTCCCAAACCATGAAACAGCTCAGCCGAGACCTCAAGCTGTGCTTCCTGCTCATAGAGCAGACTAGCGGCGCTAGCCATGTCAGCCCCCTGCTGACCATGCGCACAAACTAGATCCGCAGCGCTCACTAAACCATCTGTCCTCATCTGCGCTGCCACCTGCACTAAGTTAGCACGCATTGGTTGCACGTTGAGCGTCACCTGAAGCGGCGTTCCTAATGCAGGACAAGCCGTGATCTTACCTGAAAGTGCGCGCACCACCCAAGGACAAACTGCGCCGACTTGGGGCAAAAGACCATGCCTCTGAAGATACGCCGCAAAAGCCTGGTCACAAAACAGCGGCAAAGCGTCCTCACGGCAGCGCCCACCGCGCAGCTCAGTATGAGCGAAATTCACCCGGACATGATAGGCATTCGTGGCTACTGTCGGGCGCGGCGGCACCCCAGGTGGCGTGGCGAGCAAAGTTAAACCCACCGCAGGCGGGATGGGCGGCAAGGCCGCTAACGTGTCCTCGTTGAACTCCCAATCTTTGGGCAGCAAGGCCAGGCACGTGGTGCGTTTCATGTCCTCATGTAAGAGCGTCACCGCACCGGCCGCGCGATCAAAGCAGCCCTCAACAATGCGCAGGCGATAGCACAGGCTGCCATCTTGCCCTCTGATTTCGTGGACCAGGGACAATGAACCGGCCCCAAGCTTGCTGAGCGCAACCACCAGTAAGACGGGCTCAAAAAGCTTAGGGGCGCGGACGAGTTCGCCTTGAATGCGCGCTAAGACCACGTTGAGATCGTACTGTTCTAAGTAATAACGGCTGCTCCAGCCTAAGAGCGCGAGCGCTTCCATGCGCGCACTCTCGCATAAGGTGACGAGACTGCGCTCGGATACTCTGCCGCTGCCATCGACTAAATCTGGGGTGATGGTCCGGGCAAAGATAAAAGGAGTGTAGGTCATAAGGCCTCAGGAACTGGGGTTTGCGGCATATAAGGAATCAGCGCCGCCATAATGGGTTCAGGCACGCTGACCTGGCGCCCGTTGCTCTGCTCACAACAGGCATGGCGGCTCTTTTGGGCAAAGCGCAAGATACCGGCGCGATCCCGGATTTCTTGGTAATAGCAGATGGAGCTGCGCTGCACCTTAAGCGGCACCACGCTCACCACGATTTCCGTGCCCACGACGATCGGCGCAAAGTAGCGTGCTTGGCTTTCGACCTGCACAGGGTACAGCTTTTGTGCCAAGAGGTAGGCCTCAAGGTCAAAGCTTAACTGCTCCAAGAAGAAATCAAGCCGGGCATGCTGGCAGAAGGCCAGGAGACGTTGCTCGGTTAAAAAGCCCCAGCGATTGCAATCGGCCTCATAGACGCGGTAGCGTGCCATGTAATAGACCGGACTGTGCTCATCAAGCGCCACCAGCGTGCCATTAGGGTGCGGGCGATTAAGCCACATCCCTAAAGTCAAAGGCCCATCTGTGCCCAGGGCGCGGGCGCCGTACTGCGCAATATGGCTGAGTCCACTGCCAGTATCAACCTGCAGCTCGGCTCCCAAGGGCACACTTTTGCGCGCAGCCGCAGCAGCGGCACAAGCCGCCTGAACTGGGTCTGGCGCCGTAGCATCTGCTTCAGGCTTCAAGCCTGCCTCATTTAGGGCTGTGGCTCCTGGTGCGGCAGCTTGAGTCTCCGCTTCTGGAGCGCTGTCCGCAGTGTGCTGGGCTACAGGTGGTTCCTGACGCTCGACGTGCGCGTTAGACTCAGACTGAGCGGAGCTTACGCCCTGAGCCTGACTGGCCTCAGCCAGGGCACTCCCGGCGCGGTCAGCAGACTTAGGCCCGCTCTGAGCTGTTGCTTGCGCCTTGCTCTCAGGCTGGGCCCCTTGGGAGCTGGACGTCGCTTCAGCGGGCACCCTACTGCTCTGAGCTTTGGCCTGACGCGGTGTGGTCTTAGTGCGGGCTTTGAGCATAGGGGCTTGCGGCTCAAAGGGGTTGAGCGTCAGCCAAGCCTTGAAATCGGCGCTGGTGGTGAAGTTGAAGATATCGATCTGCGCCTCCAGCAAGATATCCTCGGCGCTGGGGACGGCGTTTTTGCGCGGGCGCGAGTCCTTACTCGGCTCCGTGAGGTCGCCGGGGTCTGGCAGCTTGTCTAAGCTTAGGCTTTTGAGCGCGTTTTGCCACAGCTCGTGCTCGGCATTGGTGGCCAACTCTTGCAGACGCCGGGCTAAGGCCAAGACTGTGGTAGGGCTTTTGCGCACAAACTCAGGGTTGAGCTGATAAAACTGCTGGAGCATGTGGACTTGATGCAAGGACAGTTTCTCAATCCCTGGTTCATAGTCGATCTGGTGCGCGCTCAGCGTGATCCCGACCTGGGCTTGCTGGGCGATGACACGGCGCTTGTAGGACTCCTCTGAGGTGTAGAAGGCGCCCTGGTTGACATGCCCGACATAGACGCGGTGCTCGTGGCGCTGGCCCTTGGCATCAAGATAGAACTTGCGGCACATTACGTAGAGGCGATCAGGCTTGCGCTGCACCGTCACGCCGTGCTGCGGAAAATCCTTGATATTGCTGCTGTCAAAGGAGATACGACGTCCCATAGTCGATCCTCTTGCCCCAAATGCCTCAAGTGTTTTAGCGCATGACTGCGCTCTACCCTTTAAAATAGCACTCTCAGGCCCCTTGGCTCAAGGGTGTGCCGCGCAAAATGGCCATATACGCCACGATTTTTTTTTCGTGTGACGCTACTGGCCCTGTGGTCGGATTGTGATCTACCCTAATTTATCGCCTGATACTCCGTAGACCCAGATCAGCTCAGGCCGCCATCGATCTTATTATAAGCCTTAGCGGTGGCGATACGGCCATGGCGGGTGCGCTGAACATAGCCTTGCTGGATCAAGTACGGCTCGACCACGTTCTCTAAGGTCTCACGTTCATAGCCTAGGGACGCAGCCATGCTCTCAATGCCGACCGGACCACCATTGAAGTCGCAGACGATAGTGGAGAGATAGGCGCGGTCAAAGTCATCAAAGCCGTCGTGGTCGATCTTGAGGATATTAAGGGCCTTGTCGGCAATCTCGCGCGTGATCACGCCATTGCCCTTGACCTCAGCGTAATCGCGCACGCGCTTGAGCAAGCGATTAGCGATACGCGGGGTACCACGGGCGCGCTTGGCAATCTCAAGGCCGCCTTCGGGCTCGAGTGGAATATTGAGCTTTTTGGCAGAAGCCGTGACAATCAAAAGCAGCTCCTCTGGGCTGTAATAGGTCAGCTGCAAGATAATGCCAAAGCGGGCTCGCAACGGCGAGGTTAAGGTACCGGCGCGCGTGGTCGCTCCGATCAAGGTAAAAGGCTGCAGGCCAATCTTAATCGAGCGCGCCGATGGGCCTTCACCGGTTAAGATATCGACCTGATAATCTTCCATTGCCGGGTACAAGAACTCTTCGATCACCGGATTTAAGCGGTGAATCTCATCGATAAAGAGGACATCACGGCGCCCCAAATTGGTCAAGATGGCAGCAGCATCGCCCTTCTTTTCTAAGGCCGGGCCCGAGGTGCTCGAGAGATTGACCTTAAGCTCATTGGCGATGATGTTCGAGAGCGTGGTCTTGCCTAGGCCTGGCGGGCCAAAGATCAAGACGTGATCTAAGGCCTCGCCACGCTTGCGCGCTGCCGCTAGGGCAATCTCAAGCTGCGACTTGACCTGCTCTTGACCGATGTAATCTTGGAGCGTCTTAGGACGCAAAGCCCGATCTTCACTTGCGTCAGTCAACTCAGCCGCGATTTCCTCGTAAGTCTTCTCAGGCCCCACCGTACGTGGTTCCACTTGCAACGAGTCAGCGACAATGCCTTTAACCGCAGCCATCTTGCCTCCTTTATCACGAAAGAGCCGCCCTCTTGGGGGCGGCATTGTACCACAGGGCCCGGCAGGCCCTTTAGGGTCCTTAGAGCATCAAAATTCAGGTGCCACTTTACAAGCGTTGCCGCACCTTAGTGCTTATTGAGCTGCTGGAGCGCGGCCACAATAATTTCTTCGGCGCTCATGCCCTGCTGGTAGACCGCCCGCACCGTGGTCATGGCTTGATTTTCCTTGAAGCCTAAGCTGACCAGAGCGCCGATGGCATCCTCACAATTAAAGGCGGAGCTGCGCTCCTCCTCCTGAGCCGAGTTCTCTTGAATATCCAGCGCGCCCTGACTGCCCGCTTGGATTGGGGCATTGTTGATACGCAGCTTGTCGATGCGATCGCGCATCTCGACCACGATGCGCTCGGCAGTCTTCTTACCTACGCCCGGCACCGCCACGATGGCATTGATGCGCTCTTCACGAATCGCGGCCACAAAGTCATTTAAGGTAAAGACCGAGAGGATCGCCATCGCAATGCGCGGCCCAATGCCGTTGAGCTTGATGAGCTCACGAAAGAGTAGACGCTCTTCCTTGGTATGAAAGCCAAAGAGCAGCTGCGCGTCCTCACGCACGATATGGTACAGGTACAAGAAACACTCTTGATCCACCTTGAGCTCACTTAAGTACGAGGCCGGTACCTCGACCTCATAGCCTAAGCCATCACGCGTCTCAATCAAGGCGGTCAAAACCTCAAAACCTAAGACCTTGCCGCGAATCGATCCGAACATTGCTCCTCCTAACATTCTAATACGTTAAAGTCCACCGGCAGCTCCCTACCACTTGGTGGGTGCCCCTGCTACCACTTGGTGGGCGCCCCCTGCTACCACTTGGTGGGGCTGCGCCAGCGCCCGTTGACACTGGAGATAGCCCCGGTGGTACGCCCCAGCACCACACTGACCTTATTAGTGTAGCCGTGGCAGATGGCACAGGCCAAGGCGTCTGCCGCGTCACTTTGCGGCAAGCCGTTTAAGTGCAGGATGTTTTTGACCATGTACTGCACCTGATTCTTTTGCGCGGCACCATAGCCGACCACCGCCTGCTTAATCTGCATCGGGGTGTACTCAAAGACCTCGAGCCCCGCTCGCGCGCCCACCACCATGGCCACGGCGCGTGACTCCGAGAGCTTGATGGTCGACTGCACGTTTTTGGCGACAAAGGTTTCTTCGATCGCCATATGCTCGGGCTTGAACTGCTCGATAATGGCCGTCACCGCATCAAAGATCACCAAGAGGCGTAAATGCAAGGCCTCAGTGCCGGTAACGATACAGCCCGAGCCTAAATACTGGAGGTTATTACCCTCCATCTTCACCACGCCATAGCCCATCTTACGCGAGCCTGGGTCGATGCCTAAGATGACCATGCCGTCCTCAACCAATTAAACCATAGCGCCGGGCGCTAGCCTTGGCGCTGTGCGCCCCGGAGAATTAGTTTAGCATAAAAATTTGTCCTGTGTCCAAAAACGAAAAAAGCAGAGCAGGACGCGCCCACTCCGCTTAAAGGTAGTTGCCGGGCCCAAGATACTAGGCCCTTGGTTGATGTGTTTGAAAAGGAATCTTTACATCAGGCCCATCATCTCTGGGATAAAGAGCGAGAGCGATGGAACATAGGTGATGAGTAAGAGCAAGGCAATCAGCATCAGGAAGTATGGCAGGAGCATGACCGAAACGCGCTCAATCGAGCACTTGGTAATGCCGCAGCCCACGAACAAGACCGAGCCTACTGGTGGCGTCATCGAGCCAATGCACATGTTAAAGATGAGCATGACACCAAAGTGGACTGGATCCATGCCTAAGCTCATGCAGATTGGCAGGAAGATTGGGGTGAAGATCAGGATGGCTGGGGTGATGTCCAAGAACATGCCCACTACCAGCAAGATGAAGTTCACCATGAAGAAGATGACGTACTTGTTCTCGGAGATCGAGAGCAGGCCATTAGCGATGGCATCAGGGATACCCGAGTAGGCGATCACCCAGGACATCGCGGCGCTAGCGGAGATCAAGAATAAGATGATGCCGCTGACGCAGGCGCTATCGACCAAGATGCGGAAAAATTGCTTAAAGGTGATGGAACGATAGATCATCGACAAGAGCAAGCAATAAAGTACGCACACGCCCGCACCTTCGGTCGCGGTGAAGACACCGCCGACGATACCACCGATGACCACGATGATGAGTAGGAAGCTTGGGATGGCCTCCCAGGTGACCTTAAGCACGGTCTTAAGTGGGACAAAGCCGGTGGTTGGATACTTTTTGGCCTTAGCGTACAAGAAGGCCACCACCATCACACCTAAGCCCATCAGAATGCCAGGGACATAGCCTGCCATGAACAAGGCCGAAATCGAGACACCGCCCACGACCGAGGAGTACACGATGAAGGCCGAGGTTGGTGGGATCAACAGGCCGGTTGGCGCCGAGGCGATATTAACCGCCGTAGCAAAGGCCATATCGTACTTCTCTTCCTTTTGGATTGGGGCAATCGAGCCGCCCATGGCCGAAGCAGCGGCAACACCAGAACCGGCCAAGGCGCCAAAGAACATATTGCCTAAGACGTTGGTTTGGGCCAGAGAACCTGGGATAAAGCCGCAGAAGAGCTGCGCGAAGTTGATGATACGGCGCGCGATACCACCATTGTTCATGATATTACCGGCCAGAATAAAGAGCGGTACTGCGAGTAGCGAGAAGCTCTCCACGCCGGTATTCATTTTTTGTAGCACAATGAAGCTGACTTGATCTAAGTTTAACGAGGTCAGACCGGTTGCCGCCGCTGCGAGCACGATCGAGACGCTGATCGGCACACTTAAGGCCAATAAAAAGAAGAAGACGGCGAACAAGACCACCGCTGTTAGGGCAATTGACATATTACTTCTCCTCTGCAGCTTGCTTGGACTTAAGCTGGGCGCGCATTTCCTCACGGGCCGCTAAAGTCAGCTCACGCCCCGTGATATCCTCATAGAGGTTGATGATCTGGGCGACGATAATGAGGACACCGGCAATTGGAGCCATCGAGTAAACCAAGGCACGCGAAATGCCGAGTAAGGCCGAGTACTCCATTTGCGCGGCAAAGGCCAAACGGGTACCGCCAATGACCATGAAGATCAAGGCAAAGACCAAGATAATGGTGTCGACCACGGCATTGATGCGCTTGCGATTCTCTTCACTGAACTGGTCGCGCACAATGGTCAGCTGCATGTGGGCACGCGCCGAGAAGGCGTAAGCCGCGCCGATAAAGCCAGTCCAAATCAGGCAATAGCGCACCAGCTCCTCGGTAAAGGCCGAAGGCGCACCCAAGACGTAGCGTGAGAATACTTGCCACAGCACGAGCAAGGTCATGAAGACCAAGAAGATAGTGCAGAGGCTGGCCAAAATGAAGTTCATGCCCATTTTGACCTTGATAAGAAAATCGTACATAGGACCTCCTACTGTGCGGCACGAATCTGCTCAATTAAGGCTAAGAGCTTAGCCACACCTGGGTACTCGGCAGAGTACTTGTCGACCATACCCGCCGTAGCCTGACGGAAGGCTTCCTTATCGACGTCATAGACGAAGGTGACGCCCATCTCGCTTTGGGCTTCGGCGATCGCATCTTGTACCGACTGATCCCACAGCGCTTGGTGGTCCACGGTCGACTTACGTGCAGCCGCAATTAAGATCTTTTGATCCTCGGGGCTAATCGTGTCCCAGACCTTGGAGGAAACGAGCACGGCATCTGGAATCATGGCATGCTCATCCATCGAGAAGACCTTGCAGATCTCGCCGTGCTTACCCAAGGTCAGCGCGGTCTCATTGTTCTCAGTGCCGTCGATAATGCCCGTTTGCAGCGAGGTGAAGACATCGCCATAGGCCATCGCTACCGGCGTGCCGCCCATCACCGAGACCATCTCGGTCTGCGACTTCATGTCTTGGACACGAATCTTGAGACCCTTTAAGTCCGCAGGCGTGCGAATCGGCTTATCCACGGTATAGAACGAGCGGGCACCTGAGGTGTAATAGGTCAAAGTGACAAAGCCCTTATCGTGGCTGCTCAAGAAAAATTCGTACATCGGATCGCTATCCATGACGGAGTAGAAATCCTCGGTATTGTTGAAGATATAAGGCAGGCCAAAGGTGTGGTAAGCATCATCATAGGTGGCAAGACCAGGGGCTGAGACCTTGGTCATCGCGATCACACCGGCCATCACCTGCTCCATGGTCTCGACCTCGCTGCCCAATTGGCCGTTAGCGAAAATCTTGACCTGGATGCGACCCCCTGTCTGCTTATTCACCTCCGAGGCAAACTCTGAGATCGCCTGGTGCACGGTGTGGGTCTCGCTCATATTGTGGGCGAGGGTCAGCACCATAGGATTTTCAGCGGTCGCTTCGGCGCTATTAGTCGCGCCTTGCTGCGAGCACGCTCCCAAAGACAGCGCCAGGGCTAACGCACATGACGCCTTCAAAAAAGCTCTCATAAACACTTCCTCATCAACACACGAAGAAAAACACACCACCCCCTACTCCCCAGACCAAGGGCGCACCACCACGTAGTGAGATCGTCACCACGTAGTGATAGCACCACGATGTAGTGAGAACACCACCATTAGGCGGTTTCGCCCTTAGCTAAGCTGGCAGTGAGCCGACCACACACCTAGGGCGGGAGTAAGGGGAAAGGGCTACATGCCAATCATGTCGAAAGGCTCAAAGGAGATGACCACCTCATAGTCCTCATGAGGATATGGGTACTTGATCTCCACGCACTTCTTGCTCTGCGAGTAGTACCAGCCGCGCTCTGCTGCCTCAAAGGCTGGGCGATGGAGTAAGTGCGGCATCTTTTCCCCTTGGAGCATGACGTAGAATGGGCACTTGTCATGGCGAATGACGCGCAGGGCCACCTGCTCAATCGGGCTCTTAAACTCACCCTCATAGTGGAAGTTAAAGCGCGTGAGGGCTCCTGCCGTCATCGTGATCTCAGTGGTACGATACTGCCCCTTCAGATAGTCATTAGAGACGCCATCATCCTCGTAGAGGGTGAAGCTGCCATCCTTATCTGGGGCGGCGAAGATCACTAAGTTCTTGACCTGATCGCGCTGCAAGTTGCGAATACGCTCATGCTCATCTGCCATCACTACGATGTGGCCTCCGCGTAAGAACATCGGGATTGAGCTTAAGTCCACGTTGAAGTCGACCGACTGGCCACCCTGATATGGGGTGCAAGTGTTAAAGTCGTAGAAGACCTCATCCTTAGGGAAATAGACCGTACGTGTGGTCTGACCCTTGTTTAAGACATTGGCGATCAAAAGCGAGCTGCCCAGCATAAAGGTCTCAGCCTCGTCGTAGACCTTAGGGTCGTGCTGGAACTCTAACAGCATTGGGCTAAAGTAAGGCAGACCGCTCTTATGGGCGCGATACATCAAGGAGTAGAAGTAAGGGCTCAGGCGATAGCGCAGATTGATCGCGTCGTGAATCAGGTGCTTGCTCTGCGAGTACATCCATGGTTCGGTGACCGAGTTATCGGTATTGACCGAGTGAATCGAGAAGCGTGGCTGGAAGATACCGTTTTGCACCCAGCGTACGAACAGCTCTTCTTCTGGGGCGATGCCATAGAAGCCACCGATATCCGAGCCTTGGTTGGCGACACCCGACAGCGACATGCCCAGCATCGTGCCGACGTTGTACTTTAAGGCCTCATAGCAGGTGAGGTTATCGCCCGACCAAGTCTGAGCGTAACGCTGAATACCGGCATGACCCGAGCGGCAGACCACGAATGGACGCTTGTTTGGATAGAACTCCTTTAAGGCCTCGACCGTGATATGGCACATGAGATTGCTCATGACCGCCTTAATCTCGCCGATGGTGCAGCCTGCGCCCTCCAGATAGCAGCGCGCATCCTTATTGACTAAGCTGTCGTATTCACAGTTGTCATTCCACACCGAGTAGCAGCCATAGGAGAAGAGGTGATCCTTGAGCTGTTGCTTCCAATACATGCGCGTAGTTGGCTTGGTGAAATCAGCAAAGTAGCCCTTACCGCCCCACCAGGTGCCGACTGCAGGACAGTCTTCATGTTCATCACGCACGAAGATATCTTGCTCCAGCATCTCTGGGACCTTAGGGTGCACGCATAAGATGCCCGGCTTAACGTTAGGCGAAACCACAATGCCTAAGGAATCCATCGCGGCAAAGTAGGCCTTAGGATCAGGGAAGCGTTCATCATTCCAGGTGAAGACGCAGCGCTTGAGACCAGCGGAGGTTTGCGCGGTGCAGTAGCCTGAGCTTAACTGGAAGCCGTCGATGCCGATGTCCTCGGCGCGGGCGGTGTTGATAAAGAGCTCAATGGCGGTATCGCAATCCTTCTCAAGCTCCGCATAGTACATCGATGAGCCCAGATAGCCTAAGGCAGCCTTAGGTAGCATAATGCTCTTGCCGGTCAAATCGGTGTAACGCGCAACTACCGACGATACTTCCGGACCTGCGATAAAGAAGAGATCGATATCACCGGCATTGGCTCTAAAGGTCGAGTGCATGTGCCAGTAATTGCTCTTACGACGGCCCATATCAAAATCGCACTCGCAGGTGCTGTGGTAGAAATAACCACAGGCACGCTTAGTGACGTGATTGAGCTTGATGTAGAACGGGATGTGCTTATAGAGCGAATCGGTGCGCTGTGGATCATAGCCCATGGCATCGGTTGGGCTCATGGTCATAAAGGCTTGGGACTTATTGAAGGCCCCGCCCTTCTCACCAAAGCCGTAGAAGCCGTCGGTTGGCTCAATTTCGCTCACGTGCAGACGGCGCTGATTGCTATCTTCTTGCAAGGCTAAATCGACGCAATCGCGGTGCAGCACATGGCCCTCAAGGTCGCAGATCTCCAGCTGATATGGATCCTTATGGATGATGACCTTGAGCGCAGAACCCGTTAAGGTATAGCAAGTTGGGCTCTCAAAGAGCATGGGGCTTTCGCAGGTGACGCGCTTGCGGTAATCAGCCATCACCTCATCGGTGATGCTATCCCAAGCAGTCGTGACCAAGGAGTACGACGACTCCAAAAACTTGCCATCAAATCCGGCGCGCATGCGGATGATGTGTGGCGTTAAAAAGTACAGACGGATCGGAACTCCGGCATCAGTGGCAATTTGGCAATAATTGGAGTGCACTGCCACCCCAGTGGCTTTGGTTACAACGCGCATTTTCGGCTCCTCAGACCAACACACATAAGGCCAAGCCCCCTCGGACTTAACTCTGTGCTCATCTTAGTCAGAGCCAGAAATCATTTCTCCACAGATTTTGCTGACTTTCAGCGAAAATTCAACATTTCTTGCACTCCCACCAAAAGTGAGATTAGCTTCACATTTTTACCAAAGCCCATAAATAAGCCTTTAACCCAAGGGCAATCAGGACTATCCTAGACTTACCGCGCACCTACTGCCCCTATTCCTGGTCAAAATCGTATGGGTAGTCGGTCCGGCAGCTAAGGACAAGCACCATGATCGACAACGCGGCGATAGCGATTCAAAACGGCGCGCCCATCGCCTTAGAGCGCATTGCCTCCATCAATGACAATACGCTCCAAAGCCATTACCATCCCTTCTACGAGCTCTTTTACTTAGAAGAGGGCAAGCGCTCCGTGGTGATTGACGAACGCAGCTACGACTTAAAGCCCGGTGACTTCGTCATCTACCCGCCCTACACCATGCACCGCTCCTTTTCCGCGCACAACGTGTCCTTTAGCCGCATTGTGCTCTACTTCATGCCCGCGACCATTCCCCAGGAGCTGCGAGAGGCCTTAAATGACAAGGTCGAGCCCTACGAGCTCATCTCAGAGCACGATAAGCACGCCATCATCGAGCAAATCGAGGCCTTAATCACGGAGCAAACCAAAAGCGGCAAGTTTCAGGATGACGCCCTGCAAAGTCGGCTCAAGCTGCTTTTGATCTCCGCCCTGCGCGCCGAGTACAAGACGCCGCAGCCGCGCTCGGAGCCCAAGATGACGGCGATCATTGCCTACATCCAGCAGCACTATTTTGAGCCAGGCTTAAGTCTCGACGAATTAGCCGCGCGCTTTTTCATCTCCAAGTCGTACTTATGCCGCGAGTTCAAGCGCTTTACCAGCCTAAGCTTTGTCGCCTACCTCAATCGGATCAGGGTGCTGCACGCCCAGCGCCTCTTTGTAGAAAGCGACAAGACCATCACCGCGATTTCAGCGGAGGTCGGCTTTGGCAGCCTGACGCACTTTGAGCGCGTCTTTGCCCAGCACACCCAAAGCACCCCCAAGCGCATGTGCGCGAGCATGCGCCTGATGCGCGACCACCCCGACAGCTCTACGCAACCTAGCCACTACGAGAGCGCCAAAGCCGTCTTAGGCCTCTAACCCAGCCCCCGCCCCACGAGCCCAAAGCGCAAGCCAATACCGGAAAAGCTAAAACCAAGTCTCAAGCCTGGGCTCAAACATGGGGGAGCTGTTACAAATTAAAACCAGCACCAATTTAGTGCAACTTCAGCTCATCTCAATTTATTGTAATAACAGCGAATCAGCTACCCGCTAAATCATTTTCCAATTTGTAAACAATCGACAAATGCGGCGAATAAAATTTTCTGCATATCAACCATAATTTTACAAAACAATAGCAATTGCATAATGGTAATGGTTGTTGTGTTTTTGTGTTTTAAATACATTGCATTTAACGTACTATAAAAACGATATTTTACTTATTAAATGGTTATTATAAAATAATTCTGCCAGCCAGATCAAAGTCTGAATCAAAATTTCCTACCGTGCCTGACATAATGGGTAAGCTAAGAGCAATAAGGCATGTCTGTTCTTAGCATAGAACTTGCTTGTCTTAGAATCTCAGTAGATCCTTCCAAGCAAAAATAACGAGCTGTGCGGTCAGCGACCATACCAGTACGCATCTTGATATTTGGTTTGCT
>CALXOW010000029.1 GCA_944390115.1 uncultured Anaerobiospirillum sp.
GAAGTTAATTTCATTTCGTCAGAAAGCCGTTTTCTGGTCCAGGAGAATCCCCCGTCGTAAGACGGTGGGAGCTTCAAAGACCTCAAATGAAAGCTCACACCGGAGCTTGCCCCTATGTGAGATAAGAAACGCGCGGCCTATCCCGTAGCTCGTGGCAACCTAAGCGGACGACTTCACGCAGATCGGCTTGAGAACGCGCGCCTGGGTTGAGGACCGGGCGGCGCGGCCGCTGAGATCGCGCGGTACCTGATGGCCGCGCCCATGAGGGTGGGTGGGCGGGCTTCCAAATTGAAGCGCACGAGGGAATGAAGTGAGCCGCAATGCTTCAGCTGGCCTCAGTCCCTGTAGCGGCGAACTGGTTTGCTGCGGCCGTCCTGGCCGTTGGAGCTCACTTAGGGCAAACAAAAACCGCCATCCCAAGCCGCCTTACGGCGGCTCAGAATGACGGTTGTTAGCGCGTGAGCTTACGCTCAGCGTGGGCTTAGTTCAGCTTGCTCTTATTCAGCAGCGCGCTTCTCTAAGATCTCAACTGCTGGTAACTTCTTGCCCTCTAAGAACTCTAAGAAAGCACCACCACCAGTGGAGATGTAGGAAATCTTGTCCTCGATGCCAAACTTCTGGATGGCAGCAATGGTGTCACCACCGCCAGCAACCGAGAAAGCACCCGACTCAGCGATAGCGTGAGCCATAGCCTCGGTGCCCTTGGCAAAAGCGTCGAACTCGAAGACGCCGACTGGGCCGTTCCAGATAATGGTCTTAGCAGCCTTAATAGCAGCGCAGACGTTCTCGATCGACTTAGGACCCATGTCCATAATCATGTCGTCGTCAGCCAGCTCGGTCTTGGACTTGATAGTAGCTGGGGTATTGGCGTCGAACTCCTTACCGACAACTACGTCAACGAACTCTGGGATCGAGGTCTTGGAAGCTAAGTCCTTAGCGGTGTCAACTAAGTCAGCCTCGTACAGGGACTTACCAACCTTGTTACCTTCAGCTGCGATGAAGGTGTTAGCAATACCACCACCAACAACTAAGTGATCAGCAACCTTTAATAAGCTCTGTAAAACTGGGAGCTTGGTGGAAACCTTGGAGCCGCCAACAATAGCTAACATTGGGCGAACTGGGTTCTCAAAGGCCTTACCTAAAGCGGTCAGCTCCTTGTCTAATAACAGACCAGCGCAGGCCTCTGGAGCGAACTGAGCAACACCGTAGGTGGTGCCCTGAGCGCGGTGAGCAGTACCGAAAGCGTCCATTACGAAGACGTCGCATAAAGCAGCGTACTTCTTAGCTAAGGCTTCGTCGTTCTTCTTCTCGCCCTTGTTGAAACGGCAGTTCTCTAAAACAACTACCTCACCCTCGTTGACCTCAACACCGTCTAAGTAATCCTTGACTAAGCGTACTGGGCAATCTAACAGGGTCTTCATGTGCTCAACAACTGGCTTTAAGGAGAAAGCCTCGTCGTATTCACCCTCAGTTGGACGGCCTAAGTGCGAGGTAACCATAACCTTAGCACCCTTTTCCAAGGCGAGCTTGATGGTTGGTAAAGAGCTTACGATACGTACGTCAGAGGTAACCTTGCCATCCTTGACTGGTACATTTAAATCAGCACGGATGAAAACACGCTTGCCCTTCAGGTCGAGGTCGGCCATCTTCTTGACTGCTGCCATAACGATACTTCCTCAATAAATCTGTCTTGGTTAGACGGTGTTAGCACAAGGCAAGTAAGCGCTTGCCTCAGGCTTAGCCGTCAGTTCTCGAACTCAAATCAGTATATGCAGCAAAAGTTAAAAATCAACTAAGCCCATGCGATTTTGTGGACTATAGCGCCCCTTGGCAAAATTGTGCCCCAAATTAGGCCTGATCGATGGTCCTTTTGCTGCGTTGCCCGCGCCCCACAGCGCAAGCTTTAGTCCCGTAGGCTGTCAGGCTGCGCCCAAGTTAGCTTGGGCGCCTGAAGCTGCCGCACGCTTACGCGGTTTCTTAAGCTCAGTGGTGCTAATTGCACACGCATAGGCTGATAGTGGACCAGGCCTGGCGAATGTGGTACTGGGTCGCTAAGGCCTTGAGCTTGTAATTGGAGTCATGAGGCGCGGTGAGGATGTCAGCCTTGCGCTCTAACTGGTAGATTAAGCGCTCCACAAATTGCGAGGACATAATGGCATAGCTATTGTCCACGCAGCTGCGGCACAGCTCCTTAAAGCGCTCTAAGGTCAAAGGCTGATCTTTGTTCTCAAGTGCGGCCGCTAGGCGCCCGTAGAACGGCGCGATCCACATATTGACGTTAAACTCGATGTACAGGCTGGCACACTCGCCCACAATCAGCATGCTCAGATCTTTTAAATCCGGATCCTCGCACAGGTGGCGGTGAATATCCTTATCGGCTTGGCTCACCCAGAAGCGCTTGTGGTTAAAGGCAAAGTTCAGCGAACACTTTAACAGGTCACGCAAGTCCTCAAAGTGCGCTCTGGTGCCCAAGAGCAAGGCTAAGCCCAAGGCATTGGTGTAGCCTGAAATCACGGCCTTGCAGGTACTGGTAAATTGCTCGACGGTCGGATCACTTAACTTATCGTACTCGTGCATCACCTTGAGATAGTACTCAAGATCAATACGGGTGCCCTCGGCCACGCTCAGCTGCGCCTCTTTTGGTGAATCTGGCTGCCACTTTTGGTTCATGCGATAGAAGGTGGCGAGCACCACGGCACGCTTGAGCTTGGAGAAAGGCTCGAGGCCAATCACGCCGCCGCTTTTAGCCGGATAGGCGGCCCGTAAGGCTTCTTCTTGCTTGATCAGCTCTGCGATCTTGGCGCTTAAGGCATGATCATCGTCGTAGGCATCAAGCTTGGTCTTGAGGATATCCTCACTGCTAAGGCCCTCACCTAAACCGTCATTGTCGCTATCAAAGGCGGTCAAGGGCTCCATATGGCCAAAATAGCCCTCTTGCTTTGCTGGTTTGTGCGGGGCTTGGGCCATGGAAACATAGGAACCAACATCAGTTAAGCCCGAGACAATCGGCACAATGCCCTGCTCTAACGCGCCGATCGCCCCTACATTTGCACTTTCAGGACTGGTAGCCACATTACATGTTGGTTGATGTTCGGCCCCTAAAGGATCGATTGTGGCAAAGGTGATGCCGTTGGTGGTAATGCGCTGCGCACCCCCTTGCTGCATCAACAGCGAGGTATCTTTGAACACCGTAGGTGCGCCCGAGACCTTGAGTAACAAGTCGGAGATGAGAGCACTGAACTCAAAGCGCACATCTTCGAGATCGTAAATGCGCGAGCCTAAATGGGCATCTAAGAAGTCGTGATTAATTGACTTAAGCTCACACTCGACCTCGCAGATTGGGCTACGGCAAGTTCCGGCAATAATCTCGCCTTGGTCTAAGGCCACCTCAAAGGTGACAAAGGCTGGCACCTCGAGCAACAGCTTAGTGCGGGTAAAGTTTGTCTGGTACTTGCTAATCAGCTCATGCTCTTGGGTTAAAGCGACCAACCCCGGCGGCAGGACGCCGGGGGCAAAGAGCGTTAAATCAGGCGTGTTGAGCTGATGGTCGACGCGCAAATTGTGCTCGACGTGAGTGTGGGCGGCACCAATACCGCCATCTTCTGACTTGTACTTGATCGTTTGCTCGACGCCGGGGAAGAGGCTGGAGCCACGCAGGCGCAAACCGGCCTTAAAGCGGGCAAAGATCAAATCGTCAGCGGTATCAAAGTAGCTATTGGTCAGGGTCTCAACTTCAACCTTGCTCTCATCGGCTAAATAACGCGTAAGGTCGTGCGTTTGCTTGAAAGCATCCGGTAACTTGCCATAGTGCTCGTGAAGCCAATCGTTATAGGCTGAACAAAAATCGTGGATAAACGTCGCGGCATAGGCTTGATTGACCGCGAACTTGTACTCACATTCGATATTATCGAGCAGACTGGCATGGACGCTCATCTCTGACCACACTCCACTGGTACGCAGCTCCTAGGGCACTGCTCCGTAAACGTTTACGGGCACGGTGACAGTACGCTGGAACTGCCTCAAAATTCTGGAAAGCAACTGAGTTAACTCAGGCTGATCACGGGCACAAAAGCCCAATCATTGCACACAGTCTACTCCACCTTGCCAGTTCGCACTGATGGTTAGATCACCAAATGACGAAATTGCGCCGTCCTAGTTCACAAAATTGCCAATTTCTCACCCCGCCGCCCGATCGAGCCGTCCCTTCCCTATCGAGCCGTCCCTTTTAGGATGAGGGCCCGGATCTTGGGGCTTGTTCCTTTTGGTCTGCTCTAAAAACGACAAACGGCCATGCCCCCTATGGGGACATGACCGCTTGCTGCTAAGCTGGGCTTAGCTGTTGTTGATCTCTTACTTGAGTAAGGACTTGCCTACAGCAACGGCATTAGCAACGGTGAAGCCGTAACGCTCGAAGAGCTTGTCGGCTGGAGCCGAAGCACCGTAGTGGTCTAAGCCTAAGACCTTGCCGTCTAAGCCGACGTACTTGTACCAAGTGGTGGTGGTACCAGCCTCAATGGCAACACGGGCACGAACGGCAGCAGGTAAGACTTGCTCCTTGTACTCGGCGCTCTGACGATCGAACTCCTCGCAGCAAGGCATCGAGACGACACGGACCTTCTTGCCTTCCTTCTCTAACTCTTCAGCAGCGTGGAAAGCTAAAGCGACTTCCGAGCCGGTGGCGATGTAGATGAGGTCAGGAGTGCCATCACAATCCTTGAGGATGTAGCCGCCCTTAGCAATAGCAGCAATCTGCTCTGGGGTACGTGGCATCTGCTCTAAGCCCTGACGGGTTAAAACGATGTCCGATGGGCCATCCTTGCGCTCGATCATCTGAGTCCAAGCCATAGCGGTCTCGACCTGGTCGCATGGACGCCAAGTGTCTAAGTTTGGAACCAGACGTAAGGTGGCGGTCTGCTCGATTGGCTCGTGGGTTGGGCCGTCCTCGCCCACACCGATCGAGTCGTGAGTGAAGACGAACAGGGTTGGGATCTTCATTAGAGCAGCCATGCGGATCGCGTTGCGAGCGTACTCCGAGAAGATTAAGAAGGTGCCGCCGTATGGACGGAAGCCACCGTGGAGCACGATACCATTCATGGCAGCGCACATGACGAACTCACGAACACCCCAGTGGATGTAGTTGCCCTTGAGCTCGTGTGGCAGCACCGAGTGCGAAGCCTTGTTCATGGTGAGGTTCGATGGAGCTAAGTCCGCCGAACCACCTAATAACTCAGGTAACAGGGCACCGAAGAAGTCTAAGGCGTTTTGACCAGCCTTGCGGGTAGCAAGCTTAGCTGGGTTGTTTTGTAAGTCCTGAGCCCAAGCTAAAGCCTTCTGAGCTAAGTCAACTGGGAGCTCGCCCTTCATGCGGCGCTCAAACTCGGAGGCCAGCTCTGGGTACTGAGCCTTGTACTTAGCAAAGAGCTCATTCCACTCGCCCTCGGCCTTAGCACCAGCCTCAACAGCCGACCACTGAGCGTAGATATCCTCTGGGATAACAAATGGAGGGTAATCCCAGCCTAACTCCTTACGGGTTAAAGCGATTTCCTCATCGCCTAAAGGAGCACCGTGGCACGACTCCTTGCCTTGCTTGTTTGGCGAGCCCTTGCCGATAGTGGTGTGGCAGATAATGATCGAAGGCTTGTCCTTCTCGGCTTGAGCAGCAGCAATTGCCTTACGCAGAGCCTCACCATCGTGGCCGTTTACCTCTTGAACGTGCCAGTGGTACGACTCAAAGCGCTTGACTGGATCATCGCCGAACCAGTTCTTGATCTCGCCGTCAATCGAGATACCGTTGGAGTCATATAAAGCGATTAACTTGCCTAAGCCTAAGGTACCAGCAAGCGAGCAGGCCTCGTGGGAGATACCTTCCATTAAGCAGCCATCACCCATGAAGACATAGGTGTAGTGGTCAACGATATCAAAGCCTGGACGGTTGAACTCGTGAGCTAAAAGCTCTTCGGCTAAAGCAAAACCAACCGAGTTGGCTAAGCCCTGGCCTAAAGGACCAGTGGTGGTCTCAACACCTGGAACCTCACCGTACTCTGGGTGACCAGGGGTCTTGGAATCTAACTGACGGAACTGCTTTAAGTCCTCGATCGAGAGATCGTAGCCGGTTAAATGCAGCAGCGAGTAGATAAGCATGGAGGCGTGGCCGTTCGAGAGGATAAAGCGGTCACGGTTAGCCCAGTGTGGGTTCTTTGGATTGTGACGTAAGAAGCCACGCCACAAAGCTTCGGCCATATCAGCCATACCAAGAGGTGCACCTGGGTGGCCCGACTTGGCCTTTTGCACACCGTCCATACTTAAAGCACGGATTGCATTAGCTAATTGCTGATACTCTGACATGTTTTCTCCTAGATTCACCACAACTGCCAGGCGCCCCAAGCAGCTGCAAGCTTCTTGTTCCAAATAGGGTTATGCTAACCAAGGCCTGTGTTGAGGCCTAGCAGCGCAAATTAGGTTGGACCAAAGCCCCAGCAAGCTGGGGCTTGCCCCGTGGGGCCGCGCCCGCACGGGCGGGCCTAAGGGGCTTGCCCCTTAGGGGGCGTGCCCGTGGGCTCGGGCTAGTCCTTAAATCTTGTTGCCGTTAACGGTGATAACTGTTGGTTCGTCTGGGCGGCCGGAGCGATACTCGATCGTGCCCTGCGAGACGCCATCCTTGACCTTGAACTGCGCAAAGAGCGGAGCTAAGGACATTAAGGAGCGACCGGTGATTAAGTTGACGTCAGCGCCGACCTTAACCTCGCCTGTTGCCGTCATATCTAAGTACTGACCGTACTCGATATCCTTAACCTCTAAGGTCTCAGAGCCTGCGATCTCAACTGGGACCTGCTTTTGCTCGGCCTTGCTGTACTGATCTGGGCGCACCATCGTGACGTAATCAAAGCGCGAGCCTTGATCGACCTTGATCGTGACCGGATGTGGTAAGAACTCGCCTAAGCTTTCTAAAGCCTGCTCTGGGGAATTAAAGGTCTTAAGACTTAAACCCTCGAGCGTGCCGGTAAAGTGTAGGTTCTTAAGCAGACGAGCCGAGCCCACCTTGAGCTCGTATGGCAGGTTGAAAATACCTTGCTTGGAAGGACGAGTGCCCGCACTCTTAAAGACAATATCCTCAACAATCATCGGGGACATGCCGAGCATCGAGAAGCGGCTGATCGCTAAATCATTGCGACCAATGTCCGTGAGCTCAAAGAAGCCTTGCGTTTCACTGTGATAGGACAGATCCGAAACGGCGGCATAGTTGGACAGGATATGGTCTAAGGTGAAATCAAGCGTGAAATTCTCTTCCTGGTCAAAGCCCAGATTGAGACTTATCGTGCCCACTGGCTTGTAGCCAATGCGCTCCTTGATTTGGTTGACCGCGCCGACCATACCCTCATCAAAGCTTGGGAAGTCAGGCTCGTAGCTCGTCTCCTCGGAAACATGCTCGCGCAAGTACTTTTGGTACTCAGCTAAAGCATAGAGCGAGACATCGTCGTTGAGATAGGAGGCACTAAATTGCGCCAGGCCTTGATCGTTCCACAGACTGTAGGAACCCGTGAGGTTCAACGCCGTTAGCGTGGTTAAGTCAAAAGACTTAATGGCGTTGGCGTCATTGATCGTGGCCTGCACTAAATCAATGGCAAAATCATAGCCGCCATAGTTGATGCTGACGGTGAAAGGAATCTTGAGTTTGACATCTCCGTCTGTGGCGACGAAGGTCACGTCATGCGAGAACAGTCCGATATCATCCTCGTACAAAGCCACCGAAACTGGGTTTTCACCCTCGGCGATCATATTTTGGTTGATAAAGTTCTCAACAAAGCTGCGTGACTGCTCCATCATCGTGCCATAGGAGCACATCGGAACCACGTAACCACCGCCGACCACAGCTACGACTGCCACGGCGGCAATCGCCTGAGCTAAGGTCTTCTTCTTGAGTGCACAAGCACAAACTGCCACTGTCAACTCCTCTCACCGACAACCAATAGATTCTTAAGCAGCTAAGCTTAGCTGCTGCCCCCACGGGGCGCTCTCTTGATTGTAGCTTAGTTCCAAAAAAGCCGATCAAACGATCGGCTTTTTTGTGGACAGACGCACTTAATATCAATTAACGGTTAGTACATCTGGCATGAAGCATCGCCCTCAGACTCCCTTGCACCACCAAGGCTCACTTGAAGCCGGGTGCTCACAAGACCTTAAGGCTCAGATGCTATTAACCGAAGACCTTGCGATAGTCGTCCTGGAACTTAGCAATGCCTTGGTCGGTTAATGGGTGGTGAGTCATCTGCTCGATTACCTTGTAAGGAACGGTAGCGATGTCAGCACCAGCTAAAGCGCAATCCATAATGTGGATTGGGTTGCGAACCGAAGCGGCGATGATTTGAGCGTCGATATCACCGATCGAGAAGATATCGGAGATCTGACGGATTAAGTCGATGCCTGGCATCGAGATATCGTCTAAGCGGCCTAAGAATGGGGATACGTAGGTAGCACCGGCACGAGCAGCTAATAAAGCTTGGTTAGCTGAGAAGATTAAGGTTAAGTTGGTCTTGATGCCCTCAGCCTTGCACATACGGCAAGCCTTTAAACCTTCAACGGTCATTGGGATCTTAACAACCATGTTAGGGTGGATAGCAGCGATCTCGCGAGCTTCCTTCATCATGGTTGGAGCATCGAGGGTAGTTGGCTTAACTTCACCGCTGATTGGGCCATCAACAATCGAAGCGATCTCTTGGATGACTTCCTTGAAGTCACGGCCTTCCTTGGCAATCAGGGTTGGATTAGTGGTAACACCGCAGATAACGCCCATATCATTGGCTTTACGGATATCTTCAACGTTAGCGGTATCGATAAAGAAACGCATTGCAACTCCCTATTAAATCGTTTGGGACTGAAGCCTAAGCCGTCCCTTCTACACCAGAGCTAAGGCACAAAGCCTCAAGCGGTTACGACTAAAGCGCCTTCACAGGAAGATTAAAGCAACGACCTGCTTTAATCTCTAACCTTGAGAGCATCTTAAACCAAAGCTTGCGCAAAGCTCTCAAATTACTGTGCGTAACGTGACGTAGATCCAAATTTTTCTTTCTTGTGCACGGGCACGTCAGTACGTGCGCAACACCAATTTTTCCCTAAAACAGCAAATCGTAACCGTTTGTGGAAAAGCACTGCTCAGCCCCAAAAAACCTCATCTCAATTCAAGGCACCCGCTCACTAAAAGGAGCAACTAACTAGGTAGCGTCACGCGCTGCACACAAAGCGCAGAGCAAGGCCTACGAGCAAGTAACCACCTTGCCTGCGCAGGTTAAACTTTAACTCAACGCGTCCGCGTGGCTATCATAATAGACGCATTTTTGTCATGAAACGCGCCTTATCATCCCCCAAAAGCTCACTGTGGTCACAACTTTGTGCACAGCCCCTAAAAACCGCATGCTCAAGCCATTTTTAGCCCCTTTCTCGCCCCCAGCCCCCGCATTGGCTCCAGGCCCTGTTTTTACCTCCGTAAACGTTTACGGAAACATGCGATAACATCTGCTAATTTAGGGCACAAACAAACTGCTCAAGCCAAAACTGCACTGCACTATTTTGGCGTGCACGTGACTCATTTTTGCAGCAAAAAAGGGTTCTTGAGAGAGTCTTGGGGAGTGAAGCTGGTTTCGTAGCAGCAAAAAAAACTCTAAAAATGGATTGAAATCGACCTTTTGCCCACAGGATACCCCTGTTGAACGCGAGGCTCTCTCCCAGACTATCTCAAGGACCCAAAAAAGCCCCTACTTACACGCCTGTGAGAGCACTAGAGCGATTAAGTGTGCCTGAGCGTACCAACTGTGCTCTGCGGGCTCACAGCACAATGCCTCAAAAAACGCCCGCACCCGCTCAGTTCACCGATAGCGCGGCCCAATTGCAGCCCACACCAGGGCACGATTGAAGCCCACGCCAGGGCACGATTGAAGCCCTCACGGCGCTGGCGGGGGTGGTGGGTGGGCTCTGATAAATTAGAGCGATCACCATTGGGGCCCGCGCACTCAGCCCTGTTCTGCTCACTTGAGGCCTGCGCGCCCTACTTGTCCCAGAGCAACCTTATTCCTTTGAGACCTTTCCTACGCGGCCTCACACCACAGAGTGGTCCCAGCATGGGCAGAGTACGTGGCATCAGCTCTTAGCGCAGTACCTCACTCTCCACTAGGGCACGATTGAAGCTCTCACGGCGGTGGCGGGGGTTGGTGGGTGGGCTCTGATCAATTAAAGCTATAACCATTGGGGCTATGCGCGCAGTTATGACCCTGCTTGCCTCAGCGCGCTCTGTGCCGTCCTAGGGAGCCCTACTCTATGCCTTGGTCCTCAGCTCAACGTGGCCCTACGCATCATGGGCTAACTGCGCTGAGAGGACTGGCTTGCTGTGCGTGGCTTGCTACCAAACAAAAGGCCAAGCTTGAGTGGTGCTCAGGCTTGGCCTTGTAGTCTTGGGACGCTGCTGTGCTGTTGTTATTAGCGGGCGTCGTTTTCGATGAAATCTGGGATTAAGCTCGAGGAGTAGAAGAGATAGAGCGCTTGGGTGCCCTTATCGCCGTGGCCCATCTGCTTTAACATCGAGTAGGCCTTGTAGGCTAAATCGAGGCCGGGCAGGCTGACGCCTCGGTTTTGGCAAACCTTTAAGGCAATCTCCATGTCCTTTAAGAAGTGGTTGATCTTAAAGCCAGGAGCAAAGTCGCCCTTTAAGATACGTGGACCATAGCTTTGCAGCGAGAAGGAACCGGCGGCACCACCACATAAGGTCTCAATCGCCAGCGCTGGATCTAAGCCCATGTGCTTGGCAAAGACAATGGCCTCACAGGCCGAGAACATCGAGGAGGCAATCGCGACCTGATTGCAGGCCTTGGCCATCTGGCCCATACCGGCCTCACCAAAATAAACCCACTTCTTGCCTACAACCTTGAAGACCGGCTCTAAGGCGTCGATGGCGGCCTTGTCACCACCGCATAAAATGGTTAAGGCAGCATTGCGTGCGCCGATATCACCACCGGTGACTGGGCAATCCACCACCGAAAAGCCCTTGTCGGCAGCACTCTTGGCGAGCTCTTGGGCCAGCTCTGGGGCAGAGGTGGTCATGTCAACACCAATTGAGCCTGGCTTCATCGTGTTAAAGGCGCCGTGACGGCCCATCCAGACCTCGCGCACATCTTGGGGATAGCCCACAATGCTAATGACTACATCGCAATCCTGGGCGCAGTCAGCCGGGGTCTCACACCAAGTGGCACCACGCGCAATAAGCTCTGCGGCACGCGCTTTCGTGCGCGTGTAAAGCTTGAGCTCAAAACCGGCATCTAACAAGTGACCGGCCATCGGGGCGCCCATTACACCAAGACCAATAAAACCAATCTTCTTAATGTCCATGATGATTTCCTGACTGACACTCCCTGCCGCACCAAGCTGCACGCACTCAAACCATAATGCCGCTGCGGGAGCGTTACTCTCATTGGTTATGGCCCCAGCCATAACTTACGTTGATGGTTATTTTAGCCCCCATCTCAGCTCAGCCCAAATAACTCACAAAAAAGTCTTAAGACCGGCAATAGATATGACCAAGTGCCGTCTTGCACGATGTGCGGTAGACGCTGCGCCGATGTGCCATTTGCGGCCAGCTAAAACCTAGCTTGCACCTAAGGGAGGTTAAAGGCGGGAAAAGGTGAGGGAAATGGAAGCGACCCTGACCCTAGAGGTGAGGGGATGGTCAGAGCCGCTTGCAGCGGTTAAGCCCTAAATCTGAGGGGAGAGCTCAGCGCGCTGTTTGTCTTGTTTTTAGCTTAAGGCAGCCTTGAGGGCGTCGACCTTATCTAAACATTCCCAAGGGAACTCGTCACGACCAAAGTGACCGTAGGTGGCGGTTGGCTGGTAGATTGGACGCTCGAGATCTAACATCTTGATAATGCCATATGGGCGTAAGTCAAAGATCTCGTTGATCACCGAGGCGATCTTCTTGTCATCGTACTTGCCGGTGCCAAAGGTGTTAACCGAAATCGAAACTGGCTTGGCCACACCAATGGCGTAGGAGACTTGCAGCTCGCACTTGTGCGCCAGCTTGGCCGCAACGATATTCTTGGCCACGTAACGGGCGGCATAGGCAGCCGAGCGATCGACCTTGGACGGATCCTTACCCGAGAAGGCACCACCACCGTGACGGGCGGCACCACCGTAGGTATCTACAATGATCTTACGGCCGGTTAAACCGCAGTCACCAACTGGACCACCGATGACGAAACGACCGGTTGGGTTGATGAAGTACTTGGTCTTATCGGTTAAGTACTTAATTGGGATGACACGCTTGATAATTTCCTCTTGTACGCCCTCTTCGACGTCACGTAAGGAGATATCAGGCGAGTGCTGGGTCGACAGCACGACGGTGTCCACGTGCGAAATCGAGCCATCATCATTGTAGGCAAAGGTGATCTGGCTCTTGGCATCAGGACGCAGCCATGGCAGGATGCCTAAACGACGGACCTCAGCCTGACGGCGTACTAATAAGTGAGCATAGGTGATCGCAGCTGGCATCAAAACTGGCGTGTCATCGCAGGCATAGCCGAACATTAAACCTTGGTCACCGGCACCTTGATCTTCTGGATTTTGGCGATCGACGCCTTGATTGATATCAGGCGATTGCTTGCCTAAGGCATTTAAGAAAGCGCAATAATTGCCATCAAAGCCGACTTCAGTGGAGTTGTAGCCGATAGAGCAGACGGTCTTGCGTACGACCGCCTCGAGATCGACATTGGCGGTGCTCTTCACCTCACCGGCGATTACCACCATACCCGTCTTAACTAAGGTCTCGCAGGCAACGCGGGCCTTAGGATCTTGGGCTAAGTAGGCATCTAATACGGCATCGGAAATTTGGTCGGCGACCTTGTCTGGGTGTCCCTCAGAAACAGACTCAGACGTAAACAATTGAAACATGTGCTCCCTCCAACATGGGGTGGAAAACTTACAAAGTTAAGTTTGCTCATACTCCCAAACCTCCTCACAAGGTGGTCGCTGCAAGTGCTACGGGCGTACCCCTGCTCTGCGGGGCTACCCCAGCTTTACTTGGGCTCACGCAGCTCTTGCGGTGAAAATAGTTCAGCCTCCTAGCTCCTAGGCACAAGTGCCCGCCCCTAAGCGCAAGCGCTTAAGGTCCATCCGGCGCCATTTTTTTTAAATGGTGGTACGGGGAAAAGCGATAGGAGTGCGCCTTAAACCTGAGCTTAAAGCCCGGTAAGAAAGAGCTTTAAGGTGCCAAGGCAGGGTTCAAGACGGAAACTGGACTAAGCGAGTATCAACAAGGAAAAAAGTGGAAACGGCAGAGCCGCTCCCGATGTCACTGCGCTACAACACGCCCTTGGGGCGGGCACAACACTAAGGCCTTAGCCTTACTGAGCGCAGATTAACCCTTGATTATACGCGACTTGGATGGTCTTTATGGGCAGCTGCATAAATTTTTTCAGCAACGGTTCCGAGGGCGCGCTAATAAAGCGTGGCAAAGGGGAAATGTACCTGCACCTCATCCCAACTCAGCTGTAAGTGCGGCCCCAAGAACAAGATGACGTCCTTCACCCCACGCTGGCACAGGTAAGAAATCATACGCTCATCGATGGCGTGTTGCAGTGCCTGGGGATAAAACTCCAAGCTCTCGCTCAAATGCAGGAAAAACTCGTAGCTCTGGGGCGGATACTGCGTGGCCAGCTCATCGTACACCGCCCGCTCCTCAGGGCTTAACACCATCGCTCGCCCGGCAGTGTAAGGGCGATAGAGCTCGATGAGCTCACAGTCACCTGAAGCGGTAATGCCACAGGTCAAATAGAGCGCATTGGCCGTCAAGTACGCCTCACGCATGAAGGCTTGACGATAGGACAGCTCGTCTTTGTGCGCAGTGGTTAAGATATCACACGCCGGGCTTGAGGCTTGAAGCCACGGCGTAAGCTGGCCTGACTCCGGGCTAGGGTCAAAGCGCGCGCTGACTACCACCGGATAGCGCGGGGAGAGCGCACCCCAATGCTGCCAACACAGGGACCCGCCTACGGCCTGCATCAGATAATTTAAGTCGTCGCTTGTCAGGTCGGGATAGCGCGGGGCAAAGACAGACAAAAAGAGCTGCTGAAATTCGTACGGATCAGCCTGTAAGCCCTGCATGATGTCGTAGGAGCACAAATGCAGCACTTGCACCTCAAGCGACTTTGACCAATTAGCCTCAGCACTGGTAGCTTGAGGGCGCGCTGTAGTGCGGCGCTGATACTGAGGAAGCAGGCGCGACTCAAACTTGCCTGAGCGCAAGCGCGGGACTTTGATGGTGATCGGCCCCAAGGAGCTAGCAATAGTCTTGCGGCTGTAGCCGTTACGCGCGCTCTTAGCGGTAGAGCTTGACTCGGCCTGATGGCACTGCAAGTCAAGTTCGCATTTGAGCAGCTCCTCATAGCAATGCGCCAGGGCCTGCCCCATCAGGCCCTGTAAATAGCCTGCGGGGTCTAGTTTGAACTGAGCTAATTGGTTTAGTGCGACCTCTTGCTCGTGCGGCGTGCGCATGACTACAGCTCCTCAATCTGAGTTCCCTGCGGCCCAAAACTCAACTGCAGCTTGCACTTAGGGCGGCAGCTTAAGGTCAGGCTGTGCTGAGCTTGGTCACAGCTATAGCGCATGATGGTGTAGCGCTGCCCATGGAAATCAAGCTGCGGCTTGGCAATAAAGGAGAAAACGCCGCCATCTAACGCGCGTAAAAAGCGATAGCAGGTGGCAAAGTCCCAGCTTAAGTCCATCAGGCCCGCATGGGGCAAATCCCGCTTGCGGTGGATTTGGGTCCAAGGAACACCCCAGCCCCATTGATGAATCTCAGATGGGGTGTGCACCAGCTGGCAGCTGGGCTCTAAGGACTTAAGCTGCGCCTCGACCTCAGCTGCCGCAAGCTTTGGCTCCAGCTCAAACTCAGGCAGGGCTTGCAGCGCCAGCGGCAAGAGTAGCTGTGCCATCTCATGCTGCACCATCAGCAAATCAAGTGCGGTGACCGGAGCTGCAAACTGCGCTAATTGACACGCACCCTGGACCAAGATCGCCCCATGGTCGATATCTTGATCGACCCGATGCCAGGTAATGCCCGCTGCCTCATCACCCTCCCAAATCGACCACAAATGCGCATTGGTACCGCGATGGTACGGCAAGAGCGCATTGTGGTAATTGATGATGGTGTTGGCGTTAACCTCGGCCTCTGAGAAGAGATAGGTGTTGTTGGCGCTGATGATGAGCGCCCCGGAAAGCTCGGCAAGCCACTGCTTGAGCGGGCGCACCTCATCTGAGAGCGGCGCGCCGCCTTGGGTGCACGGCACCGCCTCAGTGAGCTCCGGATAGACGATCACGTAGGGCTTAATCTGCCACAGCTCCTCGATGCGCTGCGCGCACAGCTGGGCAAAGCTGGATTGAGCCGAGAAACCTTGCCCTACGAGGTAAATGGGAGGAGTCATTTAGACCACTTCACCCTTGACGATGATCTCTTGGCGCAAGACCGAAATATCGTCCTCTTCTAAGTTATCGCGGACCGCGCGATGGATGATCTCACTTGGGCTGTAAACATCGCCTGGGTAGAGCACCACTAAGGCGTAATCACCGACCTTGAGGAAATTGGTCTTACCAAAGTCAGTGTAACGGGTTGCGCCGACCGAGACCATAAAGCGAGTTGGACGCTCAGACTCGTTTAAGTAGGCATTGATGTCCTCAGCTGGGCCCTCATCCTTTTGCTCGTTGAAACGATTGATGAGCCAAGCGTTGAGCTTGTCGTAGAAGTAGGAGTAGTCCTTGATCGCGCTGTCTTCACCGTATGGGAATACTTGGTCGCCGCGCACTAAAAACGAGGCGATACGGTAGCGATCTAAGATGCCGCCTGGACCAAAGTGGTCGATCTTGATGTGATTAGCGGCAAAGCCCTTGCTCGATGGGCCCCAATTCTTCTTCTGGCTAATCTTGGTGGCGCCTTGCTTGCGAATCGAGCAGTCATTGCTGGCGCTAAAGACCAATGGAGTCAGGCTTAACACCTTATCGCCTTGCCAATCGACATCAAAGACAATGGCACACTCCGGCTCAATTTGCAGCTTGTCCTCGCCCTCAGGGAAGATAATGGAGTACTCATCAAAAGGATAGACATGCAAAAAGTCTGGGGTCTGTGCGCTGGAGCTACCCCGTGGCAGATAGGTTGGGAACACGGCCTTCGGGGCATTGGCCTCAGCCGTCTTGACCTTGGTAAAGTCCTTGTCCTCACCTGCTTGCTCTAAATGTCCGGTAAAGTTGCCTGCTACGCCAAAGCACGCAATTTTTTCTAATTCAATCTGCATGGTTTTCACTCCGCCCAGGCCCATGACACGGCGCACGCGCGCCCCTCAGCCCCATCTTAGCATAGCCCTAAGCGCCCCTTGTGCCCCTGATGGCAAAAGCTTGAACCAAAGCGTACCGCCCTAATGCTGCCCTCAGGGCTGATTTGCCCTTACAATAGGAAATGCTCGCTCCAGTGCCAGTTGCCTGAAAATTGGTAGCACGGGTAGTCCTGACTTGGTGCGCGCGTTACTTTGCCTTAGCTTATAAGAGCGCAGATGTCTTTGCGGGAGGAATGGTCTTGCACAAATTGATTAAAACGGCCCTGGCCGTCGGCTTAATGCTGAGTATTGGTTCCAGCGCTCAGGCGATGAGCTCATTTTCCGCCGCCAAGCGCGTCCTGCCCCAAATCTACTGGCAATTAGAAGAGGAGTTTGGTCAACAGAGCACCGTGTACTGCGGCTGCCCCATTGAGTTATCAGGCAGCGCCAAAAAGCCCAAGTGGACCGTGGACTTAAAGCCATGTGGCTATGAGGCCCGCAAAAATAAGAGTCGCGCGCGCCGCATTGAGGTCGAGCACATCATGCCCGCCTGGGAATTTGGCCACCAAATGAAGTGCTGGCGCGATGGTGGCCGCGAGCAATGCGGTAAGGATAAAAAGTTCAAAGAAATGGAAGGCGACCTCCATAACCTCTTCCCAAGCGTGGGCGAGGTCAATGGCGACCGGGGTAATTTCCAATTTACCGATATGGGTGCTAAGCCAACTAAATATGGCAAGTGCCAGATGGTAGTAGACTTCAAGTTAAAGCTTGCCCAACCACCTAAGGAGGCTCGTGGCCTCATCGCCCGCGCCTATCTCTATATGGCCCAAGAATACGGCATCCGCTTAGCTGCCCAGCAGCGTCGGCTCTATGAGGCTTGGGATCGCCAATATCCGGTTACCGCCTGGGAGTGCCGCCGTAACGAACTTATCAAGGCTGAGCAAGGCAACGATAACCCATTTGTCACCAAGCACTGCCCACTCAAGTCTAAATAACCCTGCAATCACTTGGCTATAAATTGCGTTATGAAAAAATTAATGCAAACGACCCTGGCTGTCACATTAATGTTAGGCCTTACTTCCAGCGCTCAGGCGATGAGCTCATTTTCCTCCGCCAAGCGCGTCCTGCCCCAAATCTACTGGCAATTAGAAGAGGAGTTCGGTCAACAAAGCACCGTGTACTGCGGCTGCCCCATTGAGTTATCAGGCAGCGCCAAAAAGCCTAAGTGGAGCGTGAACTTAGGTCCGTGCGGTTATCAAGTACGCGCCGATAAGCGTCGCGCTCAGCGCATTGAGACCGAGCTCATCATGCCCGCCTGGGAATTTGGTCATCAAATGAAGTGCTGGCGTGACGGTGGTCGCGAGCTCTGCGGTAAGGATAAGAATTTCAAAAAGATGGAAGGCGACCTCCATAACCTCTTCCCAAGTGTAGGTGAAATTAACAAAGACCGTCTTAACTACCAATTCACTGATATGGGTGCTAAGCCAACTAAATATGGCAAGTGCCCGATGGTGGTCGATTTTGAGTTAAAGCTTGCCCAACCGCCTAAGGAAGCTCGTGGCCTCATCGCCCGCGCCTATCTCTATATGGCACAAGAATACGGCATCCGCTTAGCAATCCAGCAGCGTCGCCTCTATGAGGCTTGGGATCGCCAATATCCGGTTACCGCCTGGGAGTGCCGCCGTAACGAACTTATTGCAGCGGCGCAAGGCAACGATAACCCATTTGTCACCAAGCACTGTCCGCTATCGCGCTAACTCTTTTTTCTTTTCTGTGTGAGAACCGACCATGCGTATCCCTCGCATTTATGACCCCAAACTGGTACCTGAGCTGGGCTCGAGCCTGACCTTAGATGACTTTGGCGCTAACCATGTCGCTAAGGTCTTGCGCTTAAAGCCGGGGGCGCTCATCCGAGTCTTTGATGGGCACGGCCATGAGTTTGAGGCGACCTTAACGGCGGTGGGCAAAAAGACCACGGTTGAGCTGACCCGAGAGCTCACGCGCAGCGTTGAAAGCCCACTTAAACTGGAGCTGTTACAGGTCGTAAGTCGTGGCGATCGCATGGACTTCACTATCCAAAAGGCGGTCGAGCTGGGTATCAGCCGCATTGTGCCGCTCACCTCCGAGCGCTGTGGGGTCAAGCTCGACCCTGAGCGTGCTGCTAAGAAAATCGAGAGTTTCCAAAAGATCGCGATCGCTGCTTGTGAACAATGCGGACGTAATGTCGTGCCTGAGGTTACGCCTTTACAGACGCTAGACGCTTTTTTAGCGGCGCACCAGGGCAACGCTGACGGTTTTATCAATCTCACCTTAGATCCGCGCGCCCAATCCAAACTCACCGACCTGCCCAATAGCGGCCACTACCGCATCTTAATTGGCCCAGAAGGCGGTTTTAGCGCGCAGGAAGTGGCGGCCACCGAGCAGGCCGGTTTTGTCGGAGTGAGCTTAGGCCCGCGCATCTTGCGCACTGAGACCGCCGCCTTAGTGACTCTGTCGATCTTAGGGGCGCACTTTGGCGATCTATAGCCTTAAGTGCTTAGCTCTATAGCACGCGGCCCCGCTTGTGTCCCAAATAACCAGATGTTGTAGCAAGGACTCAGTGAGGGCCGCTATAATTAAGCAATTCTTTTGTGTTGTGGCCCCCTGGGCAAAATTGCTTCGTGTGAGAAAATGTCAAATCACCAATTACTGCTAGGCAAATCCACCAGCTATTACGAAGAGTACAATCCGTCGGTTCTATTCCCGATCGCGCGCAACCAAGGGCGCAGCTCCTTAATGCTGCCTCCTTTCACCGGTTATGACCTGTGGCGCATCTACGAGCTGACCTTCTTATTGCCTAACGGTTTGCCGCAAGCCTATATGGCCACCATTAAAGTGCCGTGCACCTCGCCCTACATCGTAGAGTCAAAGAGTCTCAAGCTCTATTTAGGCTCTCTGTGCCAAACCATGTTCGGCAGTCCAGAGGAAGTCGCTGCGCTCATCACCCACGACTTAGTGGATATCTTAGATGCCGAGATCGAGGTCAAACTCTACCCAATTGGCGCTAAGACTATGCCGCTTTTAGACTTTGACAGCCCCTTATTAGAGGGTATGTTGGAGCTACAAGACCTCAAGTTCAAGACCTATGAGGTCGACCCAAGCCTCTTGAAGCTGGCCGAAAAGGACAAAAAGGATAAGAAGAGCAACTTAGCCTGTGAGGCCTTCCACACCAACCTCTTCCGCTCGCTGTGCCCAGTCACCGGCCAGCCAGACTACGCCAGCATCGAGATTAGCTATACCGGCGATCGCTTTGATAAGGCCGCGCTGTTAGCCTACCTCGTATCCTACCGCCGTCACCAAGGTTTCCACGAGCAATGTGTCGAGCGCATCTTCACTGATATCAAGAGCAAGCTCAAGCCTGACGAGCTCACGGTCACCGCCTGCTTTACCCGCCGGGGTGGTATCGACATTTCGCCGGTGCGCTCTAACGCTAAGAGCTTCAGCACGCCGCTGCGCACTCCTCGCCAGTAGCAGCGCTCCTATCCCTACGCTCAGAGCTTCAGCGCACTGCGCGTCAGCAGCGCCCTATATTGCGCACTTGCACTGCAGCGGCCCCGTCCCCACCCTCGGGCGGCGGTGGGGGCTGGTGGGTGGGACTTCTGGTACTGGGAAGTGGGGACGGGGCCGCTATTTCATTGTGCTGACCAACCAGCGCATCACTACCGCGCCCGCGCCCTAAGGCCGTTCCTACCTGGGCTCGTACCCCGGCCTTGACCGCACCAACCAGCCCCAACCGGGCGCGCTTACCTCCAGCGCCAGCTGTACCCGACGGAGCGGCAGCGCTATTACGCCAGTGCGCGCTCATGCGCAGAGCTGTAGCCCGCTGCTGCGCAATCTACGCTCGTAGCAGTACGCCGCTACGTACCGAGCATCAGTAGCAGCGCGCCGCTGCACACCACACGTTCGTAGCAGAGCCCCCTACCCTGCGCTCTCACCACAGCGGCCCCGTCCCCACCATCGGGCGGCGGCGGGGGCTGGCGGGAGGGCTTTACGTTACTGGGAAGTGGGGACGGGGCTGCGAGCTTATTGCGCCGATGCACCGCACGTCGCTACTGCGTTCACGCCCGAAGGCCACTCCTATCTTGGCTCGTACCCCGGCCTTGACTGCACCAACCAGCCCCAGCGCGGCGCGCTTACCTCCAGCACCTGCTTTTCCCGCCGAAGCGGCAGCGCTATTGCGCCAGTGCGCGCTCACGCTCAGAGCTTCAGCCCGCCGCTGCGCACCGCGCGTTCGTAGCAGTGCCCCCTATTGCGTGTTAGCGCCGCAGCGGCTGCGTCCCCACTTCCCAGTAACGTAAAGCCCTCCCACCAGCCCCCACCGCCGCCTGCGGGTGGGGACGCGGCCGATGCTGGTTGCGTTTTTTAGTCCCCATCAGATCAATGCTAAGCGTCAGTAAGCCGGACAGTTGCGGCGGCTTTGTCGGGAGCAGGCGCTCGAAAATGCGATCTCCTGAGAGCTTTTACTTGTGCTTTACTCAAAATTCACTTGGTTCAGCTAAGATGGGAGATAGCCTTTGGGCTCTTGATTGTGTTTTTGATTAATACCGCTTCAGCGGTTAAGGAGAAGTTATGAGCGTTCAAGTGGTTTGGCCCTCGGGCTCCATGGCATTGCTCACGCAGATGGAGGCCGACCGCATTTCGCTTAAATCTCAAGGCGAGCTGTACGATCTCTACCGTAACTGCTCTTTGGCGGTATTAAATAGTGGTAATCTCACCGATAACTCCAAGGAACTCTTGGATAATTATCAAAACTTCGAGATTGACGTGGTGCGCAATGAGCGTGGCCTCAAGCTCGAGCTCATCAATCCCCCCGAGTCGGCGATCGTCGACGGTCAGGTCATCAAGACCTTGCAGCGCCATTTATACGCCGTGCTGCGCGATATCGTCCTGGTGCAATCGGTCAAGGACGCCCTCTCAGGCTTAGGCCCGGCCTTAGAAGGCATCGACCATAGCGCCCTGATTACCAACTCTATCTTCCAGATTCTGCGTACTGCTGAGGCCGTGCGCGCTGACGTCAAGCCTAATATCGCGGTGTGCTGGGGCGGCCACTCCATCACTAAGCCTGAGTACGACTACGCCTATAAGGTCGGACGCGCCTTGGGCCTGCGCGGCATCGATATCTGCACCGGCTGCGGCCCTGGCATTATGGAAGCCCCAATGCGTGGCTCGTTAGAGGGCCATGCCCTGCAAAACAATGCCGCCTGCTCTGAGCGCTTTGGTTTGACCGAGCCGTCGATTATCGCCGCTGAGCCGCCTAATCCTTTTGTCTCCAACCTCGTGATCATGCCGGATATCGAAAAGCGCCTCGAGGCCTTCGTGCGCTTTGGTCACGTACTGATCGTATTCCCTGGTGGCCCAGGTACCGCCGAGGAACTGCTCTATATCTTGGGTATTAAGCTGTGCCATGAGAATCGCCATAACCCAATTCCGCTCATTTTGACCGGCAATAAGGACAGCGCTCCTTATTGGGAGGCGATCAACGACTTCTTAGTCCACTGCTTTGGCCCTGAGATCACGCGCCACTACCAAATCATCTTGGATGCTCCGAACGAAGTCGCGCGCCAAGTCTCCGATGGCTTAAAGACGATCTACGAGCATCGCACCTTAATTCACGAGTCGTACTGCTACAATTGGTCGCTCTTTATTCCACCGGAGCTGCAATTCCCATTTGAGGTCAACCACCAGAATATGGCGGGGCTCAATCTGTGCCAAGGCCAAGCTCCGTATAAGCTTGCCGCGAACTTACGCCGCGCCTTCTCGGGCATCGTGGCCGGTAACGTTAAAGAATACGGTATCCAAATGGTGGCGCAAAAGGGTCCATTTAAGCTCCATGGTGACCAGGCGATTATCAACTTCATGGGCAAGCTCATGACCGACTTCATTGAGCAAGGCCGTATCCTGCTCTCGCAGCGTGAGTACGTCCCATGCTACGAGCTCGATAGCACCGCCAGCTGTGCAAGCGAGCCGCCTAAAGTAGACGGCGCGCCATAACGGCGAACGGCTCACGGCAGCGCTGAGCTCCCGTAACTAGGAAGCGGCGCGTGCTCGCCCCAAAAAAGAACAGAGGACACCATTAGGTGTCTTTTGTTCTTTTTTGGGGCAATGATGGAATGTGCTCTGAAGTGTGCACCATAGGGGTGCTTTCTGGGTGAGGTGCGAGTGTGATCAAAGTCATACGCCGGGCTTAAATCTCATTGTTGGCCCCTTGGCTCCGTTGAAGCTTGGGTTTGAGCTGAGCTGCGCCTTAAATGTGCGCGCTAGGGCGCTTGCTTGCATGTGCCTTAAAGCCCGCCTAAGATGAGAAACAGAGCTTTTACCCCAAGTTAGGAAACGTAGTAAGCCTTGCGCTCAAGCCCCTGAGCTTTAGTGCTCCTTGATGTCTAAATGGGTTTACAATTGCAAGTTTAAGCCGCCACGCAGAAGCAAGCTCTGGACTTTATTTTTTTTTTACTTTTGCGGTGAGGACGCGCTACGCTTGTTCCTTGGAATGATCAATTAACATGCAAAATCTTGATATCGCAAAATTCGGTGGTACTTCAGTCGCAAACTACGAGGCTATGAGCAACTGTGTTAAGGTCGTTACGATGAACCCTAACACTAAGCTCGTCGTCGTCTCGGCCTGCGCTGGTGTCACTAACCTCTTAGTTGAATTAGCCTCGGGCGCGTGCGATAGCACTAAGCGCGAGGAAATTATTGCCCAAGTTTTTGCTATCCACCAAAAGATCATCGCGCAAATTGGTGACGAAGCTAAGCACGAAGCCGTCATTAAGGAATACTTAAGTGTGGTCCGTGACTTAGCCGTGCAAGCCACTATGACCCGCACGGACATGATTACCGATCGCCTGGTATCCCACGGCGAGCTCATGTCCTCGTACCTCATCACCGAGATCTTTAAGCAGCAAGGCTATAAGGCTCAATGGTTTGATGTCCGTAAGGTCATGCGCACTGACTCCAACTTCGGTAAGGCTACCGCCTTAGTTGAAGTGATCGCCGCTTTATCCAAGGAGCATCTGCTGCCATTATTAGACGGTGACTCCATCATCGTGACCCAGGGCTTTATCGGTGCTGACTCGAGCGGTCAGACCACGACCTTAGGCCGTGGTGGTTCTGACTACTCGGCTGCCTTATTAGGTGAGTCCTGCCACGCGGCTACGATCTCCATTTGGACTGACGTGCCAGGCGTGTACACCACCGACCCACGCTTAGTCCCTAATGCCAAGCCAATTCCAGAGCTGACCTACTTAGAGGCGGCCGAAATGGCGACCTTTGGTGCCAAGATCTTGCACCCATCGACCTTAGTACCTGCCGTACGCTGCAATATTCCGGTCTATGTCGGCTCGAGCAAGGAGCCAGAGAAGGGCGGTACTTGGGTGCGTCCAACCACCGACTATGCCCCAGCTTTCCGCGCGGTCGCCTTACGTAAGAATCAGACCTTAATCGTCTTATCCTCGCCTAAGATGGTCGGCGCCACTGGCTTCTTAGCTCAGGTCTTTGGCATCTTTGCTAAGTACAATTTATCGGTCGACTTGGTTTCCACCTCTGAGGTTTCCATTGCGGTCACCTTAGATGCCGGTACTCAGACTTCGGGTCTATCCAATATCCCTGAGAGCCTCTTCCACGAGCTGCGCGAGTTCTGCCACGTCAAGGTCGAGCATGACTTATCCTTGGTCGCCGTCATCGGCAACAATATGGCCCGCACCTCGCACATCACCGCTGAGGTCTTCTCCTCGATCGATGAGTACGCCGTACGCATGATCTGCTACGGTGCTTCAAGCCACAACTTATGCTTCTTAGTCGAGCAAAACGAAGCCGAAGCCGTTTTACGCAAGCTGCACGAGAGCTTATTAGAAAGCGAATCTAAGTAACTCTTGCTCTCATCAGCTCAAGGGCGCCGCCTCCAGCTAAGTTCACTTAGCTGGGGGCGGTGTCGTTTTCATGCGCCCCCAACTTGCGGGGCTCAGCCCGTGCTCGGAGCTGCGCCCCGTACCGTGAGCTGAGTCCAGTACCGTGAGCTAAGTCCAGTACCGTGCGGCAGCGCCCCGTGCCGAGAGGTTGCATCCCTGGCTTGGTTACGGCCCCTATCCCCGCGCTGGTGGCGCTGGCGCTAAAAGTCGCCCCAAGAATCATCCCCGAGGCCTGAGAGGATGTCACTGAGATCATCGTAGTCATCATCAAAGCCCTCGTCGAAGTCAGCCATAAACTCATCGGGGTCGACCTCCTCATCCCACTCATCGTCTGGTGGTTCCACGCGCCGCTGATCTTTTTTCTGGAGCTTTTCCTGCGGGGCCTGAGCAGCTGACGCCGGGCGCTCAGCGCTCTGAGGCAGCTCGTCTGGAAGCGGCTCATCTGAGGTTGCTTGCTCAGCCTCATCATTGGTAGAACTCTCAGGTGGTACGGGCAGGTCTTGAGGCGCCAGGTCCGCTGGTGCTGGGTTTTGAGACGGCGTGGTTTGAGACGGCGTGGCTTGTGGTGCTGGGTCTTGCTTAGGTTTGCCCTTAAACTCGTTGAACTTGTGCACCGTAAAGTAATCAGGGCGCTCCTTGGGGTCAATCAGGCCCAAGAGCACCAAAATGCGGGTGCGCGCTTCAGCAATGGAGATGACCTTCTGCTCGGTGGGGACCTTGCGCCGAAATGGGTCTGCCATCAGCGCCAGGAGATCAAAGGTCTCGCCCCAATATGAAGAAAGCCCGACTTGATCGCGCACGTATTGGTCTGTGCGCGCCTTTGCTTGGCGCTGTTGGAGCGCGTCAATGAGCTGCGCGATAAGCTCGGTTAACAGCTCCTCTCCCTCCTCAGTGACATCTTGGCTTAAGGCCAGCCTTTGCGCGAGCAGCTGGGCCTGACTTAGGGTGCGGCCCTGGCGATAGCAGGCGATGAGCTCGGCGCTACTTAAATTAAGCTGATTGGTCACCACCACTGCACAGGCGTGGCGATAGGCCTGTAGTAACAAGTTGGCGCGGTCAAGATAGTAGTTGGGCTTACGCTCGCGTTGATCGGTAAAGACAATGTGGGCCCGCTCTAGGGCCTGACGCAGCGCGGCGGGTACCAGCTTGCCCTCCTTTCTAGTAACGCGCTCACGGCGTAAGCGCCGGTAGAGCAGGAGATACCATAACACCAAGGTGTGCTTGAGCTTAAAGTCACAGAGCACATAGACTCCCAGCTTACGCTTGGGGCGGCTGGGGGTAGTGATTTGATAGCAGTAATAGCCCTGAATGGCATCAGGTCCCAGCACTGAGCCTAAGGCGGTCGTGCGCCCAGTGGTGACGCTGATGTGCTGGTTTTGCCAGAGATCCAAGGACCGCGCGTCATATGGGGTTCTGATACGAGGAGACTTTTTGCTTCGTGAGTTCTTTTTGCCCAACCGGGACTTGTTGCGCGGCCTGGACTTGCGGTTCATGAGCTCTGGGTCTAACAGCACCATGCCGTTTTTGAGCGCGTTTTTTACTGCTTTTAAGTGCAAGCTGCACTCTGGGGGTAGTTGCACTGCTAAATGGGTATCAGCGGCTAGGCTGTGATAGAGCCAGCTTGAATAGTGCTGCTGTGCAAAGCGCGCTTCACTATCCACTGAGGCGGCGCTTCCGATAGGGCAAGGCAGATACCACAGGCACTTAAGCTTTTGCTTCAGCTTGTCTTGTACTTTTTTTGCCAATTGCCGCCGTTTAAGCAGATTCGGGCCATCGGGTAAGGATAATGATGCGGTGATCTGCTCTTGGTGGCTCAGCACAATCTTAACGCGCTGGGGCTTTGGGCCCAGCGCGCGGCCGGTGGTCGGCAGCACCAAGGCCCAAGTGGGCAAGGTGATTTCGTTGCTGCGGCGCACTGTGTGGAGGGCCTGCGCCCAGGGACGACGTAACAAGGCACTGAGCTCAGGTAAACCATATTGGTGATGGGTTAGGCGCGCAAAAAAGGGATGGGCGCGGCCCTCTTGCTCAAACCAGCGTGCTTTGGCGGCAAAGGGGCTAATCATCGCCTCTAAGACTAGCTCGAGCCAGCTCAGAGTGTCCTGACGCGAGGTGGCAGCCTCCAGGCGCGGCCAAATGCCCTCTTGCTTACCTAGATAGGTCAGCAGCGCGACCGCGTCATCGTGTTTAATTTCGATCGTGTCTTCATAGCTGGGCTCTTTAGGGGGCGGGGCGATCACCACGGTCGCCGCTGTAAAAAGACCCTGGTCATCGCGCCCCGGCAACCAGGTGTAAACCTGGGGCCTGCCATCAGGTTCCAGATAGACCTCGTGTTGGTATTTGGGATCGAAATAGTCCTCATGCAGCCAAGGTGGAACCTGATTCCTTATATCGTCAAGCTCGTGCTGGCGACAGGCCATGTTGATAAAACGCCACATCGGGACGACCAATAGCTTCTTAAACAGCCAGGCATCGTAGCGAATTTGCCCCTCTTCAATGTCTAAGTTGGAGTAGAGCAGATTGCCCAGCTCCATCTCAGGCGTGCTGCCCTGCATCGTGTAATGGATGGCATAGGCAAGACCCCAGGATTTAGGGTAGTAAGTAAAGTGCGGCTTAGGCCACGGCGTCCGCTCTGCTTTACTGAGCGCGCGCTCCTCTTCATAGGAGTTGCCCTTAAGGGGCAAATGGGCATAGAGATACCCCTGGTGCAGATGCACGACCGTGAGCTCTTTGAGCTGCGGATAGAGCGCTAAAAACTGCTCGGAAAACAAGATACGTCCGGTGGCTTGCCCACCCTCGACTAGGCCGATGGTGCGGGGCATCTGCGGCAGAACGTGCGCTGCTTTATCTTTAAGGCGCAGTGCCTGTTTACGCCAGCGCTCAGACTGCACCATCTGCTGAACCACTTCCTCTTCTAATTTGTACGCAAAGCTGAGGAGATATTGTTCCTGCTCGACAAAGCGCGACACCCAGGCATTGAAGCGATATTTAAAGGCTAAATCACGGTTGGGCATCGTCGCAATCAAGAGCTCTTGCGAGCGCGTTTTTGCTTGCCGTGCTTGCGCGTTAATGCTTTTTACTTGCTGCTCAGCTTCTTGTTTCTTACTCTGCTCAAGGGCCGCCCGCATTTGGGCGGTGGCTTCCTTAGCCGCCGCTGCACTAATGGTAATGGCGTAATAATCGGACCCACCCTGATGACAGCGGTGCTCACAGGTAAGCTGGGGCAAATGCAGGCTGTGGTAATCGTACCAATAGGCTTGTTGCAGCTGAGCCTTAAGCTCACTAAACGGGAGCTTGAAATGGCAGGTAACAGGCAAGCGCTGGCGATAAGGTCTTTGGGGGCGTTGCTCGCGCCAGTGATAGTCGTACTGACCGTCCTGAGTATGGACGATCTCAACCTCAGTTAAGATTGGGTATTGCTGAACAAAGCTCGGCTTAAACTCAATCGGCCCGTACTTAGCGGCGGCGATCTTGCCCACTACCGGGCCACCACGCTGACGCACCAAGTAATAAGGCTGACCATACCTATCAACCATGCGCTGTAAGCTCAAACGGGGCAAGCCTAGCTCCTCGAGCTTGGAATTAGCTACTCTCATGCTTGCTCCCTGAGACTGAGCCCACGTAAGTGGAGCTAAGCCCACTTCAAGGCTCAACCCATCTTCTGGGCTGGGCCCACGTAAGTGGAGCTGAGTCCTCCTTAGTCTGGTTTGAGCTGCTGCCAAGCGCTCACGCCGAGCAGTTGATACAGCCGTCGCTGCTGCGCATTAAGGCGCGCCTGTTCCCGGCGCAGCTGTCCTTTACTAATGCTCTCATTATGCGCTTGGGCCAAGAACTTGAGCATGCGTGGCACATCTTGCAGATAAGCCTTAAGTGCGGCGCTCTCCTTATCAGCGGTCCCCTGCTTTAAGTCAGCATTCAGCTTAATATAGGCTTCCTCACAACGATACTGGAGTGTTTGGTGTAAAGCCGTGACCACAGTCGCAATAAAGACGAAAGGTGCTAGGGCACTGAGCTCAAGTGCCGTAAGTTGGGAGCGCGGCGCTCCGGCCTCAAGACAGATACGCGCTAAGTTCTGGACCTGCAAGCTATGCTGATAAGTGCGATAGACCGCATCGGCATCGAGGTCTAGGCAGCTACTTAACAGGAGGAGCTGGGACTTGCTGCGGGCTAATTGGGTGAGGCGTAATTTACTGATGCCATAGGAGCTATTGGGATCAGGAGTGAGTAAGGAAGTCTTAGGGTTCCACTCGATGCGGCGCGTCAGATGCGCACCGTAATGTAAGCGTCGCTCTAACGCCGTCAGATTAGCTTTCGCTTGGCTTAGCTTGGTAACCAGCTTAGCCCCGCGCTCTTGGTAATAGCGCGTCCAGTAACGCTCAAGCTGGTCATTATGAAAGGAATGAAGCAGCACCGTGCTGACGGGATGGTGCAGCCATAACTCGAGTGACCAACTTACGGCCTTGATCTGATTTGTGGTAATGAGGTTACTGAGCTTTAAGCCACGCTCTAGACGTACTTTCTCCGAGGCTGCAATCTTGTGGCTCAAACGCATCCCCCAAGGTACGCCCAAGATGAAGAAGGGGGGCCTCTGCAGCCTGTTTTGCGCTGTGCGTAAGGCTTGCGGCTGGTTTTGCACTTTGAGCGCTGCCACCACCTGCTCTCTACTGACCTCGGTGCGCTCTAAGACTTCACAGACTTGCTTAAGCTCAGGCCAGTCAGAATCAATAACTTGATCCTGTTTTAAGGCTGCGTTCAAATTGCGCTGGCGCTGCGCGGCTAAAGTTAGGCTGAGAGGATAAGTGGCGGTGAGGTACTGATAGCACGGCGCGCCACCGGGGTCTAAGGCCAAGGACATCAGATACAGCGGCTTTAATCCGTCCTTGCCCTCAAGCTGCAGCGGCAGCTTAATCCCATAAAAGCACGGCACCGGTATGCCGGTAGCGATGGCAGGTGAGATTAAGCGCGCCGCCTTCTCATAATCAGGCTGCATTGGATCGGAGCCGGAGGCAAACACCTTGCCTGGAGGAAAGCGGTGCTGCCTCTTCATGCGCTGCAGCACGCTGCGCCCATGCTTAGTGAGCACGCGATAGACCGCATGCTGACTTGCTGGGCTAATTGCCTCCAACAAGGCCTTAAGCTCAGCTAAATCATAGCGTTGGCCGGTCAAATACGAGCAAAAGTCACCTGAAAACTCCGTCCCCTGCCCCAGCGCTCGCAACAGTGCCGCAAAGCGCTCTGGGTCAAGCAGGCACAGGCACGCAAGATCAAAGAGCGCCCGCGCCGTCGCACTGCCGCAATGCTCCTTAAGGCTAGGATAGAGCTTACTTTGCGTGACCAGTTGCCACAGCATCCCGACGACGCGGATACGCGCCCGCGCCGCGCCATCAAGCGGCGCGTGGCCTGTTTTAGGGGCCGGAACCTGCTCTTTAGGATCGGGGACGAGCGACCGTCTCAGCTGCGCCCTCGGCCGCTGCCGCCTTTTTGGCCGCGCGCGTTGCGGCAGCCTTGGCTTTTTGTGCCGCCTTGCGGATCGCTTCTTCACGCTCGTAACAATTGTTGGTGAGCGGCGCCTCGACGTAGCGGATAAACTGCGGGGCTAAACGATAGACTGTAACCTTTTTGAGCTGCGGATACTCCTCGATGAACTCCTGCTTAAACAAGATGCGCCCGACCGGATCATCGTTTTCGATTTTACCGACCGCCCGGACATTGCTCACGGGAGCGGCGCCCGTGCTGAAATTGTCGTAGGTGTTAACGGAGTAATGACCGGTGCCATCCGAGCGATAGCGCGTGCGAATGAGCAAGGAAGGAATCCCCAGCTGCTCTAAGGTATTGTCTCTAATGTCTTGGTCAAACTCCCAGCCATCACCATGCTCGTCCTTGACGCGATATGGGTCAATGGGGCGCCCGTCAGCATCCAATTGCTCAGGCGGTATCGGATAGAGCTCGTCAATCGATAAAGCAGGTTTCTTAGCCGCTGCCTTCTTGGTCGCAGTTGCCTTAGCTTTTTTAGCCGGGGCTTTCTGAGGTGCTGCTGCCTCAGCACGTTTTGACACCGACACCTGAGCTTTTTTGATAATAACTGGGGCCATGATTATTCCTCACTATTGAGATAGCCTTGTTCGGTCGCACGCTTGAGAGCTTCTTCAAACGCAATCACGCTGTCATAGGTGTAGCTTGCCTTGAGGGAGCGCAGTTCTGATGGGGTCAGATACATAATGCCGCTGACCTCGCTTTTTTGGCGCACGCTAATGAAGTCGCCTTGAGCGATAAACAGATAAGCCATGACAAAGCTTTCGCTACGCTTTTGGTAAGGAATGATCTGCTTGCCCAAGTACTGTAAATGTACTTGCTCGGGCTTAACTCCGATTTCCTCAAAGAGCTCACGCCCAGCGCTGACCACCGGATCCTCGCCTGACTGCATCACGCCCCCAACGCATGCGTCAAACAGGCCTGGGGCATAGTCCTTACTTAAGGTGCGCACTTCCACTAACACCCGGCCGCGCGCGTCGAGCACCACAATGTACGATGCCCGATGCGGCAAATGCTCAGCCCGCATCACCTGACGCGGCACAGTCTTAATCACCTCATCGTCACGCGTAACGATATCTACCAGCTCCTGCGCACTCATGATTTACTCCCTCACTCCGCACAAAACTGCTATCTCACTTTAGCGCGAAATAGCGCCTTTGCCTATAGTCCACTGTGATACGATGAGCGCCGGATCTAACAACCAAGGACATTACTATGGCCCCGAATGATTTGGACTCTACCCTGATCAAGATGCAAGAGCGCATTGCTTGGCTGGAGGGCGCCCTGCAAGAAAATAATCACCTGCTTGAAGATATGGCGCAGCGTTTAGATAAGGCTGAGCGCCAAATCAAGGTCTTAGCCCAGCTGATGGACACCCAAGAGCATGTACGCCCGCTCTCTGAGGACACGCTGCCCCCACATTACTAAAAAAGGAGCCGCACCATGCAGTCACTGAGCAACAGCCCGCTCTTTCTTAAGCCAGAACGCTGCTCGACCATATACCAAGACCGCGCTCATCACTTATTTCTGCTCACTGCTCCTGAACTTGCCACCCCTTTAGCGCGGCTGATGTTCACGATCAAAGCATTGCCTCAAGACGCAGCCGCCCCCGCCTGGCTTAAGCCTGGGAGCGACCACTATCAGCGCTTAGCGCAGCTCTTAGCTTATTGCGCTGAGCATGAGCTGTGGCAGCCTGAGCACTCCTATTGCGTCTTACTCAATCGGCCTCATTATGACTACGCGCGCCTCCATGACATCTTCAGCCGCTTCTATCCTGAGCAAGAGGCGTTCACCTACCGCAGCATCTTGCCGACCACGCTCGGCTCCGAGTTGGACTACGTACGCCCCGAGGAACTGGATCTAGTCGAGGCTGCTTTGCATCAGCAATTGCCTGACGTGACGCGCCATCAATTGCCGACGCGCGAGGCTTTGCGGGCGCACATCAATGCAGGTCAGCTCTTAGCGCTGCGAGCCAGCGATGGTAGCTTAGCGGGGGTGGTGCACTTTGAGCTCAATGGTCTTGATCTCTATGTGGCCCATCTGTTCAAGATTCCGGGCACCACCGTGCGTTCAGTACTCCCGCAATTGATCGCCTTAACCCAACGTGAATGCGCTCAAAGAAAGCTCAAAAAAGTCTATCTCTACCACCTAAAGCACAATGCCAAGCTAGCCGCGCTCTATGAAGCCGCAGGCCTGACCCCGAACCCACAGTTTGACCTAACCTATTACCTGCCTCAGGCTCAATCGTAATCAAACCAGACCAAGTGCTTGCCGCAATGCAGGCAGCGAAATAAGTAGCACTGGGCGCTGCCGCCGTTGACGCAGGTGGCGATCACCTCTTTTTCGTAATCATCCCACCGAGGATCGTCCAGTACCTCGTCCAAAATACCGCGTTCCTTAAGTTCATCGGCGCCGACATAACCTAAGAAGGCGCAAAAGTCGTGGCAGTGGCTGCGCCAGAACTCCTGTTGCCAGCCACTATAGCCAGGGGTACGGTGAATGAGCTCATCGAGCTTATCAAGGTCCTCGACCCCAGCCTCAACATTGGTCTCATCCTGAAAGCAGCCATCGAACTTCTGAGCCGCCGCGCCACTGGCAATGCAATTAGGACACAGCACGGGTTGTGACCCTACGCAGTAAAAGGGGCCGCGATAAATCACCGAGGTTGGCTGACCGCAACAGGCACAGAGCACTGGCTTCTTGAGCTTGACCATGCTCTCGGTCGCCACGGGATCAGGATGGTAACGAAAGGTCGGCAGCTTACTCATCACAACTCCTTATTGGTTCCGCTGCTTGCGCGTAAAGGTCGGTTTGGCCCCAGCTTTACGCTGTGGCCCATCACTCTTACGTGATGTGTTCCCACTCTTATGCGCAGCGTTCCCACTCTTACGTGGTGTACCTTCACCCTTACGCGGTGCGTTCCCACTCTTACGTGGTGTACCTTCACTCTTACGCGGTGCGCCCTTCTTATGCCGTGCGCCGCCATGCTTGCGCTGGGCACCATCGCACATACGTTGCATTAAGTGCTTGGGGTTAAAGAACAAGTCTGATTGCATTCTCTGATCGTAGTAAGCAGCAGGACTCATTTCTGAAGCACATTGCAGCTCGCGCTTGCTCAGTGGAACCACCGCAAGGAAGTTAACTCGCTCGGCATTAGCAAAGAAGCAAGAATCAGCTCCTGCCTCAATGTAATTAGGCTCAGAATCGGCCGAAAAAAGCATAACCGTGCTGTAATCAGGAACATCGAGCAACTCAGATGTGTCAACTAATGCTCCAATCATAAATGGAAAGGCAGCATCTTGCGCTCCAGATACCAACGCAAAGAGCAAACGCACCGGCCACCCCCAATACTGATCGTTAAGGTGCTCGTAATCCAGCTTCCAATCAGGGGGTAGGAATAACACCAGCTCAATACGCTCTAGGTCTAACTGTTCAAAGCGGGTAGGAACATATTGGCGTCGTACCCCCAACCCAATTGTGACCAAGGTATAGAAAGGACGCTGCGTAGTTGGCGCAATTAGGTCGATAGAGACCGGAGACACATCAAGCGCCTTGTGCACATCAAGGGTATTAAAAGCACTACCAAAATAATGCTTAATGTGCCCTTTAACTGCTAAGTACTGGTCCAAGGTGTAGCAATTAGCGAACTTAGCATGAAGCGCACCAAAGTCAACGTAAGACGTATTGACTAAGATCTTAATATCAGCAGGTTTTTGATTAAGAGCATTTAGCTCTTCCAAAGTTAAGAGCCAAGGTCGGTGAATTTTCGTCTTAAAGCTAAACTTGAGTTTGCTCCGCCACAGCTCAATAAGCTTAAGCCAGCCAAACAGCAGACCATAAGTCAGTTCCACGCCATACAGCGGTAGCAGGCGGTAAAAGTTCACCTGTTCACCCCCAGACAACGCGCACACATGTGATTCCAGTACCGTAGCATCAGGAGGTAAGGCCACCACACTTTTAAGTTCGGTGTTCCGCGCAAGCGGATGATTGTAGTCAATATAAGGCGTCGGACCCCACCAGCGTTTCTCAAGAGTAGGCCTAAAGGCAAAATCAATCAAAACCTTGATCGGCCAATACCAATCAGGATTGGCCTCCCAATCCTTGTTGGCTATCTTCCAATTAGAAGGCAGGTACAACACCAACTCCGCTCGTTCATATTGCTTGGCCGCATACCTAGCAGGCACTTGCATGCGACAAGCACCCAGTCCAAGGGTCACCAGAGTAAGATAAGGGCGCTTTTTGCTCGGAGCAATAAAAAGCACCTCTATCTGCCCCAATACCGCAGGGTGGCAGATGCCCTCTTGCTTTATGGCCTTACCAAAATAGCGCTTGATATGCTCACGCACGAGCACATCATCGTCCTGTGAGTAGAAGGCAAGCGCTGTCCTCATACCCTCAGGATAAGGATCTTCGGTGCGCTTGGTCATAATGTCGAGCAAACTACGTGGCTTAGCACTATAGCTCTCACTCATAGGACCCCCTTAAAAAACGAAACGGGCAAAGTCAGAAATGAATTAGGGCGGTAGCAGCGCCAAGCCTTGAGAGACGCCACCACCAAGCTCTTAATAACGCTTAGGGCGGGCATGACCTTTGTGCCCGCCTTGCTTCTTACCGCGCTTAGAAGGATGGCGCTTGATCTTATTGGTGTTTGGATGATGCGAGATTGGATGATGCGAGACTTGATGCAACAAATGCGGACGGTGCAAATCAACCACCAAACCGTGCTCGACGACCTCCCTTAGCAGTTGAGCCGGACCATACTTCTTCACAAAATCGATTTCATCGCGATAGAGCGGAGCCAAGAAGTAGAAATTGACCTTCTTACCCTGAGGCAGCTGACACACCCCAGCATCCAACGTGGCAATTACCGGGTCACAATCGGCCGGAACGAGCATACAGCCACAAAACTGGGTGTTATCCGCCAAGTTGTGACCAAGCGATACCACCTTTCCCATCATCATGAACTCATGCTGTTCCAGCGTGATTGCGACCAACGCATGCATTAAGAAAAAAGGCCAAGACCAACGCTCATCTGCGCGGTACTCGTCGCTCACCATCCAATCAGGTGGTAAGACCATCACGAACTCAGTGCGCTCCCACTCCAGATCTGCTAAGACCTCGGGCAGATCCATACAATAAGCGCCAAAACCTGATGACACTAAAAGGTAATAAGGATTGAACTCGGTCGGTTCAATTACATGGATTTTGAGCTCGATCTCACTGACCAAACTACATTCGTCCACAAAGGAGGTCACACCAAAGTTACGCCTGATGTGCTGCTCAATCGCGGCCTGCTCACGTGGCGCGTATGAAAGAAGCTTGTGCTCTAATGCGGGCTCAATTTCCCCTGGCTCATTGCGGTGCTGGGCACGCATCTTTTGCTGAGCAAGCGCGAGCAGCTCAACTTGACTCAACTCAGGTTCATCAAAGTCGGCAGCGCTGAGCTCAGGCTCAGCTAACGCGCCTTCATCTGCGCTTAAGTCGGGATAAATGCAGCGCCGGTGCGGATCGATCTCTAACGACAGCGCGGCCTCACTCATCAAGTCGGCCAGATTATCGATCCCGCAGTCCTGCGCATAATCGTACTCTGTTTGGTACAGCGGGACGACCTGGTAAAAATGGACGATTTTACCCCCAGGCAAAGGGCAAGATTTCAGCCTGTAATCGATATCTTCGGCCGCATACAGTAAGAGAGCACACTGCTCGGTATCAGGTGCAAAGCGCTGTGGCCAGGCGCGGAGATGAGCCGTGTCTTGAGCTAGACTATTGACATCAGGAGTGGAAGAAAGGAAGTTCAACACCGTAAACGGCCAAGCCCAACGCTCTTCCAGCAAAGCCTGAGGGCTAAGCTGCCATTCCTCTGGCAGCATCAACATGAACTCAACACGCTCCGACTCAGGACTATCACCTGCGCCTACACCAACCGTCAGCACAGTGTAATAAGGCCGCTCTGCGGTTGGCTCGAGCACCCAAAACTCCCATGCGCGGTCGGGACAGTTATCAGAAGTACCAATAGGCATGCCGCTAGGATAGACCTGAGGTGAGACATGGTACGTGTGCTTGATATGGTGCTTTAGAGCCTTATACTCAACGCGCGCATAGAGTGCTGTTACCTTAGCCCCCTCGTGCAAGGCGCGCTCTTCAGGCGCAGTATCCTGACCATATTGCAAAGCAGCCATAGACTTACTCCTCCTTAGGCTCAAGTGCATTAGGACGAGTAAGGTCCACTACCCGGCTAACCTCAGTCAGCTTGGCAATGAGCTCCTCGCCGGTGTGCTCGATGCCGTACTCGACCTCATTTTGGTACAAAGGCAAGAGCTGGTAGAAGTTGACCTTATCACCATTAGGTAAAGAGCAGACCGGAGCAGCTATATTCATCGCATCAGGCCCCAGTACCACCCAGCCTGAGAGTCTGGTGTTATGGGCTAATGGTCCGTTGTAGTTGATGATAAAGCCCGGATCGACAATCCAATCGGAGCTCAAACCCATGCGTGCGGTGACTTTGAGCACTAACAGCGGCCACGACCAGCGCTGAAACTGCTGAAACTTGGGGCTCAGCTTCCAGTCTGACGGCAGCGTGATAATGAGCTCGGCGCGCTGCAAATGCTGCGCGGCCTGCTCCTGATTCACCGCCATCTGATGCGCGCCCATACCGCAGGTAATCAAGGTATAGAAAGGATGCTCGGCACTAGGCTCAATCACCCAGATATCAACCTTGATGTCTTGCGGCTTGTCATAGCTGATCACTGTAGCAATAGGGCCGTAATGCTGAGTGATGTGCTGCTCTAAGGCCGCACGCTCCTCAGCGCGGTACTCCTCAAGCGGCGGCTTAATAGCTTCCATCACCGCCGTCATTTGCTCGTACAAGGACGCTAGCACCCGCTTTTGGGATAGTTGCAGCAAATGCGTCAACGTCGCACTCTGCAATTCAAGGGGCAGTATCTCAACGGTATCGATTACGGCCTCATAATTACCGACTTGGTACCAGTCTTGGCATAACTGCTCAATTTCTTCCATAGTGTTCCTACTCCCAAAAGGCTTAAGCCGCCTCAAAAGCTCTAACAGCATGGTACAACGAAAAGTAGAACAACGCTGAAAAAGGCCGTTTCACCCCCAAATTTTTATTTAAAAATCTCCCCAACTTTCGGGACAAAATGAACTTTTTAGGAACGAAAAAACGACCAAGGCCCGGAGCTTGAGCTCCGGGCCTTGGTCGTTTTTCTAAATTTAAGCTTGGCGATGACCTACTTTCGCACAATCGTACGTTGC
>CALXOW010000030.1 GCA_944390115.1 uncultured Anaerobiospirillum sp.
TGGTTCCAAGATGTCTCATATGGCTAAAGGCAAAGCACGGAACGACTACTACTATAAGGTCGAACCGCCTCATGTGACCTAAAAGTAACAAAAAAGGTGATAAGCTAAGCAGACAATATCAGTAGATTGGCTTATATAAGCCTCAAACAAGGTGTAATTATATAAAATCAACCAATCATCCTAGTAATTTGGGTGGAAGTTGCCATATAGCCAAAGTTTCGCTTACATATGAGCTTTTGGTTCAATGAACACTAGACCATATCACCTTTTTAGTTACTTTTAGGATGTGAGACACCAAAATGTTGCAAAATTTAATTTGTAACAGCTCCCATCTTGAACATCAACTATGAGGTGGAAGATCCCCGTGATTGTGTCAGCCGCCTCTTAGTAGGCATCGTGCACCAAGGCCAGTGGGTAGTCTGCCGCTCCTTTGAGCTGCTGTTAGAGCAATCGCAGCAGCGACAAGCGCAGCAGGAAGCTGAGCTTAAGGCGCAGCTGGCGGCAGCTCAACAAGAAGAGCAAGCACTGACTCAAGAGCTGGAGGCGACTAAGCAAGCTATCGCTACTGCTCAGCAAGAGCAGGAAAAGCTTAAGGAGCAGCAGGCTCAGCTTAAGGAGCGTATCGCTCAGCTGCAAGCACAACTGCAAACACCCGGCACAACAGAGGATGCCACGCCAGACGACGGATCGGACGATGAGCCGGAAACGCAGCATCAAGTCATAAACGGGGCCGACTACGAAATCACCAAGCTTTAGCCCGCTTGGTATCAGGATTTACGCTTCGCTGCTTAGGGATTAGCCACCATGCCTAAGCTCAGTTTGCTGCTGGGATTTGAGTGTAGTGAGGCTGCGGGCGCTGAGTCCGGACTATGAAATTGAGCCTCGTGTGTTCAGAGCGTGTGGTGTGCGGCTGAAAATAGAAGAGGCCCAAGCTCGTTGAGCTCAGGCCTTGCCGCATAGTTAGTGAGATCTAATTACTTGAGGTAAGTGTTGTAGAAGGATACGATCTCATCCATAGGAATCTTGGTGAAGTCGTCGTAGAGGTCGGTGTGACGCGCATTCGGGACGATGATGAGCTGCTTGTTGTCACCGACCAGCTGCTGATAAGCGCCCTCGCCCATGTAGCGCGAGTGGGCATCAGCACCGTGGACGATTAAGACTGCACTGTCAATTTCATTGGCGTAGTGCAGAATTGGGGCATTGAGCAGGGTTGAGGCGCTGGTGAAGAGCCAGCCGTCATTGGAACCTAAGGAGCGAGGGTGATAACCACGCTCGGTTTTGTAGAAGGCATGGTAGTCCTTCATAAACTGTGGAGCGTCCTCTGGCAGCTCAGCTGGTACGCCTCCGGCACGCTTGGCTAAAGGTGCGTTGTAGTCCAAGGTGCGCTGTTCACTAAAAGCCTTACGCATCGCGGCGCGTGCTTCCTTAGTGTCGGCAGCATCATCATAGCCCTTGGCGGTGACACGCGTCATATCGTACATGGTCGAGGCTACGGTGGCCTTGATGCGAGTATCGACGGCGGCGGTGTTAACGGCAAAGCCACCCCAGCCGCAGATACCTAAGATACCGATGGCATTGGCATCAACATCGTCGCGATTGGAGAGGTAGTCGACTGCGGCACTAAAGTCCTCGGTGCCAAAGTCAGGCGAGGCCATAAAACGGCCCTCACCGCCACTTTCACCGGTAAATGATGGGTCAAAAGCCAGGGCAATAAAGCCTTGCTCGGCCAGCTTCTGCGCATATTGACCGGAGACTTGCTCCTTGACTGCGCCAAATGGGCCGCTTACCGCAATGGCTGGGAGCTTGCTGTCACGATTTTTTGGCAGGTAGAGGTCGGCTGCCAACTTAATGCCGAAGCGATTGTGGAATACCACCTTGGAATGCTCCACGGCATCACTTTGCGCAAAAACCTTATCCCAATCGGTGGTCAAGGTTAAGCCGTCGATCACCTGGGTGTGTCCTGGAGCCATCGATGGGTCAACGATGCCCGCGCCTGCAGGTGAGCCTTGAGTTGGGCGGATATCAGCAGCGCTAGCGCACATAGTCAGAGCAGCAGCTGCTAATAAGGAAAAACGAAGCTTGGTTAACATCGCGTCAATCTCCATAACAAGGGCGCAAGCACCGGGGCTTGCCATGCGTTTAATTTAGTCTTGCGCCATTGTCATAGCAAATTCTATTTTGACATTTCATGTCATAAGAAAAATCTATGGCATAGTGCGATAAATTTAGGCAAGGCTTTGAGAAGAATGGCGCTGGGCGATTAACCTTAACTTCCCTAATATGACGTCATGCGCTCAAGGCGTCAGATTTCCGTTTGCGTGGCCTTGAGCTCTTAAAAAAATTAAGGTAAGGAGCGGATATGAAGTTTTGTGGTTTGAAGTTGGCTGTGTTAGCCGTATCGTGCAGTGCGGGCCTGTGCTTAGCTGCTGAAAGTGAGGGCGCGGTTTCGGCTGGTATGGGTGAGCACCAGATTTTAGCTGCCACCACCAGCACCACCACCCTGGGCGTACGTGAGTATGCCTTAGCCAAGGTTGCCGCCTATGCCGCCCAAGGCAAGACCACTGAGCTTAAGGCTGCCTTAGAGCAGGCTTTAGTCCAAGGTATGACCGTCAATGAGCTCAAGGCCGGGTTAGAGCATATCTACGCTTATTGCGGCTTCCCACGCAGCTTAACCGCCTTAGGCGTGCTTTTAGGCATCGTCGAGGAAAATAAGCAAAAGGGTGTCACCCTCAATATGGGCCCAGAGCCTACTCCATTACCAGAGGGCACTGACATCCGTGAGTTAGGCACCAAGGTCCAAACTGAGTCCAGTGGCGCTCCAGTTAAGGGCCCGCTCTTTGACTTCAGCCCTAATATCGATACCTACCTCAAGGAACACCTCTTTGGTGATATCTTTGCCGTAGATGTCCTCTCCTTTAAGGATCGTGAGATCATCACCATCGCTGCTTTAGCCAGCTTACCTGCACCAGCCCAATTAGACTCGCACTATCGCATTGCCCACAATGTCGGCTGGTCTTTTGAGCAGCTGCAAGACTTTGCTAACTTCATGCAAAAGGAAATCGGTGCCGCTGAAGGCAAGGTCGCCCAAGACGTCTTAGCTCAATACTTAAAGAACGCCAAGCAGTAAAGCGTTCAGGCTGGGGGCAAGGTGCTAGAGGTCAAGGCGTTCAGGCCTTGGTCAAAGCACCACTAGGGTGCATTTGCTCCCGGTGAGAGCAAATAGCGCAATTAGCGCTATGCTGTATAACCCTTGCGGTGAGCCGTCTGGACTTAGTTTTAGCTGGGCCGGGTACGCGGCTCACCGCAATTTATTCCCGTCAGTAAATCAATAACGCCAATCTTTTAGGAACAGCGTGATATGCAAACAGAAGTAGCCACCGAGCAATTACCTAAATGGGCTCCTACCAGTTTTGCTCAGGAGCTGTCAGGTCAGTCCTTTGATGCTGAGCGTGCCCTCTACCATAGTGATGGCCTTAAGGTCACCAAGTGCCATTTTGGCGGTCCACTCGACGGTGAGTCGGCGCTCAAGGAGAGCTCCAACTTCTTAGTTGAAGACAGCACCTTTGCCATGCGCTATGTCATGTGGCATGACCGCAATTTCATTATGCGCGGCTGCACCTTCAACGAAGAGACGCGCGCCCCGCTGTGGTACGACGAGCACGGCTTAATTGAGAATTGCACTCTGCACTCGGTTAAGAATATCCGTGAGTGCCACGACATCATTATGCGCGGCTGCGATATCGACTCGGAGGAGTTTGGCTGGAAGAGCTCGGACATCGTTATGACCGACTGCCGCTTAAACTCGGTTTATACGTTCTTAGAGGCCAAGAACCTCACCTTAAAGAACGTCAAGGCTACCGGCAAGTACGCCTTCCAGTACGTAGAAAATGCCGTGATTGAGGACAGCACGATCGAGACTAAGGACTTGCTGTGGCACGCGAAGAATGTCACGGTCAAGAACTGCACGATTAGCACTGAGTACTTTGCTTGGTACTCCGATGGTCTGACCCTGATCAACTGCCATATCAAGAGCTTACAGCCGCTGTGCTATTGCAAGAACTTAAAGCTGATCAACTGCACGATGGAGCATGCAGATCGCGCCTTTGAGTACTCTGAGATCGAGGCTACGATTAAAGGTCATGTCGATTCGATCAAGAATCCGCTCTCAGGTTCCATCAGCTGCGACAGCTTAGGCGAGCTGATTACCTCAGAGCAGGTGCGCCCATGTCACTGTGCGGTGTACGTGGCAGGTAAGCAATTACTCTAAGCTCCTAAAGCGGTGCGTCATTAACACAAAGCCCTCCATTTGGAGGGCTTTGTGTTAAGTAAGCACTTTAAGCTTACGGCCCAGGCCGCCTCTTGACCGACCGCTGTGTCGATCGCTTGGGCGGCCTGTGTGCCGGGCGGCCTATTCAAATGGGTACTTGATGTCCCATTGCTTTCTTAAGGCATCCATGACATGCATGACGTCTAAGGTGTGCTGGTGAGGCATCTCTGGGCACTCCAGACGGCCTTCCTTTAAGGCATGCAGGCACGAGATAACTTGGTACTCGTAGCCGGTGACCTGCTGGGGCAGCGGCAGCTCTTCCATCAGCTGGTGATCCTTGTTGAAGATCTTAACCTTCTCAGGGTTGTTGATGTTTTGGACCTCGATATAGCCCTCAGAACCCATGATGATACCGATGCGGTTGGCAGGTCCCATTGCCGTAGCATGCAGCGAGGCCATCTTGCCGTCCTTGAAGATGAGGCAGATGTTATCTAACAGGTCTACGCCGCTTGGGCCCTTGACGCAGACACCCTTAACTTCCTTGATGTCATGGCCAAAGAACATCATAGCAAAGTTGATTGGGTACACACCTAAGTCAAGTAAGGCCCCGCCTGCAAGCTCAGGGCGCACAATGCGCTCCTTTAAGCAAATTGGGTAGCCTAAGTTTGCCTGAATCGAGTATGGAGTGCCGATATTACCTGCATTAATCGCTTCCATAATGATGGCACGCGATGGCATATAGCGCGTCCAAATAGCCTCGGTGACCAAGGTGTTTTGGGCCTTGCCGTAGTCTAAGACTTCACGGGCCATCTGCTCATTGGCGGTAAAGGCCTTCTCAACCAAGATAGCCTTCTTATGGTCAAGGCAGAGCTTAGCGTGGATATGGTGCTCGGAGTGTGGGGAGGCAATGTAAATGAGGTCAACCTCAGGATCGGCCACTAAGGCCTCGTACGAGCCATAGGCCTTAGGTACGCCAAATTCCTGGGCAAAGGCGTCCGCACGCTCTTGGGAGCGCGAGCCGACAGCGTAGAGCTCAATCTCGGGATGCTTGAGGTCGTTTAAAGTACGAGCCATGGTCTTGGCGATACCGCCAGCAGCGAGAATACCAACTTTCATCTAAAACCGGCGCCAAGCTTACATGGCTGAGCGCCGCCTCCAAAAAAGAAAAAAAACTGAGCAAAATCCTAAAGCATTAGAGCGCAGGCACATCGCCATTGGCCGCAGTCACATCAGTTACGGCAGGTACGTCCGTGCTGCCTGTCTCTAGGCTCGAAGCAGATTCAAGTGCCGGGACATCGCCTTGCGGCACACTCATCAAGTTGATGATTGGCGTGGCGACCAAGGTCAGCTCATCGATTGGACCTGCGTTAAAGGTGGTGCGGTACTCAAAGTGGGCCGATTGCACCACGGTCGGTTCAAAGTTCTTGTCGTCAGGGTTGGCGTCTAAGGCTGGAACCAGGCCGAAATTGTTCATAACCTCATGGGCGCGCTCCATGGTCGCGTTAGGATCGGCCATGCGCTCACAGGCTAAGATGAAGTTCTCAAAGGCAACCAAGCTCTCAGGTGGGAAGGCGTCAGGGTAGCGTGTTTGAATTTGGACGCTTTGTAATTCCTTGGAGTTAGGCTTAGCGTAACCCTGCATTTCGACTGCAGTGGAGAGCACGGCAATGAAGCCCTCTGGGGTGTCGTTAGCGTTAGCCGTAGGCAGGGAAGTATCAGCGGCGTTGATTAAGCTGTTGAAGGTGTTACGAAAATCCTGTGGGTTGGCTAAAGGATTGGCCATATTCTGAGCGACGATCGCACCTTGCTCTAATTGCGACTCTTGGTACCACGAGTAGCCCGCACTAGCAAAATAATAGATCGCTAAGACGATCGCGACTAAGCGCAGGTTGCGGCGCATCTTTTCGTGCCGTTCCTTTTTTTCTTGCTCGACCTCCTCAGTAGTCTTAACTTTACCTTGGTTGCGCAGGTCATATACCTTGCCATCAGGGGGTACGGGCTTAAAGTCCACGGCAGAAATCCTCGACAGAAAATAACAACGGCTCATTCTAGCACGGGCCCGCGCCCAAAAAAGGCGTAGCGCCCCGCAAAGCCGCATAGTGTGAGCGCGCTCAAGCTCACAGCTTCAGCTCATGACTTTCAGCTTTAGCTCTAAGACGCGACGGCCCGCCGCAGCACAGGCTGGGCGGGCCGTCTTGGGAGCTTGCTCCAAGTTTACTTGGCTGGGCCGAGCTTAGAAGGCTGGGCTGACCAAGATAATGAGGGAGCGGGCCTCGATGTTTAAGATGCTGCCTGGGCCATACTTTGGCATGGCAAAGATGTTGGTGACATCCTGTGGGGTCTCGTCGGCGGTGTTAACTAAAAGACTCCATTGGCTCTTAGCATTGCGCGGCAGTGGTGGCAGCTCGATTTGCAGATCTTCCCAGAAGGCGTTGACGAAGACGTAAGCGTAAATCTGGTATTGACCCCAATAGGCGAGCACACCAATAGTGTGGCTTTGGTCCGACCAATCAGGCTGGAATGGTCGTACGCCGTGCCATTGCAGCTTGGTGCTGCGCAAGACGCGATCGAGCATGGTGTAGGACTTACGGCGATGGGTCGCGGAGCTTCTGGTACGCATGGTACGGCGACGGATCATCTGGCGGGTGAAGTTGAGCATGTCCTCTTGTTCTGGGGTTAATTCCCAGTTCATATAGCTCAGCTCATTGTCCTGGCAGTAGGCGTTGTTGTTGCCCTTTTGGGTGCGCAAGATTTCGTCACCCATTAAGATCATCGGGGTACCCATCGATAAGATGGTCAAGGCCATCATATTCTTGCACTGACGCAGACGCAGACGGTTTAAGCTCTCGTTGTCGGTCTCGCCCTCAATGCCGTAGTTGGCCGAGTAGTTGTTGTCATTGCCGTCACGGCCCATCTCGCCATTGTCGAGGTTGTGGCGATAGGCGTAGGTTACCAGGTCATGCAGGGTGAAACCGTCGTGACAGGTAATGAAGTTGATGCTCTTTTGTGGGTCGATCTCACGCTCGTTGTAGATGTCTGGCGAACCGATTAAGCGCAGCACAAACTTCTTGAGCGAGTGGGAGTCGCCACGGATAAAGGAGCGGACGTCATCGCGGAATTGACCATTCCACTCACGCCACTTGGAACCTGCGATATTGCCCAGCTGATAGAGGCCACCGGCATCCCAAGGCTCGGCGATGATCTTGGCATCGGCCAAGCGGCAGTTGCGGTCGATATCAAGCAGCGCTGGGGCATTCATGAGCGGAGTGCCATTGGCGTCACGGGCTAAGATCGAGGCCAGATCAAAGCGGAAGCCGTCGACGTGCATCTCCTCCTTCCAGAAGATTAAGGAGTCGAGGATTAAGGCGCGTACCACTGCGTTGTTGGCGTTTAAGGTGTTACCGCAACCAGAGTAGTTGTAGTAATCGCCTTGGTCATTCATGATGTAGTAGGTGCGCTTATCTAAACCCTTGAAGCAATAGCATGGGCCTTGGGCGTTACCTTCGGAGGTGTGGTTGTACACCACGTCCAAGATAACTTCAATGCCGTTGCGGTGCAGCGCCTTGACCATATCACGGAACTCATCTAATGGGCCCATGATTGATTGGTCAGAGGAGTAGGCTTCGTGCACGGCAAAGAAGCTCATTGGGCAGTAGCCCCAGTAGTTGAACTTGCCCGGCAGCGCGTCGTACTTATCGTATTGATAGACCGGTAAGAGCTCAACGGCCGTGATACCCAGATCCACTAAGTATGGAATCTTCTCAATCAGGCCGCGATAGGTACCGCGAATGTCATCGGCCACCCCTGAGTTCTTATTGGCGGTGAAGCCCTTGACGTGCATCTCATAGATGATGGTGCGGTTTAATGGGTGGCGTGGGTAGCAATCAAGACCCCAATCGTAGGTCGAGGTGTCGATGACGACCGAGCGGGCGGCAGTGGCCATATTCTCTGCTTCGTCATTGCCTTGCATGCGCTGATAGGCCTTAGGGAACAAGACGCGCTTACCGTATGGGTCTAATAAGACCTTGCCCACTTCCACGTGCTGGCTTGAGGACTTGTAGGTGCGAATGGCCTCACGCACACGCCAAGCGTAGACTTGACCGGCTTTGACGCCATGGACAAAGACGTGCCAATAGTAAATGGAACGGTAGATCTGGCTCGACAGTGGAATCACAGTCGGATTGGCATCATCGACGTCCTTGAAGAGGAGCAGTTCGATAATCGAGGCGGCGGGGCAATAGATAGCGAAGTTGACACCACCTTCTTCGATGGTCGCACCGAGCTTGTTGCAGTGGCCTTGAGAAATGACAAATTGCTCCAAAGTGATCTCCTATGCCAATACTATCCCGCGCTGTTCCTGCTGTCACTGGAACAAGGCGCGTGACCCCCACCAGAGCAAGTTTATTGGCTCTCATGGGCACGGGCACAATGTGCTGTTTTGGCTCAACTAACTGATCTAACTCAGCGCCACGCTGCCGTTTGAACAGCGGGACTTACGGTGCTGAGTACACGCAAATTTGGCTCAAACCAAATCCTGAGAAGAATGCTTATTTTGACACTGTGTGAGCCAAAATCAAGCCTTAATTTAGCCCTTTTTCATGGTTTTATGCGGGCAAAATGCCCAATCAGATCCCCAATCAGTGCAAGCTTTGCAAACGTTTACGCTCAGGCCGCATGGGGCGGGCGCTGGCGCAAAATTAGCTTTTGATCCATAACCTTAACGGGCGGTTTTGTGCTCCACAAAATCCCGTGCTTTATCCCGTGCCCTGTGTGTTTTGGCGCAAAAGTGCACTGTGCGGTGGCAGGCTGGTTGAAAGTCGGCTTGGGGGGCTCAGTCATGGCGCAGGCACAATCATCACCGCAAAATAGTCTATAGTGATGCTCAAAGCGCGCGTGCGCGTTACTGTTTTTGGGAGTTTTTGGATGAAGCTTAGCATCAATGATGTGGCCGCAATGGGCCTTAATACTAAGACTTTTGGCTTAGAGTCCAACCTCGGGACCATTGTCGCGCTGGCGCGTCAAGCTAAGGCCCAGGGCAAAAAGGCGCTCTTTACCGGCGAGCTCAGTGCCACGGGCGTTGAGGGCGGCATGATGCTAGCCCATCCGCACTTATTAGAGAGCTTGAACTTAGAGCAGCTTGCGGCCCAATTGCCGGAGGACTTTGTCTTAGGCTTGGGTTTACCCGCCGCCGGTGTGGCTGGGGGCTGCGTGAGTGATTACGCCATCTTGCGCCACGGTCACAAGCCACAACGTGGGCTGCTGCGTCTGCCGAGCATCAGCACCGCTGTCACCGATAGCGTGGCTAAAAACTGCGCCGCCACGGCCATGAGTGCGCTGGGCGGGGCCTTTGCCCTAAGCCACGGTACTTACGGTTTGTTAGGGGCTGAGCGCGATGCGCTGACCTTAGGTCAGATCGTCGATAGCCATACCGTAGTTGTGGATGAGAGCAAGTTCTTAGTGCTGCCATTCTACGATAGCACCCACTTGGCTTTAGGTGAGCTCTCGGGCTTAGCTGCTTTAGAAGAGTTAGGGCGCTACATCGGGGCTAATTGCGCTGATTACGCCTTTATTGTGATGCCATCGGTGCACGCCTTTGAAAGCCCAGCAAGCTATCGCGGTGACCAAGATGCCGCTGATTTATCGCGTCTGACGGGCCTGCCAGTTATCACCATCAACAATTTAGGCTGTGAGGGTGGCTCCTTAATCTACGATGGACGCTGCCAAATTTTTAGTGCCGGTTCCCTTAGTGCCACCTCGACTCAATTTAGCTTTGCCCCGTACAGCTACGTCGACTTAGGGTGCAGTGCCGATCCGCATCAGTTAGCGGTTTTTGATGCTGAGCTCAAGGCGGTGGCCTTAGGCCTGCGCGATTGGATGGTTAAGACCCACTCCAAGGGCTATACCCTGTCCTTATCAGGCGGTGCAGACAGTGCACTGTGCGCTACTTGCGTGGCTTTAAGCCAGCTCTACAGCCTGTTAGATTTAGGTGTGGTCGCCTATGGCCAGATGCTCACCGACTTAGGTATTGCCTGCGACAAGGCCGCGCTTGACACCAAGATCGGCGCCTTAACCGGCGGTTACTTAGGCCCATGGCGTGACGGCCAGATTTTAAGCGGCGAGCAAGCGGGGATGGAGCTGACGCAAGAGCAAATCGACGGCATGATTGCCGTGCTCAAGGCCGAGGTTATGCCGCAGCTCTTAGTGTGCGCTTACCAAGCCTCTGATTACTCGGGCTCGGTCACTCGTACTGCCGCCACTGAGATGGCAGCCAGCGTGGGTGCGACCTTCTATCAGTGGTCGATTGCTCCAGCGGTCAAGGACTATGTCGATACCGTCAGCAATGCCTTAGGCTATGAGCTCACTTGGGATAAGGACGATATCGCCCTGCAAAACATTCAGGCGCGTTCGCGTCTGCCGAGCATTTGGCTCTTAGCCAACCACAAGGGCATGCTCTTGATTGCTACCTCGAACCTCTCGGAGGCGGCAGTAGGTTATTGCACCATGGACGGTGATACCGCCGGTGGCCTTTCGCCGATTGCGGGCATCGATAAGAGCACGATCTTAAAGATCAATCGTCATATCGCCGAGGAAGGTGTGGCCCTCTTTGGTGCTAACAATCGCACCCACGTTTGCCTTGAGGGTATGAAGTACGTGGTCGCTCAAGAGCCAACGGCGGAGCTGCGTCCAGGTGGTGAGCAGACCGATGAAAAGGATCTGATGCCATATCCACTGTTAGACGAGATTCGCCGTCTCTTCCTCACCGGCATGCTGCCTAAGGCATTGGTAGCAAGCTTAGTTGAGGACTTACAAGCCAAGCGCGTCTTGCAGGACTATCCGCACTTACAGGACTTAAGCGCAGCGGATATCGAGCGCTTTGTCGCGCGCTTTATCACGCTGTTCCAGCGTAGCCAGTGGAAGCGTGAGCGCTTTGCTACAGGCTTCCACATCCAGCCAGATGATGTCAGCCCTAAGGCCGGTTGTGCCTTCCCAATCTTAGCTGAGAGCCTGCTCAAGCTCTAAGCCGCACAACAAAAAATCAAAAATGAAAAAAACGGCATACTCTCGCAACGAGGGGATGCCGTTTTTTCATGGGGCGCAGCAGTAACCCGGCTCAGCCGGGCGGCTGGTTGGAACAGCACAGCTGAGCTTAGGATTGGGGTGGGCGCTACTTAACTTGCTCGCGCTCCTTGGCCTCCATTTCGGCCTTGATTTCGGCCGCAGCTTCACGCTTCAAGCTGTCAATAACATCTTGGGCTGGACGATCCTTGGCCACTTCTTGCGGCTTGGCGCGCATTGATGCTGGAGCCTTGAGGTAGACCATGAAGGCGATAGCCACCAAGGTCAGGCCTGAGAGCAAGAAGATATAGGACAGATGGATAAAGGTTGCGATAACACCGCCAATGATAGGGCCAATCGCACCACCGATTTGCTGGGCAGAGAACATCATGCCAAAGGCGGAGCCACGCTCGATTGGGCTGGTCAGATTGATTACCATGGCGTTAGCCGATGGGAAGATGCCTGAGAAGCCAAGTCCGACGCAGAACTGCAAGATCGCAAATGGAACTAAGGAGCTTGGGATAAATTGGCATGCGATCAAGATACCAGCGGCTGATAGCGCAATCACCAAGGTCTTGTAGAAGCCCTTGATCTGACCTTGACGCCCCCAGATTGGCGCAGCAATAGCACCGGCAATACCTGAAAGCGAGAAGACCAAACCTGAAATCATCATCAGATTTTCTTCGGTGCCACGCAGCACGCCGATGTACAAGGTCATGATTGGCTGCAAGAGCAGGATGACCATATTGGTCAGGCCGGTAGCTAACAGCAGAATTAAGATGCCATCACGCTTCATCAGCTCACGATAGGAAGCCGGAGGAGCCTTTTTGTCGGCATCGCTCTTAGGTGGCTCCTTGATGAAGAAGATAGTCACCAAGGTAATAGCGAGCAAGGCGCAGGCGGCAATGACAAAAGAGGTACGAATACCAAAGGCTTCGGCCAAGACACCGCCAAAGAGTGGTCCTAAGATACCGCCGCAGATGTTGGCGCTTTGCATCACGCCCATGCAGATACCGATTTTATTTTTCGGGGTGTAGGCAGAGGTCAAGGCCAAGGAAGCAGGCCATAGACCTGCGGCAAAGCCTTGGAGAATGCGTACTAAGAAAAGCTGGAGGGGCGTTTGGACAATCGAGCCACAGAAGTAGGTCAGGGCAATCAAGGAACTGGATCTGATTAACATCAGTTTCTTGCCCTTGGAGTCCGACATCTTGCCCCAGATCGGCGCCATAATGGCGCACACAGCAAAGGAAATAGCGAAGATGGCACCCGTCCACAGATTTAAGGTCTCAGGATCAGCACCTAAATCATTGCGCAGATACAGGGGTAAGAAAGGAATAAGCATGGTGTAACTTGCCGACATCAATACGACGTTGCAAGTCATGATGGCTAAGACCACTTTCCAGTTCATGAAAATCAGCGCCACCCTAAAAGGCGCGCTGCCTCCGATGTGAGCAAGAGCCAATCAGAAATCTTGGACTTTTAGGCGGCGGGAGGTTGAGCATCAGGGGCGGTAACCTACTGGTGGACAATCTCTGATCCTAATTGAGCAGATGATCTGACCCCGGCGGAGCTCAGCCTAAGCATGTGATAAGTGAGCGTCCTATGCTAAGTATAAGCCCATTTGGGGGCTTAAGATACCGGCTGTGCGCAACTGGGATCCAACTTTACTCAACTAAATTGAGCTATTTGGTGCGCATAATCGTGATAGGAACTGGGATATCAGTGCAATGAAGGCTGGGCGCAGCACGCTCGCCATAAAACTTAGGCCGCTCGGTATGCTGTGGGGCGGCCTAGTGGGGCGGGTTTTAGCTAGGGTTGAAGGCCTTGCTGGACGGCGAGGAAGCCATCCATGAAGCTCGGATCAAGATTGTGCTTTTTGAGCACCTGCATTTGCCATTGCCGGTTATGATTGGCTTGCCAGGCGTCGTATTCGGCTTGCATGCTGATCCATAATTCTGGAGTTTCTCCAGGAAAAATGCCTGCCAATAGGAGGGCTATTTCTGGGGTGATCGGGGCTTTGCCAGATATGATGTCGGTTAGGTTTTGTTCCGGAACCCCCATTTTGAGCGCGGCATCCGCAACGGTAAAGTTTTCGTCGAAGCTTTCAGCAAGCACTAGTCCTGGATGTGGCGGGTCGTACATACGCATAGCTTGTCTCCATTGATGCTAATCTGGGGTTGGCTCTGAGCCTTGCCTTTGAGGTAAAGCTCCCCCAGTACCTGTTACGAAATCGCTCAATCGTTTTTTATCGCACGAATTGGTGAAATCATAGCGCCAAATTAGCCTCTTAAGCAAAGAGATCTGTGATGTTCGCGCGGGGTGAAGTGGTCGTCCCATTGTGGCTACGTAGCCCAAACTAAGCGCGGATCCAACGCTCAGTTTGAGCCTGGGGCAAGTGGGACTCAATCCTACTTGCGGTTACGTGCGGCCTTGCGCTGCTTGCGGACTTCCTTGTTGTGCTTGCGGCGCGACTCCTTTTGCTTGAGCGCTCGGCGCTGTGCTAACTCAGCCCTTGCGGCCTCACGGTCGCGCAGCAAGGAGTCATCGATGGCCACTTGGTAGCGCCCATTAGGGTCCACCACCCACTTCTGATTAGGATCATTCCATGCGTTGGCAGCCTGAGCCGATGGTGTGCTCTGAGCGTCAGCGGGAGCCTGAGGATCACCCTTGGTGCCTACTGAAGCCTCACTGAGGACTGCGCTGTCAGCAGCGGCTTCAGCATCAGCGCCCAAAGCATCGTCCGAAGCAACAGTCTCGAGGTTAAGCTCGGTGGTAGCCGACGTCAGGTCGGTTGCGGTCGACAACAGCTCGGTAGTGACTGGCGTCTGCGCAGCTGCGTTCGACGTTGCTTGCTGCGGTGCAGCCGGAGCCTGAGGGTTAAACTCAGTGCCGTCTGGAGCCTCACTGAGGACTGCGCTGTCAGCAGCGGCTTCAGCATCAGCGCCCAAAGCATCGTCCGAAGCAACAGTCTCGAGGTTAAGCTCGGTGGTAGTCGGCGTCAGGTCGGCAGCGGTCGACGACAGCTCGGTAGTGACTGGCGTCTGCGCAGCTTCGTTCGACGTTACTTGCTGTGGGGCAGCCTGAGCCTGAGGGTTAAACTCAGTACCGTCTGGAGTCTTACTGAGGACTGCGCTTTCAGCTGCGGCTTCAGCATCAGCGTCCAAAGCATCGTTCGAAGCAGCAGCCTCGAGGTTAAGCTTGGAGGCGACTGGCTTCAGCTCAGTGGCAACTGGCGTCAGGTCGGTAGTGGTCGACGACAGCTCGGTAGTGACTGGTGTCTGTGCAGCAACGTTCGGAGTCGTTTGCTGAGGTGCGGCCTGAGTCTGCGGTGTGGCTTGAGCCTGCGGGGCTGCGCGCTTAGCCTGGGCGGCATTACGATTAGCCTGGGCGGCATTACGCTTAGCGCTGGCATTCTTATCCGCACTCTGCTTTAACGCAACCTTCTTCAGCGTTGACTTCTTGGTCTTAGGGACGATCATGAGCGCTTGCAGGCGCTTGCGCAGATCGCCACCGGCGGCCTCGAACTCCTTTGGATGAATCAGGAAATCAATGCCTGCCTCTTGAATCATATGCTGGCCCAGCTCAATGAGCGCAGCGATCAGATCTTTTGAGCTCAGCGTGAGCAGCCCTTTCACCATTTCCATGCAGTCGTGGAGCTTGCTCGATTGGCAGTCGCTCAAGATCCTGATGAGATCCTTGAGCACCAGACGAAATGGCTCAGGGAGCAAGGCGCAGCGCTCGCTTAAGGCGGCAATGCAGTCGTTGGCATCCTTGACCTTAGGGCGCGCTGGCACCTCACCCTCGTAGAGGGCAAGTTGAGCTTTTACCGGATCGGTCCAAGCCTCATTGGCTTCGGCAATGAAGTCCTGCCAAACCTGCAACTTATAGTTGTGCGCCAAGTCCAGAATGTGGCGCGGAGTCATGCGCTCTAAGAGAACGCGCGTGCGCTGATGATCCTCGCGGCCTAAGCCGTTAGGGGCCATAAAGTAGTTAAGCAGCTGATCGACATAGTCCTCGCGCTTAGCAGGCTTGAGAACTTCGACCTGCAAGGTCAAAAGCAAGGCCTCATCGCGCGTGGCAGGCTTGAACACAATGCGCGTGATCTTGCCCTGTTCGTCGGTGACTTCTTGGACGCGCTCTGAGCGCATGCACTTGACTAAGTAGTTGACTTGGCTGGCGGAGGATGGAACGAAGCTGAAGACCTTTTCGCGCTCAGCTTCAGTTGGCTGCGGGACGGCTTCGCGCCCGGCGCTTACCGGATAGTAACGAGCTGCGGCGCCATGGGTCGCGTGACCTTGGCACTTGAGCTTGTGGAGCTTACGGCGCATTGCCCGCGTTAAGGCCAGCTCATCAGTTGAGGCCAGCTCATTAGTTGAGGCAGGCTTCGTATCGATGCTGTCCTTAGGTGGTAAGTCGGTTGGCGCAAGTTCGGGCGCTTGCGCTGGGGTCGTGGCGCTCAGGGCGTCTGGGATCGGATTGGGATTCACATCTTCTCCTTATGATTACGTTTGTTGTAAGTTAGGCTCTTAAGAAAGTGCGCAGGCTTGGGTAGAGGTTGGTCGAGTGGGTAGTGCAGGTGTTGCTGACTAGGCTTGCCACCATATTGGGCATGCTTACCGCCAGGCCCACAATCAAGAACATCACCGAGAGCAAGAGCCCCAAGTACTGCAAACTGATGGTGGCATTGGCCTCATTGATCGCATTGAGATCGGTGAAGATGCCATTTAAGACGCGCGTACCAATGGTATAGATCAGGCACAAGGTAAAGAGCTTGAGACCGTAGGCTAGGGTGTGAAAGAGGTAGTGCAGGGAAATGGAGCGGGTGAAGCCAAACACACCCAGTACCACCACTAAGACACCGCACACCGCATTGAAGTAGGCGTTGAGATAGGTCACGGCAAAGATGACGGTCAAAAGCGCCACCAAGCCGTGAATCAAGATAAAGCTGAGTAGAGCCATGAGCGAGGCGGTGCTGATGCCTAGGTCGGGCTCGACTAAATTGCGCAGCAATTCGCTTTGCGCTAAAAAGTCTGAGATGACGAAGAGCTGGCTGACCCCATCAAATTTTTCGCCGCTGCCAGCGATGGGGTGGTCAAGTGCCAGGCTAATTAAGGAATTGACGATATCGGTCGAAATGGCCGGGCCATTGAAGATGAGAAAGTAGACCGCGCCCACCGTGAACATCAGGCGTACCATGTTGTAGCAAAAGAGCTTGATTTCTCCTTGGAGCAAGATGAGCTTGATGCCCGTGGTGACAAAGGCAAAGGATGCGAGGTAAAAGAGCAGGTCGCGGCAAAAGTTGATGACGCGCGTTTGAATCTGGGCAAATTCATAGCGATAGAGCTCAACCACGTAGTCCATAGTGAAGACCGGTTGCACTTCCGCAGCCTGGGCGCTGGCCCAGCTTGCGGCCCAGCATAAGAGCAGAAAGATGACAGGACGCATCACACACCTCCGTGATGGTTAGTAAGGCCAGCGATACTCAATTTCCGGTAAGAACGCAGGCAGCCCCCGCTGACGTACTGGGCTGGTTTTAAGCAGCGCTTCATCGCGCGCGGCACTGCTGCGCTTTTGGCTATTGGCACGGGCGATTTCATGGCTTTGCAGCCGAGTCATCAGGGCTACTTGGGAATTGAGATCAACTAAGGATGAGGCCACGGAGCCGTTGATCTTGCTTAAGGCATCCAAGGTCCCGGCGGCGCTGGTGGAGTCTTGGCTTTCGCGACTTAAGCTTTGCAGTTCCTGCACTTGGTGCTCAAGGCGCGCACTCATGGCTTCAGCATGGCGATAGGCCGTAAGGGCTTGCTCGATCGCTTCGTCATCGAGCTTTTTGACTACTTGGGCAAAGGTGCAGCGCGTACCGGAGTTAAAGCACTCCTCCCAAGCGTTAGCCTTATAAAAGGATGAGAGGTATTGCCCCACTGAACCAAATTCCTCCCACGCGGACTTGGTGGCATGCAAGAGCACCAGGGAATCCTCTTGGAGCGCGTTGATTTGCTCCCAGGTGCCCTTAAAGTCCATGGCATAGTTCTGATCCATCAGGTTCTGAGTGCCTTGGGCGATGTCGTTACCGACATTAAGCGAGCTTAATTGGTCGGCTTGGGCTAAGTTGTCACGGGCCCATTGATCGAGATACAAGATGCGGTGCAGGATGTTCTCGGTCAAGGCAGCCGCATCAAAGACCGGGAAGGCAGCGCCCGGCAGGGCCAGGGCGCACAGTAGCAGCGCTAAACACAGACGCTTCATGAAGTACTCCTTAGGTTAAATGTCAAGTACGGCCTCGTCCCAGCTGCGCAGCTTGTAGGTGAACGGCGTATTGCGCAGCAGGGCGTCGTGACAATCTTGGGCGTGGACGTAGCTCGAGAGCGCCAATAAGTCCAAGACGGTGTTAGGCACCAAGGCCCCCAAAATGCGCTTGCTGCAGGATTTATTGTTCTCAGGGGTATCGCGCGCGGTGAGCTCAGGGTAGGCGCTCACGACATTAAAGCCGTATTGCTTCAGGGCCACGGTGGTACGTAGCACGCTGTGCGCAATAATGCTTTCGGGGTGGCGCAGGGCGTAGACCGCCATGCACATGTCGTAACACTGCAGCACCAGGCGCCGCTGGATCAGGACGCTACTCCAAGCGCGATCGGCGTTGATCGGCCAGAGCTTGGGGCCCTTGAGCTCGAGCGCTCTTTTCAGCTGCGCTAAGTGCTGGGAGAAAGGCTCAAGCTCAGTCTCAATCACGTCTGGGATCTGATAGTGCAGCAGGGTGTAATTGCTCAGGCGGCTGAAGCGGTTAACTCCGGTGACGATGGGCTGCGGTAATTCATTGACGTCAATGAAATTAAGGCAGTGCTCCAGGCGCAGGTAGGTGGAGCTTAAGGCCTTGAGCTGAACCCGCACGAGCGGCGAGGTCAGAAGAGGTCCTGAGTGCTGCGTTTCAGCGGCCTTAAGTAAAGGCAGGCCTAAGCAGGCATGCAGCGCCCATGGGGCTTCATGGGGCTGGCCTAAGGCGCGCGGGCTGTTCTGATGCCCCCGACTTTTGCGCTTTAAGCCTTGCTGCCATTGCAAGTGAGCCAAGATGAGCAAATGCGCGGCTGGATTGCGCTGGAGGCAGGCGTGTACCTCTGGGCCAAACTGATCGAGCCAATTGCTGGCAACTTTGCCTAACTGGGCTTGGTACAGCTTAACCTGCTGGGTGCACTCCTGCAGAAAGTCAAAGTCAGGACAAGGTGGCTGGGCAAAGAGCACGTGGGCCTGGGCGCGCACAAAGGCGGCGGCCTTGATGTAGAAATCGATGTAGTTAGGGTACATCTTATACTCTGGGGCTAGGCCCGCCACCAGAGCCAAGGCTGGGCGCACCCCCGCCAGCGGATCATAGCTGCGGTAGCTGCGCGGATAGAGCTCTAAGAGCAGCTTAAGGGGTACGCCGCTGGGGGTGTGCAATTGCCAAGGCTGAGCCGGGCTGGCAGGCGTGCTCGGGAGCGCTGGAGCCTCAGTAGGCTGAGGTGCTACCTGTGCCTTAATCAGCGGTAGGGTGGTGTTAAGGCGCAGGGGCTCAGGTAGGAGCGCAGGGGCGGGCGCAAGCGGAGTCTCAATAGCTAACATAGGAACCTCCTAAAAACCGAAGTTCGGTTGTTGCTCGTAGTCGTAACCGCGATACGGGCCATCAAAGTAGATGTCTTGGGTTAAGGTGACGTTGAAGAGAAAGCCGGGGGCTACCGTCAGGGTCGGGGACACGCTCAAATTGCGTTCAATCACCGTGGTGATCACCCGCCCTAAGGACTGGCCCATGCCTTGGCTTAAGGCGCCGTTTAAGGTGAGGCGTCCTTCTTCGTCGTAGGCGTCGTTATCAACCGCCAAGGACACACCAGCCGTGACGCCGCCTAGGAGCACGGCGTTACTAAAGAGGCGCCACATGTGGTTGTCGACTTCAGCGGAAAATCCAGCAAAGCCATCGAGGCTGGCACCGGGCATAGAGCCTAATGACAGGGCCTTACCGTCAGGGAAAATGACGCGGTTAAAGCCCAGCATGACGCGCTCTTGGCCCATCAGCGGGGCCGAAGCATATTGGCCGATGATCTTGGAGCCCTTAGGAATGAGCACATGGCGCCCATAGGGGGTATCAAAGACATCGCTCGTGACCTGGGCCTGGACTTGACCGGGCAGATCGGAGTTGACACCGCTTAGCAAGACACAAGGAATGAGCACGCCTTGGCGCAGTAAGTAAGGGGAGAGGACGCTCTCGACCTTTTCCTTGAGCAAGGTAGCCCCACCCTTTAAGCGCTCATAGGCGGCCAAAGTCTTAGGGTTGCCGGTACTGCCGCCCGCCAGGTTCTTAAGCTTAGTGACCCCATCTTGAGCTAAAGCAGATTGCAGCGTAGTGCGCTCGGAAGCCTCAACCTGGGTGGTCGCACTGCCCTGAGGAATGGCCGCCAGGGCTTGTGGGGCAGCCGTGTCGACAGCGGTGCTGGCCTTTAAGGCAGCCACTAAGGCTTGGGCGCGACTTTGCGCTAAGGCATCTTGAGCGGCCTCAAGGGGTGACACCTTCTCAGGCTCTGGCGCAGGCTTAGCTTCAGTGAGCTCTTGGTAGCGCTCATAGTCAGCCCGAAAATCTGAACTGCGCTCTGGAGGCTCAGCGAGCTCCTCGAGCTCATAGACTAGGGGCTGGTACTTTTCTTCCTCAGCCCCGGCGCGCTCGAGGCGAGCGACCGCCAGCATCGGGCGCATGGCGTCGAGGCTTAACGGCTCGCTTGTTGCCGTGCCTTGCGCCTCATAGGCGGCTTGGCGTTGCATCATCACGGTGATGCCGACCACCAACAAGGCTAAAAGCACGCCCAAGACCAAGATTAGGACCAAACGCCCCCGAACACGTCCGGAGCGTACCACTTGATTGACTCGTTCCATCGTTAGTCCTCCGTAGGCTTAAACGGACCGCTGGCAAAGACCGCGCTGGTGCTGCCGCCGTCGTTACCTGGACGCGGCTGCGTGGTCTGAGGCTCACTTAAGGCCCCCAGTACGCGCTGGGAGCTGGAGCTTAGGACGCGAGCGGCATTTAAGGCAGTAGGCAGCTTGTTCTCACCTGAGCCCAGGTTGCGCATACTGGTAGCAGCGTTGGTTGCAGCCCCTTGAATCGTGTTCAATGTGGACCCAGTATTAGGGCTGACGCTACCTAAGGTCGCGCCCAGGGTGCCTTGGAGCTGGGAACTACCCAGTGAGCCTTGGGGCGCCATCCGCTGGAGATTGATAAAGGCAGCATCGGCGCGGCGCAGAGCTTCAGCTTGGAGCTTGCGGCGCTCACTTTCACTCGGGACGTCTAACTCTTGGGTGCGCTGATTCATGGCCTGAGTGAGCGCACCGTGCGCGGCGGCCTTGCCTTGTGGGGCAGGCGTACCTTGTGGTGCGGGCGCTCGGTGAGCGGTAGTTGGAGCAGCCTTGGTTGTGCTGGTCTTAGGTGCCGTACTTTGAGGTGCAGCGTTCTTGGTCGCAGCGGCCTTGGTCGGGGCGACCTTGTTCGCGGTCAAGATCGCGATCGTCTTGCCCTTGGGGGTAGGTTCGTACTTAGGCTTAGGGCTTGCCTTGGTCTTAGAGTTCGACTTGGGCTGGGCACGGGTCACCTTATTTTGCTTAGTGCGGGTCTGAGCGGAAGTTGGGACTTGCTCCAGGGCATCTGGGCTTAAGGCGTGCGGAGTCAGGGACTGCTTTTGGAGCAGGCTTAAGTCATAGAGCGGGGCACGGCTTGCTTGGATGCTCAAGGCACTAAGCGGGGTTAAGCTCGTGCGCTCATAGAGGCGCTGGAGCGTCAGCTCCGGGGTCTTGAGCTCGACCAAGACGTAGGCGGCGTCATCAGGACTTAACATCGTGGTGGTGATGTAGGTCGGATTGAGTCCCTGGCAGTGGGCACTGCTGGTGCAGCTGCTGGCACCGCTGTGGCGTAACGCTGCGCTCAGGGCTGCAAGCTCGGGACTAAAGCCGGAGATGGCGGCACTGTCGTCAGGCTCTTGGTGCGCTTGCACTTTGGCATAGTCCTCGGGACTTAAGGGCAAGAAGGTGGTGGTGCCTAAGGCGTAGTAGGAGCCTACGACCGGCATCAGATCTTGGTAGATGGGGTCGAGAGCGATTTGAGGGGCCTCAGGCTTGGGGCTTAACATCGCCTCTAGCGACTGACAGCCGGTTAGGCTTGCCACAAACAGGACGGTGGCTAACAGTAGAGTGCGCATAGAACCTCCTCTTAGTGTTCTTGAGCCATGAGTTCGATATCGGCGCGTAAGGCCGAGCGATCGGCGCTGCTACCTAAGAGCAGGCGCAGGTGCGTAGGTAGGCCGTCAATGACAAAGCTGGTACCGACCACGCGGTAGTTGATAAGACCCATGCCGCTATCGGACCCAGAACCCATGGCATTGCCGCCTTCGTTGACCATGACGAGGGCCGGGAGGCGCGCGCCGGTGGCCATGAGCTTGGTTGGCATCTGGATAAAGGTCTGGCGCCCGTCATTGAAGACGCGCAGCGGATAGAGCGCCTCGTCGCCCGAGAGCTCATAGTTGAAGTTGAGCTGCTCGAGGAGCATAGAGCCACCGGCCTGACCGGTTTGCGGGGCACCGGCAAAGGCGCGGGCTTGCTGGGCGCGGCTGAGCTCAGCCTTGAGGCTGTGGTAGCGCTCTAACGTGGCCTCGGGATAGATAAAGGACACCTGGGGCATGAACTCGGCGGCGGTCGACTTAAGATCCAGGTAGTAGGTGCGCTTGTCGGTGTAGATGCGCAGATTGGTATTAAGGCCGATGTCGGTCGGCTTTAAAGCGATATGCTCGACAATCGCGCCTTCGTGCCCACTGACCGAACGCTCGATGAGCCAGCGCGCGCCATCGCCGATCTTGAGGTCCAGCACGTTTTCGCCTGGCTCCATGGCGATGTCGCACACGTGCAAGAGGGAGCACACCACCATAGGGCGCGAGGCGCCGTAGATAAAGCGCACTTCGTTCGGGCCGGTGATCACTGGCTTGGTGCTGGCTCCCTTAGCGCCCCGTTGATTGCTTTGCTCTAAGGCCTTAAGCACGGCGCGCTCTTGGGGCGTGAGCACTTGGCGTGCGGCTTGGTCCGGACTTAAGGCCAGCAGTTGCTCTAAGGCCGCATCGGCCTGGGCGCTGGGTCCTAGTTGCGCCAGGAGCAGCGCGGTCGCGAGGGTACAGATAGTACGGTTCATAGTAAGAAAATCTCCTCTAGAAAGGCGCGGCGGGCGCGCCTTAATGGGGCTTAGGCCATGACGTCCGAGACCACAAACTCGGTGACGATAAGACCTAAGGGGTTGAGTAAGAGCAGGCGCTCTGAGCCTTCGGCCGTGCCCTGGGTGAGCGCGCTGTCCTGTTCAAAGGACACCAAGGCGCGCATAGTGCGCTCATAGCTTTCCGCAGGAGCGCTGATTGTGGAGTCAGCCGCGCCTGCGTGGCTTTGCTCGCGCCAATCGATTTGCAGGGTGTGCTCACCGGTGGCGATGACATTGAGAATGTCCACGCTGACGGCGTAAGGCGCCTTATTGCTCAAGGGGTTATGGGCGTTAAAGTAGGCGTCCAGGTCAAAGAAGACCTTGGAGTTGGGCGCTACTAAGGCGTAAGCCTTGGTCATCAGCTCGCGTTGGAGCGTCTTATCAGGCGTCACCATGCGCACATTGCGCACAAAGTCCGAGAGCTCGGCGGCGACCAAGGCAGGCGTGAGCGCCTCTGAAGCCGGGGTTAAGGGGCCGCGATTTAAGACCACGCCTTGGCGATCGACCGTCACGACGTAGGGTTGCAGCGCCGGGCGGCTGCTTTGGGCGATGAGGGCGGCCAGGCAGAAAAAGGACAGTGCCAGAGAGCCAAAGCTAAAGAGGACCCAGGTTAAGTGCGAGCGCAGGCCATTTAACATGACCTCACTGCGCTTTAAGCCTAGGGTCTTGCTCAGGCTTAAGTCCTCTAAGGCCGCTGCGCGGGCTTGGCGGTTTAGGACCTGCGTGCCATTGAGCTCATAAGCCTCCTCATAAAATGAGTTTGTCGGCTGTGGTGTCAGGTCCTTAGGGCCAGGGCCGCTGTCATCGTTCTCAGCGGCTGCATCCAGCGCATTTAAGATCGCGCTCTCCTCGCGCGGGTCGAGGTCGGTGGCCACGATTTCGCGGTCGCACAGGGGCGGGCGCTGGCTGGCGCGGCGCGCATCACTGACCGGGTCGCCCAAGGTAAATTCCTCAGCCCACAGGCTGACTTCTTGGGTCGTGGTGCGCTTAACGAAGTGGCGGCGCGCCGCTAGGACATCGTTGAGCACACAGTCATTGGGCTCGGGACATGGTGCCGCTTGGGGATTTGCGGGCGGCACCTGTTGGGGCTTAGCCTCGGGCACCAGACCCTCTGGCGCCGGGGCAAGCTCCGGCTGGAGTTCCTGGGCGGGCTCTGGGGCCTGCTGGAGCGTATCGCCTTGCAACAGACGCTTGAGCTCTGGGGATTGCTCGGGGAGCGGACTTGGCTGAGGGCGCTTGCCCGCTTGCAGCTCATCGCTTTCGGCGTCTAACAGCTCCAGCTCAGCTTCGGATAAGCCGGTCGGATCTTCTAAGCAATATGGAGGGTCGCTTAAAGCGTCGTGGGGATTTAATGGAAGGCGTGGCATATTTACCTCTGTTCTGGTGGGTGCGGGGCACGTGGATTAAGCCGTGGGTGGTTTAGTCCACGTGACCGCAGGTGGTTTAGGCCGCGTGAGCGCCGAGGTGGTGGTAGAACTCGGGCCCAAATTGGGCGTAGAGCTCGTCAACCTGGGCACAGTTGTGGTCACCGGCAATGGACAAAAGCTGGAGCTCCTGGGGCGGCAAAATCAGATTGACCATGATGCGTTCGGTCCCCTTGATGAAGTAGTAATCGCGCTTAGGGGTCGCGTGGACTAAGCCTTCGATTTCATTGGGGCTTAAGCCCATCACTTGGTAGGTGTCCTTTAAGGCGGCACTGGCGGCGTCGCAGTTAGCCAAGAAGAAGCGGGTCTTGGCGCAATCGAGCAGGTTTTCAAAGAAGCTCGATTGCTTTAAGTCCGCTAAGCTTTGGGTCGCTAAGATCACCGCGACATTGAACTTACGTAAGGTCTTGAACCACTTGAGCAATTCGTCGGCAAAGACTGGGTCTTGCAGCATGAGCCAGGCTTCGTCTAAGACGATGGCCGCCGGGCGCCCATCAAATTGCTGCTCGATTAAGTGGAAGATCTGCTTTAACACCGGCACGGCAAAGGCAGGCGAGCTCGAGAAGATCTCGGCGCACTCAAAAGTGGTGAGGGCGCGCGTGCCAATCTCCAAGTTGCTGGTGCCATCAAGCAGGGCACTGCGGGCCGCGCCCACTTGGGTCGAACCTGTTGGTGCATTTGCTGTTGCTGCGGCCTCAGGTTGCTCAGCGCCCAACTGCTCGGCCACCAATTGCTGCGAGAGTGACTTGAGGTCACCGCCCATGGTGGTGTACGCGGCCAAGGCGGTGCGAATCTCCGGGCGCTGGGTCGTGATGTAGAACTCACTTAAGGAGCGGCGATTCTTGGGTTGGCTCGAGAGCAAGTTGATGCAGGTGATGATTTCGTTGCGCAGCTCTGGGGTGATGGTGACGGAGCTCAGGCGCAGCAAGGTCTCGACAAAGGACACGGCGTAATCGCGCTGTAAGTCGCTCTCAAGGTCATAAAGAGGGCACAGCTGGGCGCGCTCATTGTTAAAGGTCAAATGGGTGCCTTCAAGCGCGCGGGTTAAGGCGTAGAAGGAGTAGCCCTTATCAAAGGCAAAGATACGCATGCCCTGATAGCGTAAGAGATTGAGCATGAGCTCGCCTAAGAGCACCGACTTGCCTGAGCCGGTCGGTCCAATCACCAAGGTGTGGCCGATGTCGTGGGCGTGCAGATTCAATAGGTAATTGCTCGCGCCCTTGGCTCGCACCTGCATTAAAGGCGAGCGCGTGGTGCCCATCATAGGGTTAGGGCAATAGGCCTCGCCGGGCAGCGACTGTTGCAGCGGCAAAAGGTCGAGCACTACGTCTTGTGAGACGATCGGACGGCGCAGATTCTCGTAGTAGTGGCCTGGTAAGCTGCCTAAATAGGCATCGGTGGCGTTGATCGACTCGACTCTACCGATTAAGCCGGTGCGCTCAATGGCCTGCAGCGCGGCGCGCGTGTATTGGGCTAACACCTTGGGATCATCATGGTAGATGAGTAAGGTGGCGCAATAGGCCCCAAAGACCACTTCGTTGTTGTCGAGGGCGCGCTTGGCCTTATCTAAATCTGCGATCTGGTCTAAAGCGTTTTGGTTGAGCCGGGCCTCAGGCAGATTGAAGAGTTGGGCGAAGAGACCCTTGCTCTTTTGGGCCCAAAAGCGGCGGTACTTGCCGAGCAAAAAGGTGCTCTTGAGCTGGTCAAAGTAGATAAAGCGCGTGTTGAAGCGATAAGGGAAGGGCAGCAGGCCTAAGGCATTTAAAAATCCGGGCTCACTCATCTGCGGCAGTCCCTCTAAGGCGATGACGCTCACGTAGTTGGGGCCAATCTTCGGCATAAAGCCGTGGATAAAGTCTTGATTGCCGAGCACGGCATCAAGGTAGAGTGGCACTTGTGGCGTCCGTACCTTTTGATAGTGGCCGCTGATGCACTCTTGGATATGGCTTAAACCGGCGTGGTAGGTAAAGTCGCCCTCAGCGCAGTACTCACTGCCAAGGGGCTTAACCTTAAAGCACAGCTCCAAGGTCGAAATGACCGAGGCGCAGGCCAGTTCAAATTCGTGGACCAAGGCGCGGCTTTGGTTGAGGTCGCTGTCAGGTTGCGCGCTGAGATTGCCTTGCAGCTGCTCAGGGGCATGATCCGGCTTGGTAATGAGGCGCTCTAAGTGCTGGGCCTTATGATCGGTGCCCAGGTAGGTGATAGTGAGCACTAAGCGCGAGCGCAGGCCCGGATGCTGCGCACAGTACAAGACGCGTGCGTCTTCAAGCTCTTGGAGCACTTGGTGTGTGCTCCCGCAGGTCCCAGCATCAGCTTCGAGCTCAGGGTAATAGGCCTCATCGCGATTGCGGATGAGATCGACGTGGATGCAGTAATTGCCTACGAGCTTGAGCAAGGCCTTTTGCGCCAGCTCGTAGGTCAGGGCGACTTGTGCCTCACTCATCAGCCCTAAATCGGGCGGCGTGAGCTCATAAAGTGACATCAGGCCGCCTGACTTGAGCACAATGACATGGTCGTTTGCTTGCGTGGCGTAATCCAAAAGGTCGCAGGTGGCAGGCAGATCCGGGCAGCGCTGCGCCCACAGTCCCGAGCGCTTAATGGTGGTGATGACCCCGGCGACACAGGCCACCCCCATGGTGGCGCATAGGCCAAAGAGGATGCTCAATGTAGTCATAATGACTCCTCAGAAAGCCTAGGCCTTACGCGGCCTAGGCACAATTTAAGGGCTGGACTAATAGCGTTTACGCGGCGGCAAGCCAATGCGTGCTTGCGCGAGGTAGTAATGCTGGTAGTGCAGCTGCCGAATAAAGACGTGGCGTAAGAGCAAGTCACGCTTACCCATTTGGTGGAGTCCCAAGAACAACAGGAGTGCGACCGGCGTCGTGATCGCAAAGACCACCAAGCTGTGAGACAAGAAGATGAGGGCGGCGGCGACCAAGAGATTGATTAAGAACAACTCACGGTCACAGCCCAGCATCTGGTTGCTATTACCCAAGGCATGGTAGATGCGATGCTTGGGCAGCGTGCACGGGCTACTGCCTTTGAGCGCGGCGCTTGGGCCCAAGCCCTCGGGGGCCTCCTGCCCCCTGTGCGCCTGGACTTCCTGCCCCGCCTGAGCCGCTTGTCCTGCCTGAGCCTCAGGCTTCCCCTGAGCCGTCGGTTCGGGCTGAGCCTCCTGCCATGGCGCAGCCTCTTGGCTGAGCGTGCGCTCCTGCTGTGGCAGGCTCTCCGGTTCCACTTGCACCTGTGCTAGCGTGGCGTCATCGTCACCGCAGGTTCCAGCGTCAGCTGAACGTAGAGGTTGAGTTGCCACAGCGGGTGTTGACAGGGCTTCGTGGGATGACGGATGCTCAGGCAAATCGGGTGGAGTGTCCCGTACACTGTGGGCAGCGCGTCCTCCTCGTCCCAAGAGCCGAGCGATGATGCTAAGTGCCATGACACTACGTCCTCCTCATTAGCGCTGGGCTAAGTGGTACGGCTGAGGCAGGTACTCGCTTGGCTCTTGCTCCTCAATCAAGACCGCCCCCTCAAAGTTAGCTTCCTCTAAGCTGCGGGCAATCTCGTCCCACGGGACTTCTTGGTAGCTATCGAAGTCGGAGCGATCTAAGTCGTAGAGCGCCATAATCTCGGGGATAAAGACCGTCTCCTGGCGCTGCTTATTGAGGACGTGCGCTGGGTCAGTCTGCTCCTTAGAGACCACGTTCTGCGAGGTCGCTTCGTTCTCGGGCATAGGAATGGCGGCACCGTTGAAGAAGTTGCTCATCAGCGAGTTGGCGCCGATAAGTAAGGTCATCACTAAGACGATATAGACCATCGTGCGGGCAAAGCCTCGGATCTCACCGCCACCTAGGATGAGCGTGATACCGCTGACCACGATGCCGATAAGCGAGATGGCAAAGGCCACCGGTCCAGTTAAGGACTTTTGAAAGTCCGACAGCCACGACTCATACGGCAGCGCCGTGCCCGCGCTGGTATCGGCGGCCCAGGCAGGTTGCAGGTACAAGCCTAAAAAGCACAGCACTAAGACGGCTGCGCAGGTGAGGCTCAGGCGCAAGAACCACGGCATACTGCTCGAAGCTGCCGGGGCCTCAAGTCCCGAGAGCTCGGACTGAGTCGCCAAAGGCGCGGCCGTGCTGGTGCCCGCAAGCGAAGCGAGCTTAGGCAGACGCGCAGCGTCCTGGACCGTACTGTCCCCTGCGCTGTCCTGAGCAGCGTTCTGAGCTGCGTTGTCCGCTACCGCACCCTGTGCCACCTCGTCAGAGGCGCTGACGAAGGGCTCGTCCTCATAATGAGTGACGGTGGCATCAACGGAGAAGTCGCGGGCCCATGGCTCGGCACGCTCCGGGCTTGGAGCGCAGCCTAAGACCTCATCGCGCAACCAGTTGTAGTTGAGCATGGTCTGCAGCGCATCAAAGGAGGAGACGGAGGCCTGAGCCTCAGGCCAAGTAGGTGTTATAAGTTGAGACATGACAAGATCCTCAAGGGTTAAAAGAGGCTTGGGCTCTCGGTAAGAATGCGCCCAAGCTATAGGGTGAGCCGGGGTCCATTGGGACGCGACGGCTTGCCTCCGGCTAAGCGACGCGGCGTTCATGGGCGCGGCGCTGCTCTAAGGCGGCGGCTAAATCGGTGGTTACGGGAATGAGGGCAAAGTGCCCGTTCTGGTAGCCGGCGCAGACGGCGATGTCCGTGACTTGGCGCGTCAGGTCCACGCGCTCGGTTTGCACGATGAGGTCGATGGCGCTGGCGACCATGGGCTCAATCTGGCGCGGGCAGCTGGGGTTGCGCGACACCAGTAAGGTCAGGCGTTGCAGTGCTTGCTCCGGTGACCCCGCGTGAATGGTGGCCAGGCCGCCTCGGTGGCCGGTGGTCAGGGCGTCGACCAAATCTAGGGCCTCCGGGCCTCGTACTTCGCCCACCACAATGCGATCGGGGCGCAGGCGCAGGGCTGAGCGCAGCAAGGTGGAAAGCTCAACCTTGCCATTGCCCACTAAGTGGACGTAATTGCCCGGCAGACTCGAGAGCTCCTTGGTGTCCTCAATGGAGATCACGCGCTCTTGCGGCTGCGTGAGGCTCAGCTCATTGAGCAGGGTGTCAACCAAGGTGGTCTTACCTGAGCCGGTCGCACCTGAAATCAGAATTGAGAGGTGCTGGTCTAAGGCTGAGCGCAGAATCTGAGCTTGCACCGAAGTGAGCGTGCTCAGGGCCACTAAGTCCTCTAAGGTATGGCTTTGGTCTTGGTGACGGCGAATGGCGAAGACCGGAGCGCTGACCAAGGGCGGTAATAGGCCTTCAAAGCGGGCGTTATGGGCGCTGATATCACCCGACAAAATCGGGCAAGCGCAGCTGAGGTCTTGCCCCAGCAAGGTGGCCAAGGCGCGCATCGCGTTTTGCGCCGCTGCTGCGCTCATGGTGCCTAAGTGGCACATGCCATACTGCTTGTGCTCGACCATGAGTTCACCTGAGTCATTGAGCATGATCTCGGTGATCTCAGGCTCGTTGAAGGCACTGCTGACCGCCCGGCCAAATAATCGCTCAATGAGCGGATCGCGGCTAGCGTCAGGCTCAAAGACCAATTGCTTGCTGCTGCCCGTTTGGTTTAAAGCGCAGGCTAAAACCGTTGGGCCTTCAGGCGCCGCTTTCTGCTGAGTGGGTGCAGGGCGGCTGGCAGTTGCCTGGGACAAAGCGGCACGGCGCGTGGTAATGGCGTTGAGGGCGGCGCTGAGCGCGATGGGCGCTTCAGGCGCGGGGTGCAGCGGGAAATCTGAAAGTATCATGGCAAGCCTCGCAAACTTGGTCACTTAACAAAACGCTTGCAATCTGCTTCTTTGCGTTTTTTCTTGATTTCAGGATAGAAAGTGACCAGCGCTGCCATGGGGGCTAAATCGCTCTGAAGCAACATGAGCGCGTATAAAAGTCTTTAATAGGCTCTTTTTCTGGGCATAAAGAACACGAACAATGTCAGAGGCAGGGATAAATAGGGTTAAAAAGGGGGTAAAAAGGCCTGATTTACGGAACGTTCTATATCTAGTTTATTCCGAGTATTGGTACAATAAGCCCCAAAATCTGCTATTAAAGCGCATATTTAAGCCATTCTTGGTTTGTATCAAAAAGCTGATGTATGCGATTACATTGAAGCCAAGCTGCTCAGGCTGTAGCTAGTGCAGGTCAGAAAAAGTATCTAGTTTTTTCTGATTTGCTCCGAACAGCTAGAAGGCTGATAAATAGCGCGATTTAGGCGCTCTCTGCGTTATAAAGTTTTGTATTGTTGTAAGTGATAAATCCGATAAATAAGCCAAGTTTTGGCCAAATATTCTTTGGCACTTGTTCGGCGCCATATCTAGGAAGGGCTAAATTGACCAAATAGTGAGGTTTAGTGCTAACACAGGTTTAGAGCATGGATACTCGGCTCTTGAGGTTGCAGCTACTACGATGTTTGGGCTTAGGATTAGGCGTGGCGCGATGGCTCTAATTTTTTAAATCTACGGCTCAAGTGGGGTGAGCAGGGAGGGGGCGGTCTGTGGGAAAATTATTTTTGCATCACATCAATTAACCAATTTGGGGGTGGGTATTGGCTTGGCGCGCGCTGCTTGATGCGGTGGTGCAATAGGATAGAGCTGGGATTAGCTGGGGCGCTGTGCTTTAGCTAAGCCAGTGGCGCTATGCTGATGCTGTGGCTTGAGAGGCTGCGCTATAATCGTACGCAGTATGCGGTGCAGGGTGCATTCTTTATGCATTCTTTGCTGGCAATTTGAGCTAAGTCCATAATTGCTTGGTCAAGTTGGGGTAAAGTAAAAGGTGCCGGGCTTGTCCCGCGTATTATCATGTGTCGTGGTACCTCTTGGTGCGTGCAACTGTCTTAAGCAGGCGGCTCTTTTTTGGGGGGCGCGCCTTTGCAGGCTTAAGCTTAGTGCTTTAGGTGCTGGGGCGGGCATGGGCAAACGCCACCACAGAGCTTTGGTGAGGAGTGATTTTCGTGCAGGTCAATACTTTATGGCCTAAGGCAGTTTGCTTAGGTGCAATGCTGACGTTAGGAGCACATAGTGCGCTCGCCGATGAGGCGTCCTTACAGCGCCAGATTAACGCGCAGCAAAATCAAATTTATCAGCTGCAACAAGACATCGCTTACCTGCGTGGTGAGCTCGAGCAGCTACGCTACTTATCAAGCCGCCAAGGTTCAATGGGGGCTAATACGGTGGTGCCGGTGCAGCAAACTCCGGTGGCGGTCAACCAGCCTACTAATGTCAATGGCACTGCCGGTCCGGTCACTCCGATGGGCAATGACAATTTAGCCAGCCATAGAGCTCAGGCCGTGCAGCCGACGACCCCTGCTACTTCGGGCAATACCATTGCCTTACGTGGGGTGGATGCTACGGCCCAGCAGGCCTATAACGCCGCTTATGCTTGCGTACAGCGCAACGATTTACAAGGGGCGCAAACCGCCTTTAAGAATTACGTTGAGACCTATCCTGACAATGCCCTCACCCCTAATGCGTGGTATTGGTTAGGTCAGGTCCAGTACCAACAAGCGATCTACGATCAGGCCCGTTTAAGCTTCTTAAACGTCGCCCGCTTTAACGATTCGCAGAAGCGTCCAGACGCTTTGTATAAGCTGGGCATGATCAGCAAGTTTATCGGGGATCAGGATAAGGCCACCCGTTACTTCCAATTGGTGCTGCAATCCTATCCTAATGATGCGGCTGCCACTCTCGCAAGCCGCGAATTGCAACGCCAGTAAGGCTCAGGCCCTTAAGGGCTAGGTTTTAATGAAAACCAAAGCGGCCTGAGGGCCGCTTTGGTCTATCTGGCGTGTCGCATCTATTGCGTTGCATCTTACTTAATTGCAGCTTGCTTGATTGCAGCTTACCTGGCTGCATCTTGCAGGGGTGCATCTGAGTTGGTTTTTGTGGGGCTGCGGTCTTGAAGACTGCTGGCGTGAGATTAGAGGTGCGCTTGTGCGAGTCGATCCTAAAACTTCACTTAATCGCACGCTGTTAAGCTGGGGGCGGGTGCTGGTATTAGCCGTGATGGGGCTGATCTTGTGCTCGTGTGCTTCAGACAATGAGCTGCCTGAGCATGAGGTCTTGGTGACCGACCCGGTATCTTTTGACGTCAGCGGTATCTCTGGTGAGCTTTTGACCAATGTCGAAGCCCACTTAAACGCGATGGCCGTGATCTCCAAAAAGCGCGTCTTCTTCTACCGCCGTGAGATCCAAGAAACTGCAACTCGTGCCCTGCGCGCCTACGGCTATTACCACCCGACGATCGAGGTCAAGATGCCGGAGCGCGAAGATCCTAATGATCGCGTAGTGCATCTGACCATTGCCCAAGGCAAGCCTTTGTATGTGCGCTACTGCACGATGGAGATCTTAGGTGACGGCGCCCAGTATCAGGTGTTCAATGACTTGCTCGAGCAAAGCCCGATTAAGTCCTATGCCATCTTAAATCACGGTGCCTATGAGGATTTAAAGAACAAGATCCACCAAAATGCCTTGGCGCTAGGTATGTTCGACGGCCGTTTTATCTCCTCACGCATTATGGTCTATCAAGACCAAAATATGGCCGATATCGAGCTTATCTACGATAGCGGCAAGCGTTATCGCTTCGGCGACATCGTGATGGATGAAGAGACGGCCCGCCTCTATCGTCCGTCACAGACCCTGCAGACTTTTAAGCCGGGGGATGAATTTGCCACCAGCACGGTCAACTCCTTTGTCTCCGCGCTCAACCAGACCAATTACTACAACGCGGTTGACGTGCGTCCTAATACTGATGCCTTGAAGGATTACACCGTGCCAATTGAGATGCACTTAGAGCGCCGTCCTAACAACTTAATGCGCCTGGGTTTAGGCTATAACACGGACGAGGGCGTGCGCTTGCTCGCTGAGTGGAATAAGCCGCTGCTCAATGAGCGTGGTGACTCCTTGGCGACCTTGACCACTTTGACCATGGAGACCCAAGAGGCGCAGCTTATCTACAAGATTCCGCATAAGAATCCTAATCTTGATTTCTACACCTTAAATGCCTCGCAGGCTCACACCGAGCTCAACGATACCAACAGCAACCGCTCGCAGCTGGCGGCCCACTACATTGCCAATATGACCGGCGCGTGGCGTCGTGACTATGCTCTGCGTTTAGAGTACGAAGACTACACTCAAGGCAGTGAAGATGGCTATGCCTTAAACCTGATTCCGGCGCTTAAAGTCACGCGACGCGAGAGCACCGGCGGCTTTGATCCAACCCGTGGCTATTCGTTGTCGCTTGAGGTCTTAGGCGCCAGCTCCGCCTGGGGCAGTGATAATGACTTTGTCCAGTTCAATGCGCTCTATCGCGGCCAAATTGCGCCGACTGACAACACGCGTGTGCTCTTTCGTTTAGAGCAGGGTGCCACCTTTGGTTCTGACTCCTTAAACGTACCACCGAGTCTGCGTTATTTCGCCGGTGGCGATAACTCGATTCGTGGTTTTAGCTACCGCACCAAGGCGCCGCACCACACTGATGGCACGGGCTTAAAAGGTGGCCGTTATATTACGACCGGCACCATTGAGTACCAATTCCCGTGTGGCATTACCAACTCGCGTTTGGCGGTGTTCTTAGATGCGGGCCTTGCTACCGATAATTACGATAATGATGTCAGCGATAATATGCTCTATGGTCCTGGTATCGGTTATCGTTTCCTCTCGCCTTATGGCATTGTGCGCGTAGATATTGCTATGGGTATCCAGCGCAATACTGACGAGCGTGATTACAACCTCCACTTTGCCTTTGGTCCGGAGTTCTAGTTATGGCACAGCTTCAAGATAAGAAAGAAAACGCAAGCTTAAGTGCCATCAGCACTCCTGAGGTAAGCCCAGAGCGAGCTCATCAGCCTAAGCGCCATCGGCGCTGCTGGTGCGTCATAAAGCTCGGCTTGTTGTCATTTTTCTTGCTGCTCTCAGGCTTAGGCGCGCTGCTCTACTATCTGCTCTTTACTACCTCCGGTGCCCGTCAGGGCCTGCAGGTGGCACAGCAGTTTATTCCGCAGTCGATCATCATCGATACCACAATTGAATCAGGTTCGGTCTATGAAGGCATGGTGCTGGGCAAGACCTTAGTTGATATCAAGGACGTGGTCGCGATTACGGCCGATGACTTGGTGCTCCACTACGACTTAACGCAGCTGTTAAATCAAGAGCGTTTGTTCAAGGTTCATGAGTTAAGCTCCTCGCATCTGACCGTGGCGCTCTCAGACGCCCTCTTTGCCCCTAAGCCAAAGGAGCCGGAGTCGCCTGCAGGCGAGCCTTTCCGCCTGGTATTCCCAGTGGGGATCGATATCGATCGCTTCTTAGTCACCGACTTTAACTTCACCTCACAGATCGTTGATGTGGCGGTGGGTGAGCTCGATTCCGTGCTGTGGGCCCGTGCGGACAATTTGGGCGTCAACCGCGCCGACGTCGATACGGTCACGGTGCACCTTAAGAACCAAGATGACGTCGCCGCCGACAAGGCCGAGGCGATCGCCGCCGATCAATTCGATGAGAGCCTGGCCTTAGCCGTGGACGGCACCATTACCCCTTTGACCGACTTAGAAGGTACGGTCAACGCGGTGGTGCGCGCCGCGCAAGAGGGCAAGTCGGTTGAGATGGTGGTGGTGCGCGAGCATCAGCAAGCGCAAGCTGCGGCCACGGAAAAGGATATTTTGCGTGCCTTAAAGCCGAACTTCACCCCAGAGAGTGTGCAGGCGGTAGCTGAAGCCAAGAAGAGCAATGACAAGGCTTTCTCCGATCCTGAGCGCTTTGCCCAGGCGATGGAAGAGGCTTTACTCAATAACACTGAGGCACCAGCCCTCGTCAATGAGCGCCCGGCGATCCACGATCCGCGTGTGAGCCAGTTTGCCGCAGCTGAAACTCAAGCGACCGCCTCAGAACAGTCCGATGCGACCACTGAGTCTGCGCCAGCTGCTGAGTCGGCCGCTCCAGCAGAGCAGCTTACTGCGTCCGCTGAGTCGACCACTCCAGCAGAGCAGCTTACTGCGTC
>CALXOW010000031.1 GCA_944390115.1 uncultured Anaerobiospirillum sp.
CCCTGCGTTTTCACTTAGGGGATAGGGGCGACCAAGGCGCCGCTTGCAGGTTCTGCTATGCGTGCCATCGGTCTGTTCCATGGTCATGGCCAGGCTTGGTTCTGCCAGCGCTCAGGCCTGAAAAAAGAAAAAGTTTTTTTTGTGGCCACCCACACGTCTGAGCAGCAAATTTTTCTGAATTAGCGTCCCCGGCGTTTTCACTTAGGGGATAGGGGCGACCAAGGCGCCGTTTGCAGGTTCTGCTATGCGTGCCATCGGTCTGTTGCGACCATCATAAGGCAAAAGCTGACTGAAGTTCAAGCCAGTGTCTCGGGAGTCCTACGACCCATTGGGCTTGAGACCTTTCTTGCTAAACCAGGAGGGTGTGGGGGCGACAATTTGAGAAAGCGCCGCCCAGGCTCGGCGATGTTCTAAAGCTTTTGGGGTTGAGGGGGCCAAAAGCGTGAGCTTAAGCGCGTTTTGCACAGGAAGTTGAGCCCTAGACGCCGCTTATTCTTTAAGATGTAAGCGTTTACATCAGAGCTGGGCGCAGTGTGGGCACACAGCGCGTAAGGGATTTGGTTTTGTTTATGAAGAAGTTGGCACAAGCAGTCGGTTTATGTGCAGCAATGGCTTTGGGCTCCTCAATGGCCTCGGCCGCCGATCAAGAGCTCTTGGTCTGGTGCTGGGATGATAACTTCAATGTTCCAGCAGCTAAGCTCGCCGGTGAAAAGTTCATGGCAGCACACCCTGATGTTAAGGTCACGGTGCAGAGTATTGCCCAAGATAATATTGTGCAAAAGCTCAATGCGGCTTTAGGCGCCAACAATGTGCGCGGTCTGCCGGACGTGGTCTTGATCGAGGACTACCGCGTCAAGAACTTCATGGTGGGCTACCCTGACTTCCTGCGTGATATCACTGACTCGATTGATGTCAGCAACTTCATCGACTCTAAGGTCTATGCCTCTTCTTACAACGGCCGTCACTACGGCGTGCCATTTGACTCGGGCACCAGCGCCTTATTCCTGCGCAAGGATATTATCGAAAAGGCTGGTTTAAGCGTCACGGATTTCCAAGATATCACCTTCAACCAGTACTTGGATTTAGGCAAGACGGTCAAAGAGAAGACCGGTGTGGCTCTGTTGCCATTTGACCCGAATGACCTCATTGAGATGCGCCTGATGCTCCAATCCAACGGCGAGTGGTTTACCGCTGCCGATGACGTCAACAAGGTCACGGTCAAGGACAACGTCGCCTTAAAGCAGGCCTTTAACTTCTATCAGCGCGTCACCTCTGAGGGCTTGGGCTATACCATCACTGGCTGGAATCAGCTCTTATCTTCCTTCCAGCAAGGCAAGGTTGCCTCCTTAGTCTATGCTTGCTGGATTATGCCATCGATCAAGCAAGCCACCGATCAATCGGGCAATTGGGTCGTCATCCCAATGCCTAAGGTTGAGGGTCCTAATGCCACCCACTTCTCCAACTCCGGTGGCTCGCAGTGGTACGTCAACAACTACTCCAACCAGGCTGACTTAGCCACCCAGTTCTTAAAGGAGACCTTTGCCTCCGACCACGACCTCATCAACGAGTTAGTCGATCGCATTGGCCTGATCTCCACGATGAAGGACGCCAACACTCTGCCTAATTACCAAGAGGGTGACCCATTCTTTGGTGGCCAGAAGGTCGGTAAGGACTTTGTTGAGTGGAACACTCAGATTCCATCGGTTAACTACGGCATCCACACCAAGGAAGTCGAGAGCGTAGTCGGTGAAGCGATGCAAAGCGTGCTGCAAGGTACTCCAGTCGATGAGGCCTTAGAGCAGGCTCAAGAAATGGCTCAGATGCAACTGGGCATGTAGTAAAGATTAGCTTTTACTTACCTAGGCTCGGCAGCGCTGTTGTGGCAGTGCCGGGCCTTTTTTGTCTTAAGGGCTCAGAACAGCTAAGAGCTGGGTGCGGCACTGCCCGGTCTTTGGGGCTGAAGCGCGTGCGGGGCTGATGCTTGGGGGTACCGAACTTTGAGGCTTTCTTTGAGCTAAGGGCTCACTAAGATCTTGCTGGTAGGCTAAACTATATCGCTTGAGTGTTTTCTTGGGGAAGGATCTGATGAGTAAGTTAACCCGCGCCCTAGCTGTTGCTGCTTCCTTAGTGTCTATCGCCACCGGCGTGCTCTTGTTAAGCCAAGAGGCCTTGGCCCAAGAGGCTACCTCCGAGCTTAAGGAGCACATGACGGCCTCCTTAAGTCCTGAGCAGCTGCGGGAGCAGGATCGCGCCGCGCTCAAGGCGCGCCTTGAGGCACTCACCGGTTTTAGCGCGCACTTTAAGCAAGAGCTCACCGATAGTGCGGGCAATGTGCTAAGCGAGGGAGTGGGGCAGATCTTCTTGCTGCGCCCTAATCACTTCTTAATGCACAATCAAAGCCCAGATGAGCTGGCCTTCTACACCAAGGATTCAGACCTCTATTATTACGATGCGATGGTCAACCAGCTCTCGATTACCTCCTTGGATGCCTTAGGCACCAATCCTTTGATGCTCCTGGCCGACATCGATAATGTCATCTGGGATGAGTATGAAGTATTGCGCGAGGGCGAGTTTTTTACCTTAGTGCCGCGCCATCCCCAAGATGTGCAGAGCCTGACTATGGCCTTTGCTGAGGGCACCTCATTCTTATCGGCGCTCACAATCCGCATGGATGATGACAACACCAACTTCTACCTTTTCAGCGAGCAAAGCGCTCAGGTGGATCCTACCGTGTTCGACTTTAAGCTGCCCGAAGATGTCGAAATCGACGATATGCGCTAAGGGACAAGGTAACCATGGCCGCCAAAGATAGTGCCCACGAGCTGGGCTTGCTCCTTGATTTAGAGGCAAGTGAACAACAAGCAGGACGAAGCTTGCCAGAAGAGAGCTTTGACCCTGAGTCAGCAACAGAGGGTATGGCGTCAGCTGGGAACATGGCGTCAGCCGAAAGCGCAGCTAACTTGGTGGATGCTGAGGCCGCTGATGATCCCTTTGCGCCGCTTGCGGCCCGGATGCGCCCGCGCAATCTTGATGAGTACATCGGCCAAAGTCATTTATTGGGGCCCAATAAGCCGCTGCGCCAGGCTTTAGAGCGTGGGCGCTGTTACTCCATGATTTTCTGGGGGCCGCCGGGCGTGGGCAAGACCACGCTTGCTTTGCTCATTGCGCGCAGCACCAATTCTTATTTAGAGCAGATTTCGGCGGTCGCGAGCGGCATTAAGGATATCCGCGCCGCTATTGAGCGCGCCCAAGCGCGCAAGCGCCGGGGCATGCGGACGATCTTGTTTGTCGATGAAGTGCATCGCTTCAATAAGGCCCAACAAGACGCTTTCTTGCCCTATATCGAAAATGGCACGGTCACCTTTATCGGCGCGACCACGGAAAATCCGTCCTTTCAGGTCAACTCAGCCTTGCTCTCGCGAGCGCGCGTCTACGTCTTAAAGAAGCTCAGTGACGAGGAGCTCTCCCAGCTTATTGACGTAACTTTAAGCTCAGAGCGCGGCCTTGCCTCCTTTAATCTGACCTTTGATGACAAGGTGCGCCAAGCCCTCATTGCCTTGAGCGATGGTGATGCGCGCCATCTCTTGAGCACCTTGGAGATGTTAAGCGACGATGCCGCGCCCCTGCCTAATGGCCAGCGCGTGATCACCTATGCCATGGTGGGTGCGGTCGCAGGGCGGCGCCTTATCAAGTACGACAAGGGCGGCGATGCCTACTACGACTTGATTTCCGCTTTTCATAAGTCGGTGCGCGGCTCCTCGCCTGAAGGCGCGCTTTATTGGTATGCCCGCATTTTAGAGGCAGGCGGTGACCCGCTCTATGTGGCACGGCGCCTGTTGGCCATCGCCACCGAAGATATTGGTCTTGCCGACCCGCAAGCGATGCAGGTTGGACTTAACGCCTGGGATATTTTCACGCGCGTGGGTGAAGCCGAAGGCGAGCGCGCCATTGCCGAGGCGGCGGTTTATATGGCCTTAGCCCCTAAGAGCAATCATCTTTACACCGCCTTTGCTCAGGCGCGCGAGGATGCGCGCAAGCTGCCGTCCTTTGAGGTGCCGCTTTATCTGCGCAATGCCCCGACTAAGCTTATGAGCGATTTGGGCTATCACCAGGGCTATCGCTACGCCCACGACTACCCTAATGCCTATGCCGCCGGTGAGTGCTTCTTGCCGGAGGAGCTTCATGGCCGGCGCTATTATGAGCCAAGCGAGCGTGGTTTTGAGCAGCGCTTACGGCAAATGGAGCAGTACCTCCAGCAATGTGATGCCTTAGCGCCGCCGTCTGAGCAGCGCTATAGCCCCGAGCACGCGCGCGCCAAAATGGCTGAGCTCAAGCGCTATGCCCCAGACTTGTTTTCAGATGATGTGGGGCGTAACCCCAGCCACAACTAGCCCAGAACGTAACCGGGGCAGGGTAAACAGTCACTGGCAAGCAAACAGTCTCCGGTAAAGTGGCTGCGTAATGGGCCTGACCAGGCGGGCCTGGGGCCGGGCAAAGTAGCTTAGCGGCCTGGTTTTATCCCGGTGGTGGGCTTGGTAAAGCAGGGCGGTGGGGATTGGTAAAGCAATGCTGTGGAGCCTAATAAAGCAGCGTGGTGGGGCTTGATTTGGGCGCGCGCGCTGAGAATAGGGTTAAACGTGATAAAATTCACAGTTTAGGTTGCCGCAGCGCGCGGGGAGCTTGTCCCTTTAGTTGGCGCGCGGGCGAAATAGGGTGGGTGCTGCTTTGCTTGAAACAAGGTACCCTCTTGGTTTGAGAATAATGGCGAACTAGTCATGCTGGATTCAAAATATCTGCGCACTGATTTAGCTAAGACCGCTGAGATCTTGGCTACGCGTAACTACCACTTAGATGTTGCTAAGCTGACCCAATTAGAAGAGCAAAGAAAGGATTTGATGGTCCGCACCCAAGACCTGCAGGCCAAGCGCAATTCCTTGTCTAAGTCGATCGGTCAGGCTAAGCGTGAAGGTAAGGATGTCAGTGCCATCATGGCTGAAGTTAACGCCATGGGCGATGAGCTGACCAATACCAAGAAGCAGCAAGACGCCGTCTTAGCCGAGATTGAGCAGATTGCGTTAACCATTCCAAATCTGCCACACGAGTCGGTACCAGTAGGTCCTGATGAGAGCGCTAACGTCGAAGTCCGCCGCTGGGGTACCCCACGTACCTTTGACTTTGAGATCAAGGATCACGTCGCCTTAGGCGAGGGCTTAGGTCAGCTTGATTTTGCTAATGCACGTAAGATCTCCGGTGCCCGCTTTGCCTTAATGAAGGGCCCAATCTGCGCCTTACACCGTGCCTTAGTTCACTTAATGTTAGACCTGCACTGCCAGCAACAAGGCTACACCGAGGTCTATGTCCCTTACTTAGTCAACTTAGACTCGCTCTATGGCACCGGCCAGATGCCAAAGTTTGGTGAGGACTTATTCCACACCAGCTTAAACGGCAATGCCGACGGCGATGACGTTAACCGCCACTTCTGCCTCATTCCAACGGCTGAAGTGCCATTAACCAATATGGTGCGCGGCGAGATCATCCCAGAGGATCAATTACCAATTAAGGTCACCGCTCACACCCCATGCTTCCGCTCGGAGGCAGGTTCGGCCGGTCGCGATACCCGTGGTTTAATTCGTATGCACCAGTTCGATAAGGTCGAAATGGTTCAGATCGTGCGCCCTGAGGACTCCTATGAGGCTTTAGAGCAGTTAACCCGCGATGCTGAGTCGGTATTACAGGCCTTAGAGCTGCCATATCGCGTGATCACCTTATCGACCGGTGATATGGGCTTTAGCGCCGCGATGACCCATGACCTCGAGGTTTGGATTCCTGCTCAGAACACCTACCGCGAGATTTCTTCGTGCTCGAACTGCACTGACTTCCAAGCCCGCCGTATGCAGGCTCGTCTGCGTCGCAAGGATGGCAAGATTGAACTGGTGCACACCTTAAATGGTTCGGGCTTAGCTGTGGGCCGTACCTTGGTTGCCGTGATGGAGAATTATCAGAACGCTGATGGTTCGATCACTGTACCAAAGGTCTTACGTCCATACCTCAATGGTCTTGAGGTTATTAGCAAGTAAGATGTTGACAGCAGCTGATTGGCTTATTCTCGCTGTAGTCGTGATTTCAGGTGGCATCTCGCTGTTTCGTGGATTCATCCGAGAGGCCATCTCATTAGTCGCGTGGGTGAGTGCCTTTATTATCACCAGCCGTTTTTACGAGGCCTTAGCGCCGAAGCTGACTTTCTTCTCGGACAGTATTGTACGCAACACCATGGCGTGCATTATTCTCTTTACTGCGACCTTGATTGTGGTGGGACTGTGCGGCACGATTTTGCGCTCGCTTATCACCAAGGTGGGCTTGTCCGGAACTGATCGCCTGCTCGGCGTGGCCTTTGGCGTGTTGCGCGGCGTGCTCATCGTCTGCGTGATTTTGGCCTTGCTGCAGATTGGCTTTAAGCTTCATATCCTAAGCTTTGTGGCCGATTCTCCATTCTATCGCGATTCGCTCTTCATTCCGGAGTTACAGCGCATCGTTAACTGGTTCTTTGTTTACGGACCTAATACCCCTGAAGCGGTAGCGGATCTAGGAGCTTAATATGTGTGGTGTAGTCGGTATCTTTGCCTACAGTCCGGTTAACTTGACCTTGTATGATGCTCTGACGGTGTTGCAGCACCGTGGTCAGGATGCAGCCGGTATTGTGACCTTAGACGAAGGCAACTTCAGACAGCGCAAGGCCAATGGCCTGGTAAGCGATGTGTTCCAGCAAAAGCACATGATGCGCCTTAAGGGTAATATCGGTATTGGTCACTGCCGTTACCCAACCGCCGGCTCGTCTTCGGCGGCCGAAGCTCAGCCTTTCTATGTCAACTCGCCTTTTGGTATTGCTTTAGCCCACAACGGCAATTTGACCAATAGCCGTGAGTTAAAGCGCAAGTGCGATAGCATTTTCCGTCACGTCAACACCAGCTCGGACTCGGAAATGCTGCTCAATATCTTCGCGTGGCGCTTACAGCAAATCACTAAGTGCGAGCACTTACCTGAGGCTGATGATATCTTTGCCGCGATTCGCGGGGTCAACGATGATATCTCCGGTGGTTATGCCGTCGTCAGCGTCATCATCGACGTGGGCTTGGTCGCCTTCCGCGATCCATTTGGCATTCGTCCGTTGGTCTTAGGCCAAAGAAAGGATGAGGCCGGGCGCACCGAGTATATGGTGGCCTCCGAGTCGGTTGCTTTAGCCGTATGCGGCTTTGAGTTAGTGCGTGATATCGCTCCAGGTGAGGCGATCTTCGTCTCCAAGGACGGCAAGCTCCACTCCTCGATCTGCGCTGAGCACACCAAGCTGCAGCCATGCCTCTTTGAGTACGTTTACTTTGCCCGTCCTGATTCGGTCATGAATGGTGTCTCGGTTTACGCTTCGCGCGTCAGCATGGGCACCAAACTGGCCGAGAAGATCAAGCGTGAGTACGCCGATCTTAAGATTGACGTGGTGATCCCGATCCCTGAGACCAGCTGCGATATCGCAGTCCAGATTGCACGCATTCTGGGTATCCCATATCGCCAGGGCTTTGTTAAGAACCGTTATATCGGTCGTACCTTCATTATGCCGGGCCAAAAGCAGCGCAAGAAGTCGGTACGTAACAAGTTAAACCCAATTCCAGCGGAGTTTAAGGGCAAGCGCGTACTCTTAGTGGACGACTCGATTGTGCGTGGCACCACTTCAGGACAGATCGTCGATATGGCCAAGGAAGCGGGAGCTGCTGCCGTGTACTTTGCTTCGGCCGCGCCAGAGGTTCGTTATGCCAATGTCTACGGCATTGACATGCCAACCAAGAAGGAGCTCATCGCCTACAACCGCACCAATCAAGAGATCGCCGATTTAATCGGGGCTGACGCTCTGATTTATCAGGACTTAAAGGATCTTGAGGATGCGGTCAAGGCTGAGAACCCAGAGCTCACGGTCTTTGAGGAGTCGGTCTTTACCGGTGAGTACATCACCCCAGGCATCGACGAAGAGTACTTTGCCTACTTAGACCAGCAGCGCTCGGATGACGCCAAGGCCGACAAGGCTTGGAAGGATTCCAACGAGAGCCTCGAGATTTACAATATCTAAAGGCAGAGCCAGCTAGATAAAAAAAGAAGCGCCGACCCGCTGGGGCAAGTCCCCAGCGCGTCGGCGCTTTTTTCTTTCCAGTAAGGCCACCACCGGGCTTGCCGCTGGGGCCTTAACGATTAAAACTGGGCAGCTACGACCGGCGTAGCTTGGCTTGCTGCTTAGCTCTCAGCTTAGCCCGCAGCTTCGGTGGTGCCCTTGAGGCGGTTTAATTGCTCGCTCATCAGGGAGATTTGCAGATTGTGCATCTGCGAAATCTCTTCGCGGATAGCAGCCTTCTCGTCGTCAGCGGCATCGGCTAAGCGGGCCTCGGCGTCGGCCAGGTCAAGCTTGAGTTGATCTAAGCACTCAGTGATTTGATCATCCGAGAGCATCTCTGGGGTAGCTTGCTCGGTGCCTTGAGCGGCGGCAGCCGATGGGCTGAGCAGCATATTAGCTAAGAGCACACCAGCACCAGCGCCAGCAAGCGAGCTTAAGAAGGTCGAGCCCATACCCATGCTGCCTGGAGCGGCACCAGCTTGGTTGTAGCCGGTGGTACCAGGGCGCGTGGTGGCCATATTGTTACCAACGGTGCCAGTACCCGTAGTGTTGTTACCACGGTAGGCATTCTGCGAGAACTGGGCGTCTTGCTGCTGGTTGGTGTTATTGGTGGTGTTGCGGTTAGTGCTCGTGTTGTTGCTAGCAGTAGAGCTGCTGCGATTGACCGGAGCGACCGCACGGCTAGAAGAGGTGGAGCTACGACGGGCCGAACGGCTGCTGCGGAAACCACCACGACGAGCCTCAAAGCTGGTGGTAGCCCCATGGCCATCAAACAGACCACCTAACATGGAGCTTAAGGTGCCAGCTTGAGCGCTTGGCACTGCGGTAGCTAAAGCTAAAGTAACAGAAGCGGCAAGAAGGGTCTTCTTGATCATACGGTGGACATCTCTCCTAAGACGGTAGGGCGCAAGCATCAGCCTAAGCCCACGGCTTAAGCTTCCTGCACCAAGCGTAAAAACGCTCACTAATCTCTCAGCATAGCACAGGCAAATTAGGCGCAACTTAGAACGCTGGGCGTAATTTCAGATCTGTGATGCCGCGCGCACCACCGCAAGGCGTATGGTTGGTGCGCAAAAAAGGCTTGGAGTGAGTGCTCGGGAGTTTCCATCTTAGGCCTCGGCAAAAAACTTTTGTTGTAGCTCGTGGTATTTAATCTTGCCCACTTCGTTACGTGGTACGGAGCAAGTGGCTGCCGTTTTGATCTCAAAGAGCTTGGAGTGTAGGTGTAGGGTCTTAGCTATGAGTTCTTTTAGCCGTAACACCTTGTCCTTTAAGGGCAGCGGGTCGCTATATGGCACTTTTTCATCGTCAATGAGCAGGATGCACAAGTGCTCATCTTGCCCCGTGCAAATGGTGGTAAAGCCATGCTGCGCTAAGATCTGCTCGCACTCAGTGAGGCTGTAGCGCAGGCCCGTAAGCTTGATAAAGCGGCTTTGGCGCCCCGCGATATAAAAGTAGTGGTCAGCGTCAAAGTACGCAAGATCCCCAGTTTCAAGGCACCCGTGATTGACATCGCCTAAAGCCAAATCTTCTTTTTTGGTGGCATAGCCCAAGTTAACGTTGGGTCCGTAATAAATGAGGTTGCCCGTGGTGTGCGGGGTAATGATCTCCTGACCTTGGTCGTCTTCAAGGGTGAAATGGCCTTGGTCAATGGCAATGCCAATCGAACCTGGTTTGTGGGCGAGCATTTGAGGCGGCACATAACTCATGCGCGCCGTGGCCTCAGTTTGGCCGTACATGACGTAGAACTGCACGCCCTTGGGGGCTAAGGCTTGCGCCAACTCTTGTACTATCTCGGGGTCTAAGTGGCCTCCAGCTTGAGTTAAGGTGCGTAGCGTCGGCAAATTCATTTTGGTAAAGCGCAGACGCTTGAGCATCTGGTAGGTGTAAGGTACGCCTGCAAGTGAGGTGACGGCTTGTTCCTTGAAGAAGTCCCAAAACTGCGCTTGCGCCACACTCAAGTCGGTGAGCACAATGGTGGCCCCCACTAACAGATGCGAGTTGATGACCGAGAGGCCATAGCTGTAGTTGAGCGGCAGCGAGGTGATGGGACGCTCCTGAGGCGTGAGCTGTAGATAGCGCGCGATAGCTTGGGCGTTGCTGTGCAGGTTGTTGCGGCTAAGACGCACCAACTTGGGACTGCCCGTGCTGCCCGAGGTACTAAGTAGGAGAGCTAAGTCAGAATGAAGCTTGGGGTGAGTGCTTTGGTGGGCGGTGATCTCGTATTGGGGTGCTGTACCTTCAGTTGGGGCGTAGCTAAAGTTTGGCTAGTAGCATGCGCTGATGGTTTGTTGGAGCTCTGGGTTAAGGTGCGCCGCTAACAGCAAGGGCACGTGCCCATGGCGCAAACACCCTAAGTAAGCGGCTACGCACTCGATGCTGTTGTGGCAGGACAAGAGTACTAAACTGCGTTGGGCAAGCTGATTGGCAAAGTCATCGGCGCGTTGCGCTAATTGCAGATAGGTGACGCTGCGCCCGTACTCATCGACTAGGGCCAGGTGGTCCCCAAATTGTTCCAGCTGCTAAAACTTAGGCTCCATAGCGCCTCTTCCTTATGACTTTTGCTTAGGTGGTGTCATTAGACTTGTGCTAGATTACTATCGGCAAAATTGATCTTAACCTAAAGTCCTGTCTCTCCTCAATTAGGTGGGGTGCCATGGCGTAGGTGGTATGCCATGGCGGAAGCTGATTTGGAGCAGTTTTAATTAAAAAGCCCCGCAGGGCGGGGCTTGTTAGGGCTTTGGTTGCTGTCTTTGGCTTTACTTAGCTTGTTGATTACCTTCAACAATCTTCATCGCCGAGCTGATAAGCGAGGTCAGATCGCCCATATTGGCCGGAACAATCAAGGTGTTGTTGGTGCGCGCTAATTGCTGGAAGGCCTCGACGTACTTCTCGGCTACCTGCAGATTGACCGCCGTCATGCCGCCTTGGGCTTGTGAGGCGTCGGCCACCTTGCGAATGGCTTCGGCCGTAGCGGTGGCGATGGCTAAGGTTGCTGCCGCTTGACCTTCGGCCTTGTTGATCTCAGCTTGCTTTTCACCTTCGGATTTAGCAATGGCTGCTTCCTTTTCACCGGTTGCTAAGTTGATCTGCTCTTGCTTGCGACCTTCTGACTCGGCAATCAAGGCGCGCTTTTCACGCTCGGCTGTGATTTGCTGTTGCATCGCTTGCAAGATGACCGCAGGTGGGGTTAAGTCCTTGATCTCATAACGTAGGACTTTAACGCCCCAGTTTAAGGCCGCCGCATCGATGGCTGAGACCACCTCGGAGTTGATGACATCACGCTCCTCAAAGGTCTTATCAAGCTCCATGCGGCCGATGACCGAACGCAGCGTGGTTTGCGCCAGCTGAGTGATGGCAATGATGTAATTGGAGGTACCGTAGCTGGCGCGCATCGGGTCGGTGACTTGGAAGAAAAGTACGCCGTCAACACTAAGTTGGGTGTTGTCACGGGTGATGCACACTTGAGCCGGGGTATCAAGCGGGATTTCTTTTAAGGAGTGCCGGTAGGCCACGCGGTCAACAAAGGGGATGATGAAGTTGAGGCCAGGGTTTAATACCGCGTGGAATTTGCCTAAGCGCTCGATCACCCAAGCTGATTGCTGGGGTACGACTTTGATGCTCTTGTAGGCAAAGATGATGGCCAAAATCAAGAACACAATGGCAAACACTAAGGTACTTGAGATAAAGTCAGCTAAGTTGGTCATGATGGCACGCAGGCTGAGCCTGTCCTCCTCTGTTGTGGGCTTATTGCTTGTTATCTGTTGTAGGTTCGGTGGTTTCAGGCTCTGTAAGCTTGTCCCCTAAGACCAGCTTGGCGCCGTCGATCTTGGTAATAAAATAGATGCCAGGGGTGAGCACAGCCTTGGGATGGTAGGCGTTCCATTGAGCGCCGCGATAGCTGACTTGCGCCAGGGTGGTTGCATGAATCGCTCATTATGACTGTAAGCGAGCTTGCTCTATCTGGCTAAAAGCTTGAATTTATCAGTAATTTGACAAGCAAACCGAAGGGGTAGCATGTTTCTGTAGCTCTGTGCGCAATCTATCACAGAAACGGTGTTTTGCTACGTGCTCTTGTTAAAAATGGCTATTTTATCGGGCTTATGATAATTCTGATTTGGTCAAGCTTTAATTCATGCAATCACCCTGGACTTGCGCCGAGCCATCTTCCTTGATGTTATCTTCCTTAACAACCACGCGCTGGCCGATATCAAGCTGGTTGCTGTGCTTGTCGGTCATTTGCTTAAAGCGCTTTCTCAGGCAAAAACAGCCAATTGAAGCAACGATGGTGGCCAGTGCTGCGACCATAATTTGCTGCTGGAAGCTTTGCTCGCAATAGGCGCTGATGCCGCCTGCGATTGCACCCGCTGCCACCGCCAAGAGGTAAAACGACATCAGGTTCATTTCGGCGATGACCACGATGAGCGCGAGGATGAACCAAGCAATGTAGTACAAGGTCACGTCAAGACTCCTTTGGGTTCAAGGTTAGAGTTGGGAACGCAGACTTTTGCTTTTGACTGTGGAGTAGATAAAGCCCACTAATCCAAAGATAAAGACCAGAGTGAAAATTAGATTGCCGGGAAAGTATAGGTCTTCGAGCACAAGCAGTAAGAAGGCCACTGTGCCAAAAACAAAAGAGGCGCCTTGCAAACTATTGAGCTTGCGTAATTGCTGCTGCACTTGCTGGCGCTCATTTGAGGAGAGCGGGCGCTGGGTGCGGCTTAGATTAGGCGCGCCTTTCAGATTAGGCGCGCCTTGAACGGAGGTTCTTGGGCTAAAAGCTGACGGGCGGGGGGCAGCTTGGATGTTGGGGGAGGGCGCTGCGCTAAAGCTTGTTGATGTGTTGGGGCTTGGCTTGGCACTTTGATGCTGCTGGGCGCTTTGATGCAGCGCATGCATCGTCTTTTGATGCTGGCTTCTAATCTTGGCAAAGCTATCTTGTGGGCTCTCGTAGCTGCAGGTTAGAGGCATAGGCTTGCCCTCTAAGCGCTTTTGCAGTGCCAGTTGGTGGAGCGCCTCAATGTAGCTTACAAAGTCACCATCCTTGAGCTCGTAAGGTACAGTGCTACTAAAGCGGTTTTGACTTCGAGCCATGGGCACACTCCTTTTGCGGTTGGTTTAGTGCCATCATAGCCAAAAATATGCCGTATGTCTGTGCTTTGAGGGCTAGGTTAGCGATCGTGCTTTTGCTAAAGCGGGCATGGGTAGCAACTTGGTAGGTTGCAGGGCAACTTTTAGTCTAAAGTGTACGGCGTTGCGACAGGGCGTGATCTAAGTCACAAAGACCTAGTAGCCCTCGGTTCTTGTTGAGGCCGGGATCCGCTTAATGGCGCTGTTCTATGTGGCCTTTGTTTAAGGAGTCATGTGGGCAAAGACAAAAATGCAACGTAGATCACACTCGGTCAAAACGCCGTACACCACCGTGCCCACCTAGTCTATCCGTTGTCTATCCACTGTCTATCTGCTGTCTATCAGTCGGTCCAGGACTTGAGCTGAGTAAGTCGGTAGGTTTAGGCGCCCATGAAGAGAAGAAAGGTAGCGACCAAGGCTGCGATGATGAGCCCTAAGAAGATGTAGGCAAAGAATTTGAGCATGGCTTAATCCCGCACAAGAGAAAGGAAAAGAAAAGGATGGTCTCAGTATCGGCGATTGCGCGGGCGGGTGCAAGCTCATAATAGATACAACATTTGGGGATAAAAAAAATCAGCTCGAGGCTGATTGTGAATGGTGCGCCTTAGTGGACTCGAACCACCGACCCCCACCATGTCAAGGTGATGCTCTAACCAAGCTGAGCTAAAGGCGCACTGTGTTGTTTTGTTGATTAGCATTACTCACTGCGTTTCAACGGGGCTCATTATAGCGGTGGGTGCGGGGTGGGGCAAGCGATTTTTCAAATTTTTGCTGAATTTTTTATGATGCCATGATTTTGCCTTAACAAAACGCGATTTTTATCGTGTTTTGTGCGCTACATCACTTTTAGCGCTACGATCTCCCCAATCTGAGGGCCCTGGGGGCCAGCGCGCGCAAGGCGCAGTTGGGCTGGGAATAGGACACGGGTTGGGTGGCGATGCCGCACGTGGGTAGGGGCAGGATGGGGATTGTGCGTGAGAATGCGTTTCAGTTTGCGCCGCGCGCGCTAAAAAGTTGTATAGTGAGCCCCGTTGTGGGTGCTCTCAGTTGGACCTGATTGCTGGGTCACGCTGAGCCCTTCGATGGCTGCGCACGGACTAGCGCTTACGAGTCAGTGGAGCGCATGGTTGCGTTGCTGTCTGAAACGAGCCTGAGCTGAAGTTCCTTTTTTTCTCTTTTTTGCTTGGCTGGGCTTTCGTTTTTCCCTTTTCTTTTTTAGAGGACCTCAAGGTGCATCGTTGGCACCGTTGGTTTGAATCATGATTAAAGTTACTCTCCCTAATGGCGCAATCAAGGAGTTTGAGCGCGCAGTTTCGATCGCTGATGTCGCCGCTGCTATTGGCCCAGGTTTAGCCCGCAGCTGCGTTGCTGGTCGTATCAATGGCGTGTTACATGATGCCTGCGACTTAGTAACCGAGGATGCTGCTGTCGAGATCGTCACCCCTAAGGATAAGGACGGTCTGGAGATTATCCGCCACTCCTGCGCTCACCTCTTAGGCCATGCCATCAAGCAGTTATGGCCTCAGACCCAGATGGCAATCGGTCCGGTCGTCGATAATGGCTTCTACTACGACGTCGACTTAGACCACAAGCTCACCGCTGAGGACTTAGAAGCCTTAGACGCTAAGATGCATGAGCTGGCTAAGACCGACTATAAGGTCATCAAGGAAGTAGTTTCCTGGCAGCAGGCTTGGGACGTCTTCGATCAGCGCAATGAGCCTTACAAGAAGCTCATCTTGGAAGAGAACATCGATAAGAACGACCACCCAGCACTCTATCACCACTTAGAGTACACCGATATGTGCCGTGGCCCACACGTTCCACATATGTCGTTCTGCTCGCACTTTAAGTTAACCCACTTTGCTGGTGCTTATTGGCGCGGTGACTCCAAGAACAAGATGCTGCAGCGTATCTACGGCACCGCTTGGGCCACCAAGGAAGAGTTAGCTGAGTACTTAAAGAAGCGTGAAGAGGCCGCCAAGCGCGACCACCGCGTCTTAGGTAAGAAGTTAGACCTCTTCCACTTCCAGCAGGAAGCTCCAGGCTTAGTCTTCTGGCACAACGATGGCTGGACCATCTACCGCTTAATCGAGGACTACATGCGTGGCATGCTCCACAAGTACGGCTATATCGAGGTTAACACCCCTCAGATTATGGATCGTGTTCTGTGGGAGCGCTCGGGTCACTGGGATAAGTACGCCGAGAACATGTTCACCACCTCCTCGGAAAATCGTGATTACGCCATCAAGCCAATGAACTGCCCAGGCGCTATCCAGATTTTCAACAGCCGCACCCGGTCTTACCGCGATCTGCCAATTCGTATGGCTGAGTTCGGTAAGGATCACCGCAATGAGCCATCGGGTTCGCTCCATGGCCTGCTGCGTGTTCGTGGCTTCGAGCAAGACGACGCCCACATCTTTATCACCGAAGATCAGATCCTCCAAGAGGTTACCGAGTGCATCAAGATGGTGTACGAGGTCTATGACAACTTCGGCTTCCACAATATCGACGTTAAGCTCTCGACCCGTCCTGAGAAGCGTATCGGTTCCGATGAGATCTGGGATAAATCCGAGCAAGATCTGGCCGATGCCTTAAAGGCTAACAACCTCGAGTATGACCTCCAACCAGGTGAAGGTGCTTTCTACGGTCCTAAGATCGAGTTCACCTTACACGACAGCTTAGGCCGTGCTTGGCAGTGCGGTACGATTCAGCTCGACTTCTCGCTGCCACAGCGCCTTGATGCCCACTATATCGGTGAGGACAATCAAGAGCACACTCCAGTTATGATTCACCGTGCGATGTTAGGCTCGTTAGAGCGCTTCATCGGTATCTTAACTGAGGAGTTCGCCGGTGCCTTCCCTACTTGGTTAGCCCCAATTCAGGCCGTAGTGATGAACATCACCACCAACCAAGTTGATTACGTCAAGGAAGTGGTCAAGAAGTTAGACGAGGCTGGCATCCGCGTTCGTGCTGATCTGCGCAACGACAAGGTTGGCTTCAAGATTCGCGAGCACACCTTAATGCACGTTCCTTATATGTTAGTCTGCGGTGATCGCGAGGCCGAGAATGGCCAAGTTGCCGTACGTACTCGTAAGGGCGTTGACTTAGGTGCAATGGCAATTGAAGATTTGATCGCTATGATCAAGTCTGATATAATTTCGCGCAAACTTTTGACCAAGGCTGATGAGAAGCCTGAAGAGCAAAAGTAAGGCTTTAGCTGCATCAAGTCGCGATTAGGCGAGCTTGATCCAACAAAGAGCTATGAACCTGGAGGGTCACCCTTTAGTGCTTGTAGCTCTTTTGTTGTGGGTAAAACTTGCCTAAGGGATCTCGCGCTGCCCCAAAAGGAAGGTATCGCCATGTGCTAACACCTCGTTGTGGTAACACATCATTGTGCTAACACATCGCTGTGGTAACACATCGTTCTGCCTGGCCTTTTGGTGAGCACGACCTCTGGTGGTAGCTCCGATCCCAAGGAGAGCAGCCTGACCCAAACTTTCTGTGTAGTAGGAGTTTTGCTATAAACAGCGCAAAGAAGACCGGTAGGCTCCAGCCTAAAAACCGGGTGAATGGTGATATTAGATGCCGTGAAGTGCGTCTATTAGGTGAGGACAACGAGATTATTGGTGTTATGCCGACATCTCAAGCTCTGCACATGGCTCAAGAGGCCGGTGTGGACTTAGTTGAAATCAGTCCAAATGCTGATCCGCCAGTTTGTCGCTTAATTGAGTATGGCAAGTACCTCTACGAGAAGAGTAAGGATCAGAAAAAGAAGAAGCAAAAGGTTGTCCAGATCAAGGAAATCAAATTCCGCCCGGCAACCGATGAAGGCGACTATCAGGTTAAACTACGCAACCTGATCCGCTTCTTAGAAGAAGGCAACAAGGCCAAGGTGACCCTGCGCTTCCGTGGACGCGAAATGGCTCACCAGCACATTGGCCTCGATGTCTTAAAGCGCGTCGAGCATGATCTGTGCGAAGAGCGCGGCTTAGCCACAGTGGAAAGCGCCTCGCGCGTCGAGGGCCGCCAAGCCACTATGGTGTTAGCACCAAAGAAAAAGCAGCAGTAACCTCAGGCTAATAAGCCTCCAGCTTAAAAGCCCCAGGCCTCAGCTGCAGCTGCTAGGTAACACTAGCAGCACAGGATCTTAAGGGTTCAAAGCCTTAAGTGCAGTTCCCAAAATAGTGTCAGCCAGCTTGGCTTACCTTACTGCCTTGAGCCCCTTACTATCTTTCATCGATTTAATGCGGAGTATCAAATGGCTGCAAAAGTCAAGGTCAAGATGAAGACCGATCGTGGCGTTGCCAAGCGCTTTAAGAAGACCGGCTCCGGTCACTTCAAGTGCCGTCACCAGAACTTACGTCACATCCTCACCAAGAAGAGCCGTAAGCGTAAGCGTTCGTTACGTGTTATGAACATCGTTCATAATTCCAACATTCGCGCAATTATGCGCCAGTTACCTTACGCTTAATGGGAGGATCGTTAAATGGCAAGAGTTAAGCGTGGTGTTACCGCACGTGCTCGTCACAAGAAGGTTTTAGAGCAGGCTAAGGGTTACTACGGTGCTCGTTCCCGTACTTACCGCGTAGCCGTTCAGGCTGTTACCAAGGCTGGTCAGTACGCCTACCGCGATCGTCGCCAGAAGAAGCGTCAATTCCGCGCTTTATGGATCGTTCGCATCAACGCTGCTGCTCGTCAGTACGGCTTAAGCTACAGCAAGTTCATGAATGGCTTAAAGAAGGCTAACATCGAGATCGATCGCAAGGTCTTATCTGACCTCGCCATCAACGAGAAGGCAGCTTTCGAGGCCATTGCTAACCAGGTTCGTGCTACCTTAGGCCTCTAATTCACGCCTTATAGCACAAGACTGGTGAACGGTCTTGACCCATAAAAAAGGAGAGTTGGCTCAGCCAACCTCCTTTTTTACTGTTCACTAAAAAATATTTAACATAATTAAAATAAGTTATGTTATTTCGTGATTAAGCTTTACGCGGTAGCGGTTTTGTTCGTAGCTCAGGGCGGTGGTACCATGAGTACGCGCGCGCACTCCTCCCTTATCGTCCCAATAGAAGTCCTTGAGGCACAGTCGGTAGTCTTTACGCATCCAATGCTCGGTTAAGATGACCTTGCCCGTCTTGAGCGCAAAATCCAGCACTTCCTCGTCTTCGGCGAGCTCGCAGGACCAATACCACCTTCCTTTGGGGCAGCGCTGTGTTAAAGCTTTCATGAAAGGATATGGTACCTCATAGGCCGTGCCAAAGTAGATGCACTCTTGGGACTGGCCCAAGGGTAAGGGCCCGTACACGATGCCCCAATGCTTGAGGGTAAAGTCAAAGCGATTGTCCACGCCAAATTGCGCCAACAGGCGCTGTTGACACTCCGCTGTGAACCAGCTGAGCTCATTGCCTTCACCATCGTCGCCTAAGAGCAAGCCCCGCTCGAAGTACGTACTGTCCACCTTAGTCTGCTCCTTTAAGCGCTGCAGCTCTTCAGGGGTGACTAGGGTAGGGCTGATGCATCGAGCCAGGATGGGCGGAATCGGGATGAGCTTTTCAAAGCTAAAATTGCCAGCCGCATCGAGCAAATGAGCCTGCTGAAAGTCCAGTGCCGCCTGGTTGTGTGGGGTCACCATATTGACCAAATTGGGCATAACTTACCTTTTACTAAAATTATGTTTTAAGTTGCGATTAGCCAAGAGGCACAGCACGCTGCGCCTCTTTGAAGGGCTCAGGCTCACGCCCAAGCCGCACTCCGACAAGAACCGGCGTAATTGCCACCCCTTCTTGGCAGGCATTAGTCGTCCAAAACTACTTTGTAGTTTGGATTGACGCTGAACACCTTGCCTGGGATCAGTGCGGTGTCGTTTTCCATATCGTTGGGGCCTGGAACTTCACCGCGATCGTTCCAATAGAGATCTTCGACGCTCAGATCTTCGTAATCATCCATCCCATGCTCAGTGAGGATAACCTCACCCTGATTTAGCTCAAATACGAGCCAATCCGTACCACATTCTGCTTCACAGCGCCATTGCCACTGACCTTCAGGGCAGGCAGCGGCTAATTTGAGCATGAATGCCATCGGCGCATCCCACGCGGTGCTGAAGTCATAGGACAGCGTGTCGTCCTCGTCCTCAGTCTCGCAGTCACCGATCTCGTTCTTACAGCCCCAGACTTTGATGCGGTAATCGAGGTAATTGTCGCAGCCGTACTGCTCGATCACGTGCTCGTTGCATGCCTCGGTATAGACCGACCTTTCGAGCTCGCCGTCTTCGTCTAAGATATAGAGCAAGCCCTCTTGCTCGAACTCACAATGGGTCGCCTGTTGATGCTTAGCCTTAAAGGCTTGGAGCTCTTCAGGTGAGACGATAGGTCTTGGATACATATCTTTGATTTTGGCGAGGATGTCAGGAACTGGTACCAGCTTGCTGAAGCAGAAGTTGCCTTCCTCATCAACCACATGCTTGCGGGTAAAGTCCTTTGCCGCGTCGTTGAGCGCGGTAACGTTGTTGTTAATCCAATTAGCCATAGCGTTGGAAACCTTATGCTCTAACGGGCACGCTACACGCTGCCGTATATCTTTGCGGTTGCGCGCCTTAGGGCTACGCAGCGCGTAGCTTAAGGGGAGTGCCCTTGTTTTTGTTGGATTAGAGTTTAGCGCTATTTTGCGATAAAAGCAATCTTTATCTTAATTTTTGAGAGTCGCTTCACATATCAGCCGTAAATTTGCCCAGCATGGAGGAGGGGGCAAAGCATGGTGTCCGTTCTTTTCTGCAGCCATGAAAAAGGGGAGCTTGAGCTCCCCTCTTGGCGCCGGTCTATGGCGCTGAATGGTTGTTAATTGGCGCTTAGCGTGCCATGAGCACGCGTCTTTGGCGCGCATCTTGGCGCGCGTATTGGCGCGTGATGTTAGCGCTCGTCCATGGCGATGACGTGACGCTCGGGCGAGCCGATGTAGATCTGGCGTGGACGGCCGATGCGGCTCTCTTCCATATTCTGCATCTCGTTCCAGTGCGAAATCCAGCCGATTGTACGCGACAGGGCGAAGATAACGGTGAACATCGAGATCGGGATACCGATTGCCTTCAAGATAATGCCCGAGTAGAAGTCGACGTTTGGATAGAGGTTGCGCTTGATAAAGTAATCGTCGCTCAAGGCAATCTGCTCTAACTCGGTGGCAACCTTCAAGATTGGGTGATCCTTGATCTTGAGCTCTTGCAGTACCTCGTGGCAGGTCTCACGCATTACCAGTGCACGTGGGTCGTAGGTCTTGTACACGCGGTGACCAAAGCCCGAGAGGCGGAATGGATCGTTCTTGTCCTTAGCACGGGCAATGAACTCAGGGATGCGATCGACCGTGCCGATCTGCTCTAACATGCGTAAGCACGCTTCATTAGCACCGCCGTGAGCTGGACCCCAGAGCGAGGCAATACCAGCGCTGATGCAGGCAAATGGGTTAGCACCCGAGGAGCCTGCTAAACGAACCGACGAGGTCGAGGCGTTTTGCTCGTGGTCGGCGTGCAGAATAAAGATGCGGTCTAAGGCGCGCTCAATGACTGGGTTGACCTCATATGGCTCGCATGGGGTGGCGAACATCATATGGAGGAAGTTAGCAGCGTAACTTAAGTCATTGCGTGGGTAGATAAATGGGTGACCAATCGAGTACTTGTAGGCCATCGCCGCTAAGGTTGGGATCTTAGCGATCAAGCGGATCATGGTCTGCTCACGGTGCTCTGGGTCGTAAATATCGAGGCTGCCGTGATAGAACGCACTTAACGCACCGGCCACACCGCATAAAACCGCCATTGGGTGGGAGTCACGACGGAAGGCCTTGAACAGCGAAGTGATCTGCTCGTGAATTAAGGTGTGATGCTTGACGCGAACGCAAAACTCATCGTACTCACGCTTGCTTGGCATCTCGCCCTTGTAGAGCAGATAGCATACTTGTAAGTAATCGGCCTTGCGCGCTAAATCGGCAATTGGATAGCCGCGATATAACAGCACGCCTTTCTTGCCATCGATGAAAGTGATGCGCGAGCTACAGGCGGCAGTCGAGACAAAGCCTGGATCGTAGGTGAAGTAACCTTGTTTGCCCAATTCTCGAATGTCGATGCATTCAGGGCCCAGGGTGCCCTTTAAGATTGGCAACTCGATAGGATCATGTCCTGGGATGGTCAGCGTCGCAACCTTATCAAGGACAGTGATGCCGTTTTCCTGCTCTAACTCTTCGCTCATTCCGCGCTCCTAAGATGTATGTGACTTACAGCGCAACCACGCCGTCTAAAAACATGCGTCCCAGTTACCCCTTGGGTCAAAACACATAACTGCTTTCACTATACTCAGTGAATTGGGCGGCTTAACAAAATATTTATTTTTGGGCCACAGTGGTGCACAAGCGCCAATGCGCCTGATTTTGGTGCAAAATTGCCCTTTACCCAAAATTCCACTGAGTCGGGCAGCGCTCTGACCAGGGCTAATGTGCTGATTGAGGTATGCAATTGCAGTAGCGCAAATCAGGCAATAAGATGGTAAATAGGCCAAATTCACTCAATTTGAAGCAAGCATTGGTGATATCTAGATAGGGGTGAGCGCGCAGCGCTGATCGGCGTGCTCAGGGGGCGGGGCTCAGCGCGACTATTTGACCCCGATCTTAGATTTAGGCGCGGCTCACGCTGAGTTTTGCACTATGCTGGGGCACATTTTCGGGGCTGGTGTGCGCCCTTGGCAGCTTTTGGGGCAATGTGCGCTGAGTTTGCAACGACGATCACGAATTTTCGGATTTTTAGCCTTTTTTGATAAGATGAGGGTTTTTGAGAACACCTCATTTCTTTTGGGAACCCTGCCGCATCCGAGCTGATTTATCTCTACTGATTGGTCGCTGCTGATGTGTCTTTGCTGATGCATCTTGGCTGATTTATCTCTGTAAGCTTGGATGGTAGGCACGGGGTTAGGAGATTTTTCTTGTCACAGCCTCAGGTAGAGCCACGCACGAGCGCGGCCCCAGCAAGCAAGCAGAAGATTTTATTGACCGAGTGCACTGACGCCACCGGTTTAATTGCCAAGGTCGCCACCACCTGCTTTGAGTTTGGTCTCAATGTCGTGCGCCAAGACCAATTTGCATCGGAAGATCACCGCTTCTACATGCGCTCGGTCTTAGAGGGTGACTTCAGTGGCAACAATGAGAACAAGTTCTTACAATGCGTAACCGCTAAGTTACCGGACGATGCCAAGGTGCAGCTGCGCGATAAGGACAAGCTGCCGCGTATTGCCGTCTTAGTGACGAAGGAAGCCCACTGCTTAGGCGACCTCTTGATCAAGAGCTACTCGGGTGCCTTACATGCCGAGATCGTCATGATCGCCGGTAATTATCCTAATTTAGGCGATCTCGCCGCTAAGTTTGATATCCCATTCCACTGCGTCTCGCACGAGGGTATCAGCCGCGAGGAGCAAGAAGAGCGCATGATGAAGGTGATTGATGACTGCAATCCAGACTACATCGTGCTCGCCAAGTACATGCGTATCCTCTCGCCTAAGTTTGTTGCGCACTATCCATTAGGCAAGCTCATCAATATCCACCACTCGTTCTTACCAGCCTTTATCGGCGCCAAGCCTTATCAGCAGGCCTTTGACCGTGGTGTGAAGATTATCGGTGCCACCGCCCACTTTGTGACCGACAACTTAGACGAAGGCCCAATCATTGAGCAGGACGTCATCAAGGTCAACCACCGCTATGACGCCGAGGCCATGGCTAAGGCCGGTCGCGATGTGGAGCGTATCGTGCTGCTGCGTGCCTTAAACAAGGTCTTTGACAATAAGGTCTTTATCCACGGCAACAAGACAGTCGTCTTCTAAACACAGCGCGGTCTTAGCCCCAGACAACAACGCCCAGCCTCCTTTTGGAAGCTGGGCGTTGTGCTTGTTACGTCCGAAGCGCGGTAGCCGAGCCGCTGCTTTTGTCATTGCAGGCGCGCCCGGCAGGCTCGGTGTGGGAGCGCTGCGTGAGTGCTGCAGCGCTCTTAGCGCTTGCGCTTTAAGATGCGCTCGACGTCAGGCTTTTGGTTGATGTTGGTGATGTGGAAGAGCGGGATCCCAGCGGCGGCACAGACGCGATCTAATCTGCGATCGCGCAGCTTGCGCTCGACCCGGTTGTGGGTCGGGTCATCAAGCTCAATGGCGCAGATGATGCGGTCGGTGCGCTTTTGTACCAGCATGAAGTCAAAGCTCATGTTATGGCACTTCTGGGCAAAGGTGCGGCGCTGAACCATATTGAGGCTGGAGACATCGGCATTGATGTTGAGCGCTGAGCCCACCGCGACTTGGCAGAAGATGTAATAGTCCTGGCCAAACCAGATGCGCAGCTTCTCTAAGTAGTGGTGCTCGAAGTTGGTGACCAAATACTCCTTGCCTGTGACCGCTCCGGCTTTGAGCATCGCCGTAAAGATCTGGTCGATCTCATCAAAATCCGGAATTTTGGGGTCAAGCAGGGAGCCGTCGCGCACCAGCTCCTTATAAGAGCCATCAGCCTTAGGGTGCTTGAAGTAGCGCACCGCTGGATCTTGCTCTTGTAAGAAATCGAGCTTCTCGTTGACGCTACCGTTTTGCTTCTCGTCGGCCTTGCTCGCGGTAAAGTCGCGGTCGCGCTTGAGCCAAGAGCTGGTGCCCTTGCCTTTCTTATCGCGATTAGCGGCGCGGCGTGCGGCCGCTTTGGCGGCTTTTTCTTGTTCAGCCTTTTCCTTTTCGGCCTTTTTGCGCGCTAAGAGCTCGGAGTACCACGAGTTATCGATGCGGCGCCGCCCACCAAAAGGAATAAGGAAAACGATCAAGATAAAGACTAAGACCGCTCCAGCTAAGTGTAAGGTCAGCTGAGCGGCAGAAAGTCCAGAGAGGTAGTCAAGGAGCGCCATAGTAAGAGGCTCTTAGTTTTGGTTAAGGGGCGAGGCGGGCGGTGGTCCAGCTGCCGTCTTCTTGCAGGTCGTAGATAAAGCGGTCGTGCAGGCGGTTTTCACGGCCTTGCCAGAACTCAACTTGGTGGAAATAGACACGATAGCCACCCCAGAAAGTAGGGAGCGGTACCTCGCCGTTCTTAAACTTTTCCTTGAGCTCCATAAACTTGCTCTCTAAGGCCGAGCGGGCGCTGATGCGGCTTGATTGATGCGAGGCCCAAGCGCCGATTTGGCTGTCGCGTGGACGCGAGTGGAAGTACTTGACGACTTCAGGAATGGAGAGCTTTTGCGCCGTGCCGATAAACATGACCTGACGCTCGAGGAAGTACCACGGAAAGAGCATGCAGATCTTAGGGTTCTGGGCTAATTGCTGGGCCTTACGCGAGCCTAAATTGGTGAAGAATACCAGCGACTTTTCATCGTAGTTTTTGAGCAGCACCATGCGCGAATAAGGTTGGCCCGAGGCGTCGACGGTACTTACGACTACGCCATTTGGGTCGTACATCCCTGCGTCAATAGCTTCTTTGAGCCAGCGCTCAAAGAGCTCAATCGGGGTAGCGGTGAGATCACTCTCACTTAAACCGGCCATGGTATAGCTGCGACGCAGCGGAGCAACATCAATCATCTCAAAAACCTCCACACACTAAGGGAGTCAAAGCATTAACAGCTGTGGGGAGCACAGCAGGCGAGCGCATAGTTTACCGCAATCAGTCCGCCCGTGTCGCAATCGCTGTGCTTATGCGCACCAGCGCCGTGGCTGGCCCCATAAGCGTCGTAGATGTGTGTATGTGCCGTGGCTGGCGCTCAGCCCGTGTTTGCGTCCATGTGCTGTGCTGGCCACCAAAGTGCGGTGCTGGCGACCAAGTGCGATGCTGGCGCCCAAGTGCTGTGCTTGCAGTGCGGTGCTGGCACCTGCTGTGACCTTAATTACCGCAGGGCGTCCCTTGGGACTTTCCCATGATTTGTGTTGTGCGGCGTTCGCATATGTCTTAGCATTTTTTTCTTTTGTTGCATTCTGGCTACAACTGTTGCGTATTTGCGACTTGAAACTATGTTTTTGTGACGTAACAGCTACAGGTACCGCTTGTCGTGCTGGAGGCAGGCTGCTTGGGATGGGCTGTACGTGGGAGCGTTGTTGTTGCCGAGTTTATGCGCAGAGCTGGAGTGTGGGTTAGGATGAGGCCGGGGCGCTTTTTAAATAAGTTAAACTTATCGGTTTAGCGCTAAAATGGTAGTAGGCCAGGCCTTAAGACTAAGGTGTTTTAAGCTTTAAGTGGCATGCTGGGTCAATTTCATCTTAAATAAGACTATTTATTAAAAACTCTTTATTTTAGTTACTTGTAACCTGGTGCTGATATGGAAGCTGCCCTTGGGGGTGAGCTGCCTAAATTTGGCCGTAGAGTGCGGTTTCAACTGAAATGGTAGTGTGCGGATAGCGCGCATGAGTGCGGGGTTTTGTGATTAGAGTGAGATTATTACGTCCCCGCTATCAGGTCACAATCGGGCCTGATGCTATAATGCCCGCACACGTGCATCGGGGTAGGTCCGATTGGATCGCTAGGTGGTCCAATACAGACTTAAGTCTTGCCCCGTTTGTGGCAGATTTTTTTTTAGCTCTGTTTGTTTTTTTTTTTTTAGGTCAAAGCGCGTCGCACGGTTCGACCTGGTGTGGGGGTCAGCCTTGAGCTCTGATTTGACTCAGGTGAGTTAAGTGCTACCTTAGCTTGAAGTTAAGTGATAACTTAAGCTTTAACGGTAAGGGTGGCCTTAGCTTGCAGAGCGCGGCGTAAGGCTGATGCTCAGTGGTGGATTGCCACTAGTTGTGCATCTTTGGTTTGTTTAGCATCTAGGATTTAACATGTCGAATAATATTTCCAAGACGGTCTTAGTTATCAACTGCGGCAGTTCGTCGGTTAAGTTTGCCATCATGGATCCAAATGATGGCCACGTCTTCTTAAGCGGTATTGCCGAGGCTATGAACTTACCTGAGGCCTTTATCTCATGGCGTTTTGGCGATGAGGATAAGACCAAGGTTAATATCCCAGGCTATAACCACCAGCAAGCTTTAGCTTACTTAGTTGAGAACATCTTAAGCTCGCACCAGGAGCTGTTAGATTCGATCGTAGCTTGCGGTCACCGTATCGTTCACGGCGCTGACTACTACAGCGCTCCAACCTTAGTTGATGACGAAGTTGTTGCTAATATCGAGCGTGCCGTTCCATTTGCTCCACTGCACAACCCAGCTCACATCTTAGGTATCAATGCAGCTCGTGCTTCCTTCCCTAATATTCCTCATGTCGTGGTCTTCGATACCGCTTTCCACCAGACCATGCCTCCAGTAGCTTACCGCTTCGCTATTCCTGAGGAATACTACACCGTTGACCACTTACGTCGTTACGGTGCTCACGGTACCTCCCACATGTACCTCTCGCACGAGGCTGCTAAGCTCTTAGGCAAGCCACTTGAGGAGACCAATGTCATTACCTGCCACTTAGGCGGTGGTGCTTCGGTTTGCGCCGTTAAGGGTGGCAAGTGCATGGATACCTCGATGGGCTTAACCCCACTTGATGGCTTAATCATGGGTACCCGCTCCGGCTCGATCGACCCATCGGTCGTCTTCTATCTGTGCCGCAAGTACAACATGCAGGTTACTGAGGCCAAGGACATCTTAAACAAGAAGTCGGGCTTATTAGCTTTATCGGGCGTTTCCTCTGATATGCGTCCAATCTGCGAGGGCTATGAGAAGGGTGACGAGCGCTGCACCTTAGCCATCGAGGCCTTCTCCTATCGCTTAGCTAAGTTCATCGCTTCCTACTACGTACCATTAGGCCGTGTTGACGCCATCGTCTTCTCCGGCGGTATCGGTGAGAACTGCTGGGAAGCCCGTAAGATCACCTGCGAGTACTTACGTGACTCCTTTGGCGTTGAGTTAGATCAAGAGATCAACGTTGGTGCTTTAGGCCGTTTAGGCCACGAGGGCGGCGTCATTTCGACCCCAGCTTCGCGCGTCAAGGTCATGATGATCCCAACCAACGAAGAGTTAGTCATTGCTCAGTCGGCTATGAAGTTCGTTAAGGACTAATAGCCTAAAGGTCAGGGCAGCGCCCTGACTGTGAGCCCCCAAAAAAAATCAGCAGCGGCCCTCCGCCCACTGCTGATTTTTTTTTTCGCGCCTAAGACCAGCTGTTGGGTTGCCGTGCGCACCCAGCGCAGCTGCTCGAGCGCGCTGGTGCTGGACCGCGCCTGTGCGGCGTCGGCGTTAGGCTAGTCTTGGCTTGAGGTAGAGTCTGCGCTCTTAGCAGGGGGCTTGCTGCCTAAGCCTTTGCGGCGGTGCAGCGGGTTAAAGAGCATGGTGACCAGCACAAAGAAGGTCGGCACCATGATAAGGCCCAGGGTGGTCGCGGTTAAGGTGCCACCAAAGACGCCCGTACCAATCGATTGCTGGGAACCAGCACCGGCGCCATCGGCACTCATGAGCGGCAGCACGCCCAATAAGAACGCCACTGAGGTCATAACGATTGGTCTAAAGCGCAGGTTGGCGGCCTCTTGGGCACTCTTTAAGAGCGATCGGCCTTGCAACCTGAATTGGTGCGCATACTCCACGATCAAGATTGCGTTTTTGGCCGAGAGGCCACCGGTGGTGAGCAGGCCCACTTGCAGATAGACGTCGTTGGCCATGCCGCGCAGAGCAATAAAGAGCAGGGCACCAAAGATACCGATGGGCACGATCAGCATCACGGCAAAAGGAATCGACCACGACTCATATAGCGCGGCTAAGCACAGGAATACCACCACCGCTGAGAGCAGATAGAGGCTGCTTTGGCTCGAACCCGTGAGCTTTTCTTGATAGGAAATGCCGCTCCAGGCATAGCCGTATTCGCCAGGGTGCTGCTCGATAATGCGGGCAATCTCATCCATGGCTTGGCCTGAGCTGACCCCTGGAGCGGGGTCACCTGACAGGGAGATCGAAGCGATACCGTTGAAGCGCTCAAGCTGCTGCGGACCGTAGCTCCAATCAATCGAGCCAATCGTGTCAAAGGACACCATCTTGCCGTCGCTGTTCTTAAAGTAGAGCTTACTTAAGTCCGAGGGCAGCGAGCGAAATTGGGCGTCGGACTGGACGTAGACGCGCTTGATACGGCCGCGATCAATGAAATCGTTGACGTAGGAGCCGCCCCAGGCGATCTGGAGGTTTTGGTTGATCACGGCCGGATCCAGCTTAAACTGACCGGCGCGTTGATCGTTGATGTTGATATTGAGCTGGAGCGCGTCGTTCTGGGCATTGGAGCGCACGTTGTACAGCAGGGTGCTTGAGCGTGCTTGCTCCACGATCGCAGCCACGTCCTGCATGAATTGCTCGTGGCTGTGGCCCATTACATTTTGCACGTAGACGTTAAAGCCTGAGCTGCCGCCCATACCCGAAATCGAGGCGGGCAGATTGAGGCGAATCTCGGCGTCCGGATAATGGTCAAAGTAGCGCTTAGCGCGGTCTAAGATGGCAAAGGCGGTATTTTCCTCACCCGGGCGTTGCTCCCACGGGACTAAGCGAATTGAGGCGCGGGCGGTAGCCTGACCGCGTGAGAAACCGGCCGAGCCTAAGGAGAGCAAGATACCTTCGACATTATCGACTTCGTGCTCTAAGAAGTAATTTTCGACATCACGGCCCACACGCGCGCTCTGCGCCATAGTCGAAGAAGACGGCAGAACGATGCGCACCGAGATAATGCCTTGGTCCTCAGAGGGCAAGAATGAGGAAGGAATCCTGGTAAATAAGAAGGCCGACCCAGCGGTCACGCCAATAAAGCCCAGCACCACTATGAATTTGTGGGTTAAGCAAAATTCGTTAATGGCGCGATAGCCGCGAAAGCAGAGGTTAAAGCCCCGGTCAAAGAAGACCAAGATGCCTTGTTGGCTGGCAGGCTTGCCTTCATCGGCACGCATTTGTTGACGCGCGCGCTCTTTGCGGTTGAGCTTGGTGTGATCCTTTAAGATCGTGGCACATAAGGCCGGGGTAATGACGACAGCGACCAGGATTGAGACTAACATGGCACTGACGATAGTCACCGAGAACTGGCGGTAGATGTTGCCAGTGGCACCTGAGAAGAAGGACATCGGGGTGAAGACCGCTGCGATCACCAGGCCCACACCAAAGAGCGCTGAGGTAATCTCGCTCATCGACTTGACGGCGGCATCATAGGGGCTCAGGTGCTCAGTCTCGATAATGCGGTTAACGTTTTCCACCACCACAATGGCGTCGTCGACCAAGAGGCCGATCGCAAGCACCATCGCAAACAAGGTCAGGGTGTTAAGCGAATAGCCTAAGGTGTAGAGCACGACTACCGTGGCTGCCAGCACAATCGGGATGGTCAGAGCCACGATCATCGTCGAGCGCAGATCGCGCAAGAAGAGCAAGATCACTAAGGACACTAAGCACAGGGCTTCGACTAAGGTCTTGCCCACCTCATAGAGCGAGGCCTTGACAAAAGGTACGGTGTCGTAAGGGATGGCGTACTCAAGATTGGTTGGGAAGAGCGGGCGCAGGCGCTCGAGCTCGGTGGCGACTAATTGCGCCACTTCGACCGCGTTGGCGCCGTCGGTCAAGCTGATATCCAGCGCCGCCATCGGGCTCTTGTTGTAATTACCAAAATAGGTGTAGGAGTTGCGGCCCATCTCCACGCGCGCGACATCGCGCAGATAGACGGTCGCACCATCGCTCGTGACCTTAACGAGGATATTTTCAAAGTCCGCAACCTCGTTTAAGAGCGCACGCGATTTAATCGTGACATTGATGACTTGATCGGGGCCTGCTGGGAGGTCGCCTAATTGGCCCACCGAGATCTGCTTGTTTTGGTTCTCAATAGCTGCGACCACGTCCGAGGGGTTGAGCTTGTATTGAAAGAGCTTGTTTTGGTCGAGCCAAATACGCATGGCATAGGATGCACCCAGCACCGAGACGTCACCGACGCCATTGAGGCGCGAAATCGGGTCTTGCACCACCGAAACCAAGAAGTCAGCGATATCCTCTTGGCTCATCGAGTCATTGCGGGTGTAGAAGGCTACGGTTTGCAGGGTGTCATCTGAGACCTTGCGCACACGTAGGCCCGAGCGCTGTACTTGGTCCGGCAAGCGCGAGGTAATACCGCTTAAGCGGTTTTGCACCTGCATTTGGGCAACGTCGACGTCGACGCTGGTATCAAAGGAAAAGCGTAGTCTAACCGAGCCATCTGAGGTCGAGGTGGTGGAGAAGTAGAGCAGGCCATCAAGACCGGTCATTTCCTGCTCAATGACTTGGGCCACCGAGTTTTCAACTGTTTGGGCCGAAGCACCCGAGTAGGTACAGGACACCGAGACTGACGGTGGGGCAATTTCCGGCAGGCGCGCGATCTTCATGCGTGGCAGGCAGATCGCACCTGCGATCATGATCATCAGGGCAATGACCCAAGCGGCCACCGGGCGATCAATAAAGAACTTGCTGATCATAGCGGGGCTCCTTATTACGAGCCACTAGGGGCTACAGCGGCGCTTTGATTAAGGCCGGAGGCGGCCGGGAGCGCACTTGAAGGCAGGGCCGGGCTTTGCTCGCTCTTGCTATCCAAGGTGATGTCGACGCCATCGCGATTGACCACGCGTACCTTGGAGCCATGGCGCAGGGAACCACTGCCTGAGACCACCACCTCATAGCTGCTATCTAAGCCATCTAAGACGCGCCAGCCATCGTTATAGAGCTCTCCTAGAGTGACCGGAGTTTGGACCGCGCGGCCATTTTGCACCGTGTAGACGTAGGCATTGCCCTTAGGGTCGCGCATGACCGCTTGCGGCGGCAGGGTCATGATGTTTTGGGCGACACCACCATTGACCTTGCACACCACCGCCATGCCAGGCAGTAACAGGTGGTCAGGATTATCAAAGATTGCGCGCAAGGACAGGGAGCCTGACTCTTCATCGACGAGCACCTCCGAGAGGCTGAGTACGCCTAATTGGTCATAGAGCGAGCCGTCTTCAAAGTACAGCGAGACATCATAGGCGCGCTCGCTTAAGTAAATGGAGCCATCGAGCAGACCCTCACGCAGCTTGCGCCATTGCAGCGAGCTTTGCTCCATATCGACGTAGACCTTATCAAGGTCAATAATCGTGGCGAGCGGCTCGCTTTGATTGGCCGTGACCAAGGCACCGCGCGTAATCTTAGAGGAGCCGATGATGCCCGCGATCGGGGCGCGTACAGTGGTGTAATCAAGGGAAATCTTGGCGCTAGTGAGCGCAGCTTGATAGAGCTTTTCGTCGGCCTGCGCTAATTCATAGGCCAAGAGCGCATCGTCACGCTCTTTTTCGGAGGCACTGCGGCGTTTGTAGAGCAGGGCAAAACGTTCATAGTCCTTATAAGCCATCTTGCGCTGGACCACCGCGCGCTCGTAGGAGGCTTGAGCATGCTCTAACTGTGCTTGGAAGATGGCAGGATCGATCTCGTAGAGCGGCGTACCCTCTTCCACTTCGGCGCCTTCTTCAAAGAGGCGATTTAAGATAATGCCATCGACTTGGGGGCGGACATCGGCGCGGGTATAGGCGCTGATGCGGCCACTTAAGTTAAAGGAGCGCTCGCGATTTTTAAACTGAGGGTGGATGGTGCTGATGTCGTAGGTGACTTCGGCTAAAGACGGGGTTTTACCAACAGCGGCATCCTTTTGCTCTTCGAGTTTGCAGCCGGTGAGGCCGATAAGGCAGCATAGTGTTAGGGTAATGAGCGTAACGCGTAACTTGGTTGAAGCTAAGCCTCGATGCTCTGCCATATCGCAAACCCCTCCTAAAACATGACGAAAGTTTGAGCTTTTTGCCCGAACCTAACAACACTTGCAATGAAAGGGCCGCGCCAATTAGCCTTATTTCGCATTTTGCCTGTGCAGCTGGCATAAAAAAGGCCCTGTCTGGTGAACAAGGCCAATTTCTATTGCGCTTTACGTTCTTTGCTTAGGTTTTGTTCAGAACGTGTTTATATTATGCCCCCTTTTTCTTTGAACAAACTTAGCTGCATCAGCTTGGCACAATTTTTTTGCAACTTCCTTGATTTTATCTGGCGCGCGCCGCCGCAGCACCCTGCCCAAAGCCCTCTCAATGTCTGTAAAACGCCGCAAAACACACCGGTATCCAAACACCACCAGCGTCGCCCTTGCCTCCTGACAAAACAGCCCGCTAGACAGCGGGCTGTTGGAGCGCACTGATCTTCTGGGCTCAGTGCTCGGGCTTTAGCTTTTAGCGCTTAGCTTAGCGCTTGGCTTTGAGCTTTTGCTTAGAGCTCAGCTAAGGTCGAGCGCAGGATGTGGTACACCAGCTTGGTGTGCTCAACCGAGCAGTACTCGTCAGGCGAGTGCGCATTGCGTACCGTAGGGCCTAAGGACACCATTTGCAGGCTTGGGTTGGCCTTAGCAAAGTAGCCGGTCTCAAGACCTGCGTGGATCGAGGTGATCGCGATGTCGAGTTGAGCCTGCTCCTTGTAGTGGTGCTTTAAGATCTCAATTAAGCGATTGTCCTTAGGCGAGGTCCAGCCAAAGGTGCGGCCGGTGAAGCCGACATCAACATTGTCTAAGAGCGAGCAGATGCAGTCTAACTTATCGATGACGTCATCTAAGCCGTGGTCCTTGAGCGAACGGGCTAACAGAGCGATAGCGATGGCATCAGGCTTGGTGCGGACCATCGAGAGATTGCACGAGGTCTCAACGACATTTTCGTAGTCGTGCGACATACGGATCACACCGTTAGGCAGGGCGCGCAAGAAGGAAATCAGATTTTGCGAGCTGGTGTAGGATAGTGCGGTTGGCTGCAATGGGCAGGTACCTAAAATGAGGTGCATGTCCGGATCGGTGTCGCTATAGAGCTCCTGATAGCGCACCATGGCAGCGGTGGCGGCGGCCTTGAACTCATCAAAGGTATTGCTTGGTACCGCCAGCTCAACATAGGCGCTCGATGGAATCGAGTTGCGGATTTCGCCGCCTTGGAACTTCTGGATAAAGAAGTCGTTGGTGTCGGAGACCTCAGCTAAGATGCCGCACATGATATCGATGGCGTTACCACGATTTAAGTGGATTTCGCTGCCGGAGTGACCACCGGTTAAGCCCGTTAAATTGAGCACAATCGGCATGCAGTCCACGACCTTAACCAGCTCTGGGGTAAAGGTGATGTTAGCGTTGATCGAGCCCGCGCAACCCACAAACAAGGTGTCAAATTCCTCGGAGTCGAGGTTGATGAGGTAGTCGCCCTGTAAGTAGTCGTGGTCGAGGGTTTGGGCACCCTTCATGGTGCTTTCCTCTTCCACGGTAAAGATTGCGGTAATTGGGCCGTGGCTTAATTCGTCATCACCTAAGATCGCTAAGATCAAGGCGACACCTAAGCCATCGTCGGCACCTAAGGTGGTGTTAGTGGCGGTGATATAAGGACCGGCGCACACCTCTAAGATCTTAGGATCAGCCTCAGGGGAGCTCATGACGCGTGGGGCAATTGGGGTGCTGACGAAGTCGTGCTCGCTCCCGGCGCGGGCGACCGGCACCATATCCATATGGGCCTGTAAGATCACTACTGGGCTGTGCTCGCGGCCTGGGCTTGCCTTCTTTCTGATAATGACATTGCCTTGATCTTCTAACTCGAACTCCAAGCCATGTTCACGAGCAAAGGAAATGATGTACTTGGCGATACCGCGCTCGTAACCAGAAGGGTGTGGGATGGCGCACAGGTTTTGGAAGTGGCTGAATACCGCTTGAGGAGCAAGATCTTTGATTTCCATCAACAACAGGGCTGACCTAAGTCAGCATCCTCCTAAGAAGTTATTGTCCGAGCTCCTAACAACAAAAAGAATGGGCTCGACAATAGAACCATGAGAAAGTAAAACAAAGTCCACCCAAGAACTAGCCTTGGGTCTTAGCTCCAGGAGCTAAGTATCCATGCCCAATATGTGGGCTCAATCGCGGCCATTATACGTGAGATCTTTGCACTTGAAAGGGGCAATCAGCCCCAAAGTGGGGGTTAGCCCGCAAAACTGCCGCAAAGCCCAGCGCTCCAGGGCTGGTCGCCCCTCATCTCTGCGCTTATCTATGCCTAAATACGTCCCCATCTAAGGGGAACGGTGCGTTCTGGGATCCCAGTGTCGAATATGGGCATGATTTGGAAAAATTTCAGATGTAATTGAAGCTCCCACCGTCTTACGACGGGGGATTCTCCTGGACCAGAAAACGGCTTTCTGACGAAATGAAATTAACTT
>CALXOW010000032.1 GCA_944390115.1 uncultured Anaerobiospirillum sp.
ACGACTACTACTATAAGGTCGAACCGCCTCATGTGAGACACCAAAATGTTGCAAAATTTAATTTGTAACAGCTCCCGACTTGCTAATCCTCGCTCTGGGGCCAGATGCGACGTTATCGCGACTGAGAGATTCTCACCATCATGCGCAAAAGGTACCCCAAAAAGGACGAATTAGCCTAAAATAGTCTTTTCGGCCGCTGCTAGCTGAAAACGGCGCGGACAAGGATCTAACGCGAAAATTGATCTTTGTACCCAACCTTGTGATACAGTGGCGCCCGGCCGCATAAAATGCGCTGGCGCTAGTCAACAAATTTTTATGTGCTCGTCTCGTGGCGTTCCACTAAGGAGTTTAAGGAAGAGCGCTTCCACCACCTAAGGCTTAATCCCCGCTAGGGCTCACATTCGTCGAGGATATAAATGGGCTTACAAGATTCTGTCGAGAACCGTTATCGTAAATTCGCCGGTCGCGACCACCGCAAAACTTACGCACAGTTCTTTACGCCCATACCCGTAGCGACGGTCATGGCCGCTTTCATCCTGGACAATCCCAACTGTCGCTTGATCTTGGATCCAGCTGCGGGCTTATTGGGCTTTAGCCGCGCCACGGATGACATCCTGACCTTGATCAACTCGGGCCAAAGCTCCGAGCTCGTCAACCTTATCTACCGTCAAGTCGAGGAAACTAAGGTTCAGCTGTTAAAAGCCCCGTCGGTCAAAGCTGCTGAGACTAAGGCCCAAGACGCTGCCGCCTACGCCGCCGCTAAGGCCGCTGCCAAAGCTGCCGCGAAAAAGGAAGCCGAGGAACGCCGTGCCGCTAAAGAAGCCATCAAGGAAGCACAGCCCGAGACCACTCCTAACCTGCTGAACCCAGTTGATCCTGAGCACAGCGTTTTAAATGTGGTCGCGCAAAACGAACAAAATAAGAAGTCCCAGACCTTAAGCGGCCGGGAATTTCGTTTCCGCTCGCTTTACAACAAATTAAGCTCAATCAAACCGCGCGGTCGTGAAGTCAGTATCGCCCCTGAGCCCAATCGGCTCACCGCCAACGAGCGTAAGCTCTTAGCGCGCAACTTTGTGGAATATCCAGAGTACCTCAACACGCACGATACCTGGTTGAACCCTAACAGCTTGCTCTTAAACAGCACTGAGCTGCCTGCCGCAGGCAGCGCCAGCTTTAGCTTAAGTCCACGCTATCACCTGAGCTATAGCGCCAATCAGGCCTACAGCGGCAGCACCGACCTCAACCTCACCTTAAGCGCTCAGCTCGAACTTGCCCCTGCTGTCGGCTCTGAGCTTGACACAGGCGCTGAGCTTGACACAGGCGCTGAGCTTGACGCAAGCGCTGAGTTCACCCTGCAAGAGCTCAATCTGCGCGGTCAGAGCAATTCGCAAGGCTTTCAAGACAGTCCCGAGTTGCCTGATTATGAGAGCATTATCAACGCCTTAGACCTTCAAGACGACACGAGCTTTAGCCGCATGATTCCGGCGGTCAATATGGTCAGCTATGAGCTTGATCCATTGATCTTTGGTGCGGCCCAAGCAAGCTGCCAAGAGTATCCCTTTGGCTTTGTCAACAATCGCCTTAAGTGCTGTGATTACCTTTCGGTTGAGATCAATGAACGCTTTGACGGCATTATCTGCAACCCACCATATATGTCCTATCGGGACTTTACCAAGCTGGCCGGAGGCGAAAGCCCTGCTTTAACCGAAGACTTGCCACGCCGCACCAATACCTACACCCTGTTCTTACTCCAGTCGTTAAAGCAACTAAGCTCCAAGGGGCGTTGCGCCTACCTCATTCCTTATGAGTTCTTAAACTCCAGTATTGGCATCAAGGTCAAGACCGAGCTGCTTAAGGAGCGCAGCCTGTGCTCGGTTATCATCTTCAAGATCCCGATCTTTGAAGGTGCTATCACCACCACGGGTCTGTTCCTCTTTGATAAGGGCAAGCACCATCAAAGCGTGGAATTTCTCACCATTACGAGCTTAGATGAACTGCCTGCCTTGGCCGTACACCTATGCCCGAACCTGTTAGGTGACTTGCCGCAGCCTCAGCTGCAAAGCGATCCGTTTAGCAGTGACTCCCACGCCCAGCGCACCGCTCGCTCCCCAGTCCCAGCCACCCCGGTGGCTGCGGTCAAGGCCGCGCAAGCGCGTGCCCCTAAGCTCAAGCCGAGCTTGCAGCTTGCTACTCAAGATCCAGCGGTAATCAAGGCAGCAGTCACGCAAGTGCCCGCCTTGCTCGACACCTTCACTCCGAACCAGCTTGCCTTAAGCGGCGTGCTGGCGCAGCCTAACCCCCGCCAAGCGCAGGGCGTTAACTTAGGGCCGATCTATGAGTCCCAGTGTCAGCTGCTCGAGCTCTTAGTGCCGGAAAGCCAAAACAATTATGATGATTACACCCTGAGCTTGCGCGGGCAAGCGGTACCGTACCATGAGCTTGACGCTGAGCGTAAGTGGCATATCTACTACCAAGGCACCGAGCTCAAGCGGCCGCAAAGTCCTGAGCTTAGCCCAGAACCTAGTAGTGACACCGAACCAGAGCCGGGCCAAATGCCTAGTCTGTTGGCTCAACCGACCACTAATCCAGCGCAAAACCCTAACCCAGTTCACTGGGTCAAGGGAAGTGGTATCTTCCGTCCGCTGTCAGATTTCATCAAGGTTAAGCGCGGTATTGCCACCGGCGCCAATGAATTTTTCTTATTCAACCACGAAGAGATGAAGCGCCACCAGCTCAACCCGCGCTTCTTTATTCCGGCCTTAGCGCGCGCCAATATGGCGCCGTACCCGATCTTGACCTTAGAGGACTTTGTAAAGCTCGCCTCAGAGGGACAGCGCGTGTTCTTACTGAGCCCGCCACCTGAGATCGACGATCCGTACTTACTGCACTACCTGAAATTAGGCGTGGAGCAAGGGGTCGATAAGCGCTATCTCACCTCGCACCGCAATCCGTGGTACACCATGGAGCGCCGTGAGCTGGCACCGCTGTTTATCTCGGTCTTCAATCGCGGCAGCTTCAACGTGATCCGCAACGATGTGCGCATCTACAATCTGACAGCGTTCCACTCGCTCTTTGTGCACAATTCTGAGTTCACGGACATCATCTTTGCCTACTTGCTCACGCCGCTTGCCTCAGAGCTCATTATGGCCAATCGCCGCGAGTATGGCCGAGGCTTAGAGAAACTTGAGCCGACCGATATCATGGAGTCCATGTGTATCGACTTCAATCAGCTGAGCGTCGATCAGCTCAATCGCATCCGCGATCTGATCGCCCAATACGAGGTCATCATCGACAAGGCACGTCACCAAAACGAGAACCTGCTGCCGCAGTCGCTCTACCAGCGTGCTCTCGACCATGTACTGCGCAAGCTCAGCGCGATCTTCGCTGAACTGACCTAAAAAAAAAAGCCCAGCTCGGTGAGCTGGGCTTTTTTATTGAAGTGCCGACCAATCTGAAAAGATTAACCCATCAGGCTTAAGTCGGCGTAGCGGTGCAGACGCGATACTTGCTTTTGCTTGACGCCATCGTCGGTAGCAAAGAGCACCACATCAGCACCACGGTGAGCAAAAAGTCCGACCGTGACTACGCCAGGAATACCGTTGATCTTGGTCTCAAGCTCCTTTGGATTGGAGATAGCCAAACCATGGACATCCAAGATCTCGCAGCCGTTATCGGTGATGCAGCCTTTGCGCAGCACTGGATCGCCGCCTAAGGCGCGCAGCGTGCGTGCCACCTGCTCACGGGCCATTGGGATGACCTCAACTGGCAGTGGGAAGGCACCTAAGGTGTTAACCAGCTTCGACTGGTCCACGATGCAGACAAAGGTCTTGGCCATCGAAGCTAAGATCTTCTCGCGAGTTAAGCACGCACCGCCGCCCTTGATCATCTCGAAGTTATCGTTGACCTCATCAGCGCCATCGATATAGACCTCATAAGGCTCACAGCAATTTGGGTCCAATACCGGCACACCGATCTCACGCAACAACTCGGTGGTAGCGTTGGAGCTGCTGACCGCGCCGTCGATCTTGATGCCCTGCTCGTGGATCGCCTTGATGAACTTGACCACGGTCGAACCCGAGCCCACACCTAAAATGCCGTGCTCTGGAATGAACTCCAAGGCCTTATGGGCCACCATCTCCTTTAATTCGTCTTGGGTCTTTGCCATAACTCACCTCAAACTGAACGACCACCTGCTAGCCTAACGCCAAAACAAGCGGCGAGCAAACAGGGAGCGTCCCAAAGTCGACCGACGTCAAACTAAGTTTGCCCCCAGCACGACGACCGTCAAACTAGGCCGTCGTAATGCGTTAGGCCATGTAACGCACTAAGCCACCGTAACCAGTTAGGCACTGTAACGCGTTAAGCCACGTAATGCGTTAGGCCACTGTAACGACTAAGTCACGTAATGCGTTAGGCCTCTGTAACGACTAAGTCACGTAATGCGTTAGGCCTCTGTAACGACTAAGTCACGTAATGCGTTAGGCCACCGTAATGCGGGCAAAGCGGCGCTTGCCTACCTGGTAAACGCGGGTGCCAGGGGCTACTGGAGCCTTAGGATCGGTTACCACCTCACCTTCGCACTTAATGGCGTTTTGCTTAATCATACGCAGGGCCTCCGAGGTCGAAGCCACTAAGCCTGCGTCCTTTAACATATTGGCTAAGGATTGGACATTCGAGAAGGTGAACTCTGGGATATCCTCAGGTAAGGCGCCCTTAGCAAACTGGTTGATAAAGCCCTCGACGGCCTCACGACCGGCGTCCTCACCGTGGTAGCGGGCGACGATCTCACGGCCGAGCTCTAACTTGGCATCGCGAGGATTCATTTCGCCTGAGGCACACTTGCGCTTTAACTCTTCGATCTCAGCTACTGGGCGGAACGATAACAGATCGTAGTACGACCACATGAGCTCATCACTTAAGGACATGATCTTACCGAACATGTCAGCGACGCTATCGTGCACACCGATATAGTTACCGGCGGACTTGGACATCTTCTTGACGCCATCAAGGCCGACCAATAAAGGCATCATGAGCACGACTTGCGGCTCTAAACCGGCGTCCTTTTGCAGTTCGCGGCCCATCAAGAGGTTGAACTTCTGATCGGTGCCACCTAACTCCACGTCGCACTTTAAGGCAACGCTGTCATAGCCTTGGAACAGAGGATATAAGAACTCGTGAATTGCGATCGGCTGTCCGGATTGATAACGCTTGGTGAAGTCCTCACGCTCTAACATACGAGCGACGGTCAGCTTCGAGGCCAAGCGAATGACACCCTCAGCGCCCAAGGTCGAGAGCCACTCAGAGTTATAGCGGATCTCAGTCTTCTCCTTATCGAGAACCTTGAAGGCCTGCTCAGCATAAGTCTGAGCATTAGCCATGATCTGCTCACGCGACAGCTGTGGGCGGGTGGCGTTCTTGCCCGATGGGTCACCGACCGAAGCGGTAAAGTCACCGATAATGAGGATGACCTTATGGCCCAAGTTCTGGAAGGTGCGCAGCTTATTTAAGATCACGGTGTGACCTAAGTGGATATCAGGGGCGGTTGGATCCATGCCGAGCTTAATCGTGAGCTGACGACCGCTCTCGAGCTTTTGCTTGAGCTCTTCTAACGGAATGATTTCTTGAGCGCCGCGAGCAATCTCGCGCAGGGCCTCTTCCACTGCAACCATGAACAAAATTCTCCAAAAACTCAATCACGAACAGCACGCGGTGCAGCTGAGGCAACGCTCCACGAGTAAAGAAAGCGCGCACCAAACAGCCACTCCCAATTTTGGGGGCATGCTGCAAGAAAAAATTGGCGTGAGTATAGCACCCCCGGTGATAGGGCAAAAGCCCCATAATTTTCCCATCCCCAATCCAGCCTCAAAAAATGAGGAAAAGAAGAGCGCCCCCGTACCCAGTTGGTCGTTGATTAGGTGTGGCGCTCATAAGCGCTGCACTAAGACCGGACGAGAATGGAGCCGCGCCGACCAAGCCCCGATCGCCCATTTGAGGTAAAGAGCCCTACACGGGCGCCCACCGCATTTAAACCTTAACTTCCAGAAATCGTTACACTAATAGCAAATGCTGATTTTACAATTACCATGTTTATGCGGTTTGCAAGGCACAAGACGGACTTTAAACCCGCTCTTTGCCATATTTTCGTCGATCTCAACCAAGTCAATCAGAAAGCTCAAAAAGGCGCTCGACGTCAATTTGGATGAGGATAAGCTCATCCGCTTCTGATAGGGCTTAATTAAGAAAAAGCGAGGGAGCTGGGGCGTCTGAACCGACCCTGTTCCCTCGCTTCTTTTTGGGCGGCCCCAACTAGGCAGGCCGCCGCCAACTTCAAGTTGGGAATAGAAAGCTCACAGCCCCCCTAGTCCTGCAACTACATCATCGATTGGAGCTGCTCTAAGGTAGCGTTGAGCTCATCGATTTGCTTTTGCTTCTTGGCTAAAGCGGCCTTAGTCTTAGCCGAGCCCGTATTGCTCTTCTTTAAGGCCTCGATTTGCTCTTGAGCCTTGGTAATTTGGTCTTGCAGGTCGGAGCTCAGAGCCTTCTTCTGGGCCAGCTCGCCCTCTAAGGCGTAAAGCTCGCTTTGAGCGTGGTCGAGCAGGCGATTTTGCTCGGAGATCTGGCCCTTAACCAAAGCATCCTTAGCAAAGAGGTCACGCGCCAGCTGATTTAAGCGCTCATTCTCGGCCTTTAAGCTCTCAACGCGTGCCTCGCGCTGCTCAATGCGCTCATCATAAGAGCCCGAGACCGTGCAGCCAATCTTGCCAAAAAAGCCTTGGTCTTGGCTTGGGTCACATTCTTCAGGGGTGGAAGCACAGGCGGTCAGCATCAGCGCGCAGCTCCCCACCAGGGCTAACTTCAAAGTCTTAATCACAACAAAATTCCTCTCACAAGCAAAGGCTTGCCCCTGGGGCAAAATGCCCTGAGGCAAGCCAAGGCGAACCAACCGTCCTAGGCCGGTCGCATCTGATCCCGTAAGTCTTAGCAGGCTGGACCTGGGGCTAAGCTTGGGCGGCGACTTGATCGTAGTTCTCTAAGCTCAGATTGAGCACATTGCGGTCCTCGGTGTAGCTGAGCATAGAACCACGGATTTGCTCAATGGCCTTCTCCAGCTGAGCGATCTGGCGGTCGCACTCACGCAGCTTGGCGCGGTCAGAATCAGAGTTGCCACCGTCGGCAGCAATACCCTTGCGGGCCTCTTGGTAGGAGGCCAATGCCTTCTCGTGGTAATCGAGGTTGCCTTGCAGCACTTCGATGTTGGCATCGTAGTAGGCAATGCGGTGCTCAATCTCAGCCTTTTGGGCCTTATGGCTCTTGATGTCCTTCTTTAAGGAAGCAAGCTTTGCTTTGTCCTCAGCATAGACTTGGTTGGCGGTCGCGGCCATATAAACGGCCTTTTGGCGATCGTCCTCAAGCTTGGCGATCAGGGCATCGAGCTGCTGCTCCTTGGTGTGGTAGTTTTGGCGCAGGTTATCAAGCAAGGCATTGGAAGCCGCACCAATGGCGCAACCGGCCGCAGCTGCGGCGATGCAGGCTGCCTTTTGGTTGCCATCGGTAATTAAGAGGCACAGGCCACCTGAGACCAGAGCGCCGGTAGCGCAGGCGGTGACATAGGAGGTCCAGGAGACCGAGAAGTCATCGTTGACCAGACGTGGGTCTGGGTCGACGCCGCCCCACAAGGAAGAAGTTGATTGACAGCCGGACAGGGCTAAAGCACCAATGAGAGCACTGGTAAGTAAGGTTACGCGCCAACGCATCGTACATCTCCAGGTAAAAAAAAGCGCAGCCACGGGCCAAGCCACCAAGCCCGCAAGCATACTAAGCGCCCAAATTATTGGGCGTTATAAAACTGAATTGGGAAGCTATAAGAGCCGTAGTGGCCGGTGCAGCGCACTGTGCCATCGCCTTGCGGCTCGCATTTAACCTCAGGCATCCGATAAGACTTGCCATCTGGGCATACGGCATTGCCTTGGGTCGTGATATTCACGCCTGAGCCTGCCACCGTTGCCGCCGTCTGGGCCACGCACTTGACGCCATCTGGGCGGGTCACCGTGACCTGGCCCTGATCGCCCGAGAAACTATAGCCCAGTTGCAGTGGGGTACCGGTCGCACGATCCATCAGGCCCGAGCGGGTATTCCAGGCACCGTTGAGCACGGACGAACCTTGCTGCGCCAGCGCCTGCTCATTGAAGTTTAAGCTATTCTCAGGCACAGCAGGCTGCGGCGGCACGACGCCGCTATTATTAGCAGCTGCCGCTTCGGCGGCACGCGCGGCCTCAATCGCAGCTTCCTGCTCTGGGGTTAAGCCCGGATTGGCCAGGGGATCAGGTTGGGTCTGCGGCATAGTTGGGTCAGATGGGGTCTGCGGCATATTTGGATCAGGTGGAGTCTGGGAACCCTGAGGCATGTTTGGCTCAGGAGGTACCTGAGCGCCCGGATCTTGCGGCATATTTGGGTCAAAGGCCTGGGCGGCCTGAGCCGCCTCCTCAAGCGCCTGCATCGTCTCAGGCGGCACTAACTCACCCGGCTGCGGCATCATAGGGTCGGCCGGTGGCACTTCACCGGAAAAGCCGGTCAGCGGCAGCTCACCTGAGCCAGCGACCGCTGGCATTTCACCTGCCGCATCTGGTACCGCGCCCGGTTCATTAAGCGGGATCTCACCTGATACCGCTGGCATTTCACCTGCCGCATCTGGTACCGCGCCCGGTTCATTAAGCGGGATCTCACCTGATACCGCTGGCAGTTCGCCACCGGTGCGATCAATGATCAGCGTCGAGCTCGAGTGGTCGGTATTGGAGACGGCGCTTGAATGATCGGAGCTGGAGCTCGAGTGATCTGAGCTGTGGGAGTAACTGGAGTGATCTGAGTTACTGGAATTGCTCGAGCTAGTGGAGCTCTCCGCGCCGTTTAAGGTAACAGTTGGATCGTTAGGATCCAAGTAGATGGCGTCGTTATTAGCACCTGGCAGTACCGGCTCCGCAGTTTCGAGAGGAGGAGCGGTAAGCGGCATTTCTTGCACTACGTCCGGGCCGTTTAAATTGGCGCTGGGAATCGCGACCTTAAAGCCAAAGAGCGAGGCCAGTAAACCCCACAGCCATGGCCAGAGCCACCATAATAAGAGCAAGAGTAAAAGGAGTAAGAGCAGCCCTAAGAGCCACATTGGCCAAGCTAAGAGGCAGCCTTTATTGCGCGAGCGATCTTCTTGCTGCGGTTCTTGCTGCGGCGGCACTGCCGCTTGCGCAGATCCCGAGGCAAAGCCCGCGCCCACGGTACCGGCGGCAGCCGCGCCATACGGCGGCACCGTACCCGCGCCCTTTAAGCTTGCAAAGGGACTTTGCTCCATCGGGGCGCCGTTTTTGGTAAAGCCCCAGAAGGTGATGACCGGCACGCCATCGACGATAAAGACGCAGTCATTGCTTGGGAAATGAATTGCCGGGAGCTGCTGCACCGAGTTTTGCCCAGTTAAGTAATGGGCAAAGAGCTGGCTGGTGCCTTGCGCCTGGTGATTGCCTAAGGCAACACCGACGCGCTTTAACACTTGCTCTAAGTGCCGAAGCTGACTGCGCGCTTGCTCCTGTTCTTGGGGCGTGGCCGCTTGCCAGGTGACAATGCGGTACTGTCCGTCCTCATTTTTTGGGGCAAAGGGGATATACCAGTCGATGGTATTGTTATCGGCGGCGATCTTAGGGCGCGCCAGGTGACGGGTGAGCTCAGGCCCCACCATCTTGTGGATATTCAAGGCCGCCAAAAAGGCCTCGGCATTGCGATACACCGGCTGGCCATCCTGGCCAATAGGCACGTAATCTGAGATTTTGCCACTGTTCAAGAGCGCGTTTTGCATGGCACTTCCCCTAATTGCAAACCTTGACTAAGCTCTGAGCCGCTTGCTTGAGCGATTTTACTAGCTCATGGGCATTTTCGGGGCGATAGACCTTGCCCCCAGTGATCTGCGCAATGCAGCGGGCACTCGCGGCCTCATCCCCGATCAAGACCACGTTGATTTTAAGCTTAGGCTTAGCCGCGTGAATCTCACGGGCTAAGCTGCACAAATCGGTATTGCGCGTATTGTTGCAGGTATCAAGACCATCGGAGATCAAGATACCGACCGCATCGTTATTGGTTCCGGCGACATTAGCCATACCCTTGAGCGCTGAGACTAAAGGCGTGAGCACTTGCAGCGGCCGTGGGCTTAAGAGCGGATTGGTCTGGGCAATTGCGCGCTGTAATGCCGCGCGATTATTGCCCGAGAAGGTACCGTAGTCACGCGCGAGCGGACAGCCCTGCATACCAAAGAGGCGAATCGGCACATTATGATCGACCGAGGAAACCACCTCAAAAGCCGCATCGATCGCCGCCTGAATGCGCAGCGAGCCGTCCGGCATAAAGTCGAGCATCGAGCCCGAGCCGTCAGTGGCCAAAATCAGCTGCGGCATCTTGCCTTGCGCGATGATAGTAGTGCACTTCGGCAGCTTGCTCTGCCCCGCCGTCACCTGCCCACTTAAAGCAGCAGGCGTAGTCGGCTCAGCTCCAGATGCGGTTGGCTCAGTCGAAGCAGACGGTTCAGTCGGCTCAGTCGAAGCAGACGGTTCAGTCGGCTCAGTCGGCACGACCGGCTCAGTTGCCGCCTGGTGCAGGGCTTCCTTATCTGCGACTTGATTTAACAGGTTGTGGATATCGACATAGTTGGTGCGTCGCTCCTCGAGCTCGCGATACAGGGCCGTCAGATCCTTTTGACGCTGATGCTCTAAGGCCGTATCAATGCTGGTATTAACCCGCCCTAACATACGGTTGATGTCGTGGAGCTGATATTGACGCTGTACCAGCTCTTGCTTAAGTGCGGCCAAATCATCTGAGCGCTGAGCGGCCGCTTGGCGCTCGTCCCACCAGTGCTGACCCCACAACAACCACAGAGCCGCTAGGCCCAATAACAGCGCGAGTAATAACAGCCAGGGCCACCAGCGCCTACCACCTACAGCTGTCGCAGCGGCCGCTGCCGGGGCGACCGGGGGCACGACGGGCTTGATGGTGAAGTTATGATCCCAAAAGGGCACGATGATCGGATCTTTATCCTCGAGCACGCTCAAGTACTGCGGCTGCTGCACCAAGGTCTTGAGCACTAAGGCCGCGCGCGCTTCAGGACTTAAATTTGGATCATCAAGACTAACGCTTTGGTCTTGTGGCAAATACGGCTGTAAGGCGGCAAACCACTTTGCGCTGCGCTCCTCAAAATTGAGCTCAGCTACTTCTTGGCCTTTAAAAAAGAGCGGCTTACCCTCCAGGATCGGTGCCTCGCGCAGCGTGCCGCTTAGGGGCGTGACAAAGTTGAGGTAGTCCCCATCGCTCTCACAATTGGCGATGAGGCTCTTATCCTCGGGGCTGAGGGCCAAAGTACCCATCAGGCTTGCTAGCGCTGGCCGCACCTGCGACCACACGGGGGCGGCATCGGCGGCCGCTAAACGCTTGATGCGCAGCATTTTCCCTCCCTATGCCCGCAACATAACTTTAAATTCTAATCCACCGCACGCGCGCAAGCAACTGAGAGCCCCTCAGCGGGGCGAGCGCCCCAGCAGTGCGATCCTCAGAGCGCAACTCAGCGGTGCAGCTTCAGCGGCGAGCGCGGCGCCTGAGCGGCGCATCCTAAGTGCGAACCTGAGCGCAGGCGGCACCTCAGTGATGCGGCAGCGGGCCGGGCACGCTATTGCTTTAAGGCGCGGCAGCGCTTGATCCAGCGGGCCTTGTTCTCATCCAAATTGCGGCTGCCACCGCGATAATCATGGACGTCAACCACGAATTGCTTGATGTACTGCCCTAAGCTACCCGCATTTTGTCCTAAGGACTTCTGGGCGTTGTGGGTTTGGGCTACCACGAATTTGTAGTCAAAGGTCTCGGTGGTATCGGTGATGTGGTCGGCATAGTAGCTGACGTAGAAGTCGAGCATGTACTCGGCCAGCGCGCGATTGTGCTTGAGCTTTTCATCTTGGGCGGCGGTGGCCTTTTTGCACTCGTCGGAGTCAGCATCCGTGCGGCAAGCCGGAAGCGGAATGGAGCGGATCACCTCTTCGCTCTTTAAGGTGCGCTCATAGGAGATTTGTTCCGAGGCAATGGTCGAGCACAGATAGCCGCCTAAGCGTAAGTTCGAGACGATGGCGCGATCGCGCATTTCATCGCGCTTGGCATTAGCCTCGACCATGCGCGCACGCAGATCGGTGAGGTTGTGGCGCAGCTTATCGTAGGCCTTGCTCCACTCTTCCTTGTCTTGCTGATAGCGCTCTTGCGACTTCTTTTGCTCGGCGATGATCTTATCGAGCTCAGCGACGGTATTGAGGTTACCGCCACCCTTTACATCCTCGGCATCGCTATCCTGACCTAGGGTCGCGACCTCTTTATTGAGCTCGCGCACCTCGGCAATCGAGGTGGTAAAAGGCAAGGCGAGAACCACGCGCATACCCAAGTCTCGTCCCGTGGTTTCCTTTTGGCGCGTGAAGTAAGCACGCTCGGAGCGATAGGCTGTGACCATATCGCTTTGGGCACTGAGCACACTGCCGCCGCGCACGATAAAGCCACCACTTTGGCCGTGGAGACGCCCAGTGCGCGTAGCGTAGAACGGGTCGAGCATGATTTCGCTGACATTGCCTAAGATGTCATAAAGGCCTAAGGGATTAGGCTCTTTTAAGCCAATCACGCGCACCTTACCGTCGGGGGCACTGCCTTGACCCTTATACCAAGCGTAGTCGGCGATAGTCTTGCCCTGAGCTAAAGGAAAGGTCTCAGCACTAAATTGCGACGAAGTCACGGCATTGCCACCGCGTGCGGCAAATTCCCACTCACTGTCGGTAGGCAGGCGCGCAAAGGCCACAGTCTTGCTCTCACTTTGGGGCAAGGTCAAACGGCCCTTGCTCTCGTCCACGGCTTTTTTGGCCGAAGGTGAGGCTAAGAAGGCAGAGAGATTTTTGGTGAGCTCAACCGCCTCAAACCAGGAGAGATTGCCTTGGGCCATGCGGTCTTTGACCGTGAGCTTACGCTCCTTAGGACATTTATTGGCGTTCTTTAATAATTGGGCCTGATAGGTGGTGAGCTCGTACTTACCGATGAGGTAGTAATAGCCCTCGCTATCGTGGAACGAGCCCTGAATATAGCGGTGGTTCGGGGCCTGGGCAATCAAGGCCTCGCCCTGGGTGCTACCGGCCATAAAGCCCTTATCTTGGAGCTTGGCGGCATTGGCGGTGTAGATCTTACGCAAGGCCATTTCACCGCCGCACGGCAGCGGAATGATCACATCATCGGCGGCTGGCTTGGGATTGAAGGCTGCGGCGCTATCTGCAGCCTGGACTGGAGTTAACAAAAATGGGCTGACCAAGGTCAGGGCGAGCAGTAAGCGGCGCATTTAGGCCTCCCTCAAAATGTCGGCAATATGGGCCTTTAAGAAGACGAACTTGGCACAGGACAGCGCAATCAGCTCAACTAAAAGCAAGGTCGCGCCAAAGAAGAGCGTAATATGCTCATAGGTCAAATCGGAAATCATGGAGCCGTTTAAGATGGTGCCAAAATAGGTGTTAAAGATACCCGCGCCGATGCTATAGAGCGTAAGCGCCAAGGCAAAGCCCACGGTGGCAATGAACAAACCTTCGATCATGACCACGCCATAAATGCCGGTACTACCTTGCCCCATTAAGCGCAAGAGCACGAAATTGCGCTTGCTCGCGCGCAGGGCCGATAAAACTAAACCGGTTAAAGCTAAGGCGCCACCTGCCACCGACACCAAGGCGATCACACCATAGATGAAGTTTAAGACATGGGATACGGCCTTGAGGTTTTGAATCTCGCGCACCTTGGAGCTGACGTTTAAGTTCTGATTGACCAAGTAGTAATAAAGCGGAATGACGCTTGCCAAATCTTTAGCGTACAGACGGAATTTAGCGTAGAGGCGCGGCTGGGTGTTGACCTTGCTGCCATCGGAGAGCAGCACCGGGTTATAGCCATTGCGATAGTCGTCGATGGCGTTGACCAGATCGAGATTTAACAACAGGCAATCGTCGTTGACAAAGCGCTCCTCGACAATACCGCGCAGCTTAAGGGAAGTGCGCACGCTCTCGCGTACCCCATTTCTCGTACGGGACACCACCATCGTCACCACGTCGCCGACCTTAAGGCCACGCAGCTGGGCTAAATTGTAGGAAATAAAGGCCTCATCTGAACCTAAAGGTTGCTCAAAGCTTAAATTGGAGCTTAAGACCACCGGATCACCGGGCTTGGTCGGCAGCACTGAGATACGCACCGCCGCCCCTGGGAACTTGAGATCAACTAAGGCGTTTAAGGCGGTGATCTGCGGCACGACAAAGCCCACTTCTGGGCGCGCCGCTAAATTTTCAAAGAAGGAGGAATCCAAGCGATAGGACATATCCAAGGTCAAGGACAGAACCTTGGGATCATTCATGAGCTTGTTGTGCAGCTCGGTCAAGATGCCAAAGCGCAATGAGAACAAGAGCAACAGCGGCGCCATAATGCAGGCTAAGGCTGCAATCTGGCAGATAGTCATCATGCGTTCAAAGAACAGATGGCGCAAGGCAAGTTTAAACAGCATTCCGTCGACCTCGCTTAGTTCTTGGCGTCATATCAGGTACCGGCACCAACAGCGGCGGCAAATCAGGCTCAGGTTGCTTCGGCGCCTCCTTCTGGGGCTGATAGCCATACTGCTGCATATACTCCGCTGCATAATCAGACCACGGCGCGTGCGCTGCATCCAAGCCGTGCTCTGAATCCAAACCGTGCTCTAGCCCCGGCCAAGGCTCAGCCCCCTGCTCGCACGGCGATTTCACCCCATGCGCCTTGAGGGCCCGCAATTTATCCGGATCCGAGGTGTAATAGCTAAAGCCAAAGGGCAGCCACGACGGTGCCTGCTCCAACACCTGCCGCGCTAAGAGCTCATCTTGGCTGTAGTCCGTCTCCTTAGGTTTTTGCCAGCGCATCCACGACAGGGCACTGGAACCTGCGGCCTTACGGGTGCTGACCTTGGTGTAGCCCTCATCCATAATGTGGACGGCAGCGGGCACATCGACCAAGATCTCGCCTAAGGCCTCAACCTCGCCCCAGCGCGTTAAAGCATTAGCTTGCGCTGTGACCTGGGTGAGATCTGGGCTCTCCTTGGTCTTAACCATCACCGGCTCAATCAGGCCTGCCTCCACCGTCTCGGCGGCAACCGTACTACCCAGATGAAATTCCGCCCCAAAGGCCGAAGTCGCAGTTTGCGCCGAGCGCTCGGGGCTAGCTACCTCCCCAGAATCAGGCGTACCGGTAGGAGTATGATCCTTGATCAACTTCGCCTGCTCATGGCTAAAGACGCTCTTGGTGAGCCGACCTGAAGTTGGCAGCACTTGGGCGGCAAGATCGGCGCTTTCAACCGAATCGACCACGCGCTCAGGGATAAAGATCGAGTGCTCGCTGTGCGAATGCTCGCGATCGTACAGATAGCGGCGATAGCGCTCGGCGGCCTTTAAGTCGTGGGTCACTACCAAGATCGAAATGCGCGAGACATGGGCAATCTCATCTATGAGCTCAAACAAGGTCTGGGCATTGTCAGGATCCAAGGCCGAGGTTGGCTCGTCGATCAATAACAGGCGCGGCTTATGGGCGATGGCGCGCAAGAAGAGCGCCCGCTGGCGCTGGCCAATCGAGAGCTCATGGGGGAATTTGTCCAAGAGCCCGTCTAATTGCAGGCGCGTGCAATAAGGGCGCAAGGCCTTTAAATAGCTTTGCACCATATTGTGGCTTGACTCATCGAAGATCGCGACCCGCCGCGCTAAGCGCTCGCCATTGATGCGATGCAAGAGATAGGAAGGCAAGATCTGATTGGTGCCTTGGTAAATGCTATTGCGAAAGCTCCCTGGTCCATCGCAATTGTCATCAGGCACGGAGATATCATTGACCTGCTTGACCCATGAGGCGACCTTTTGCGCCATAGGGTCACTCTTGAACTTCTCATGGATGGTCGGACTTTGCGCGCGCACTTGCTGCTTTAACGCCAGCTGAATTTGCAGCTTTAAATTCTCGCGCACCGTCAGGTAGGGAATGAGGCCGCCCACTTGGGGCATGATGCCAATGGCGCTGACGCGCAAGGCCTGGGCTTGGCGCTGCGGGAGCTCATCGACTTCGATATGGTCGAGGATAAAGCGCTGAACCCCAAAAGCAGGCGTCAAGAGGCCCAAGCCCTCAAGTAAGGTCGACTTACCTGAGCCTGAGACGCCGCACAAGGCGACGCACTCACCGTCGTCAATGTAGCAGTCATTGAGCGTCACTTTGAAGCTGCCGCGTATGACCTTGAGTCCTTGCACCACTAGCATCGCTTACCCACCCACTATCACACACACTAGATATTATAGCGCTTCCGCATGCAGACGGGAAAATTTTAGTTGAGCTAGGCAGCTTGCTAAGATGGTGACAAGAAGGTGATTTTTATCAGGAATCTTGTTGTTCCAAATCTTCAGCTTGGCACTGTTAGGGGCTGCAACGACTAGCTCACACCAAATTTTCCCGTCTACATGGCGCTTCCGCATTAAGGCAACGCATCCAAGGGAATCGGATAGACTTCCTCAGAAGCATCAGCCTCGACATTGAGCTTGATAAAGCGATCGTTATCGGAGCTGCAATGTTGTAGATAGTTAAGGGAGTTCTCAAGCGAGCGCACGATATTGTCTTGCTCTTGCGAGCCTAGGTTATACCAATCATCTGGTGAGTACGAGGCAATACGCGACTTATACGGCAGATCGTCTAAGAGCTCGCCCATAATGCCCATTTCGGCAATCGAGGCGCTCTTATTGAGCTGGTTCGGGTCACGGCCCATTTGCGCCGCGAGCGCTTGCAGCTGGGCAAACATCGCATCCGAGCTCAATTGTCCGGCGATACCTGACTCCAAGACCCCCTTAACCAGAGTGTAGAGGTCACTTAATTGATTGCGATTGACCAGAACAATTGGGGTACACACCACCTTATTGTGGTCGACGACATCGCGCTCAGCCATCCAGCCTTGCAGGAAGTCAGGGCTCTTGGTGCCCTGGACGCGGCCTAAGTACGCCAGCTGCATCGCAATACCCAAGGCATTGGAATCAGACTCAATGGTCGCCTCTTGCGTCTTAGGTTGAGCGCTCAGGCTGGAGCCTGCGGCCATTTGCCCAGAGCTTGCCAGCTGCACTTGCGCGGTCAAGGAGCGCGCCAGCGTGTCTACCATCGAGCCAAAGGCCTCGACCGAACCTGCGTTAACCGGATAGTACAGGGGCTTGCCCAGAATCGAGTTGTAGCTCAAGAGTTCGTACTGCTCACGAGCGTGCTCATGATTGTGGTTGCGCGCGCCTGAGGCGGTGAGCAAGTGCAAAGTGTAGATCGCCGCACCGTAGTGCTCAGCCTCTAAGCGCAAGGCGTTAGCATCAAGGCCGGTGGTGCTTTGGGCATCAGAGCCGTCGATGGCACCGGCGTCGGTGATAAGCACGATATAGCGGCCACCATACTCATTCCAATTGATGTCTTGCAACGCCAAATTGATACCGGCGTAAGCATCCTCATCAAATTGGGCGCTCGAGACCGTGGCCTGCTCTAAGGCCGCGACCTTTTGGTTAAAGGTGGTAGCATCAGTGGCCTCACCTGGGCGCAGATACATCTTGGCGGTGTACTCAAGCCCTGGAACCTTACGGGTATCAGCGCGGAACGAGACGATACCGAAGTTGACGCTCGAGCCCAAGTTCGAGGCCTCAATCGATCGGTAGATCGAATTGATCGCCTTCTTGGTACGGTCGATGTACGGCTGCATCGAAATCGAGGAGTCGATGACAAAGACCACCGCCGACTTAAAGCCCACTAAGGCCGGCTCCCCAGGGGCCTGAGTCTTGGACGGCTGGGCGCCACCGCGATCGGCGGTGACATTCTTAGCCTCAGGGGCGGTAATCGACGCGATCTCATGTTTGTACACGTAGGAGCCGTCCGGGTACATACTCTCGACGCTATTTAAGATCGGCAGCAAATAGAAGTTTTGCTGATAGTCGACGTACTCCTCAGGCTCAATCGAGATCACATGATCCGCTACATTACCTACCGTAACCTGATCGTAAAGCGCGCGGTACTGCTCAGCGCCGTCCGGATTATCGATGATGGCATCTAAGGCCGACTCTTCATCAAAGATCAGGGCGCGATAGCGTTGGGCTGAGTTGGTAAAGAGCAGCGCCAATTGCTGCTTCCACGGCACGGTGCAGGTGGCCGCAAGCTGGCCTGAGATGGTACCGGTGGCATCAGGGCCCACGGTCAAAATCGGTTCACCGGTGCTATCAAAGCCCGCTTCGTAGACGTAGTATTGGGAAAAGGCCGGAACCTTACGGCCAGGGCCCTGCCCAAAGCTCTGCGGGTAGAGCACGCAGCTGGGGGTGGTGAGCACGCGCTGATAGAGGGTGCTCTTACCCTCCATCAGCAAAGGCTCAGCGGCAAAAGCTGCAGCTGAAAAGCCTAACAGGCCGAGCGCCAAAGTCAACTTTAATTGCATGATGCGCCCTCCCTACTTGGCCTGATAGCTCTGACCGGTCAACTGCTCCATTAAGGCGATGCCGTCGGCTTCCTTAAAGTTGCGGTCATTCTTGACGCGCAAATACCAGTAGTCGGCGTCGCTCTGGCGCTTGACGATGCACTTGTTAGTAGCGGCATTGTTCGGGTCAGCATAAGTCGCGTAGACAAAGGCAAAGGCGGTGCCGTCCGGAGCGCGGCCTAAGGTGCGCAAAATACGCTGGGCAATTTCGCAGCGCTCCAGGCGCAGGGCCTCGGCCAGCATACCGGTTAAGTCCTCACGCGTTGGCTTAGCCGCCAGGCACAAATTGAGGATATCACGCTCATCGCCCGAAGTCCCCTCCAAGCGGCACGCGGCGTTGCCACTGACCAGGGGCTCAGCCTCAGGCGAAGGCTCTGGTTCTGGTTCCGGTTCTGGCTCAGGCTCTGGTTCCGGCGCTGGCTCCTCTTGGGCTGGAGGCTCGGTAGGGGCTGCATCTTTAGAACCTGCGAACATCTGCCACAGGAAGTAAGCACCGACACCTAATAAAATCAGCAGCACAATCAGAGCGATGATCTTACCGATACCGCCCCCGCTCTTAGCGGGAGCGGCAGGCGCGGCCGGACCGTTCGGGCCCAGCGGGGCTGGGCCATTAGGGCCCAGGCCTTGTGGCTGCGGCTGGGGCTGAGCCTGGTTAAAGTTGGAGGCTGGGCCGGGCTGAGCGTGCGGCGCACCGCCGGTTAAGTTGGCCTCGAGGCCCCGGCCGTTTTTGCGCTGGACGTCGACGTTTAAGGTGCGAATCACCTCTTGGCCCGCCGGGTCGACCGTGCGCAGCTTCAAAAGGAAGTTATCGGTGCCGTCATAGGCGAGGGCATCGACAATGGCGCCGTCGATGGAGAAGACGAACTCCATACCCTTTTGCTGGGGCTCGATCGGCTTAATGGTGACAAAGCCCATCGGGTCGGCGTCTTGGGTCGGCCAATCGCCTAAGCGCTCCTCAGTACCCCGGCGCACAAAGAGTAGCGAAAGGCTCGTGCGGTAGTTCGGGATGAGTTTGCTCGCGTTAAAGCCCATTAAAGCGACTTGGGCGCGGCCCCGGCCTTGTGGGATCAGACGCGCCGATAAATTGTCCATTACCGCCATTACTTCAGCTCCTCCATGGCCTGTAAGATCGCGCACAGCAAGAAGTTTTCTTCACTTGAGAACTGATATTTGCTCTGCACCGAGACGTTAACTTGGCACATCATATACCCTAAGGTCGCGGCAAAGTCACTTAAGAACTTGAACTCATAGCCCGCCGAAACCGCATCTAAATGCGGCAAGAGGCCGGTCTCATCCAAGGTGCAAGTCCGACTAAAGACCGTGTGGTCTTCACGCTTAGGGTCATAGCGCACCATGCCTTGTTCCTTCACAAAGCAATTTACTGGCCCCTCGGCCGTGCCTAACACCGACTGTCCCGCCGAAAGCTCAAAGCCGGTATCGGCCGCAGCAGCAACCTGAGCAACCGCTGCTGCTGCCACCGGGCGCACGGGAGCAGGCGCAGGAGCAGCAGAAGCCGCAGGAGCACCGAAATTGTTTTCGTCGTCGAGCCCGGCCAAATCCGAGAAGTCATCTAAGTCGTCCTCGCCGCCGAACACCGGAGCAGCAACCGGAGTCGCCGCAGCAGCAACCTGGGCCGTCTGAACCGCTGCGGCCTGAACCTCAGTCTTGGCGCTATTAAGCTCATTTAAGGCGGCCTTATTGGGCAGCAAGTTAGCGCCCAAATAGAGGTTGAACTCGCTTAACATCTGGGACATGAGCTCGACTTGCAGGCGCAAGATATCGCCCAAGCCCTCAGTGGTGTTTTCGCGGGCACGCAGTACGCGCATCAAGTGGCCCTTTAAGCCCACTTGTGGCGATCTAAAGGTCTTGCCGATTTCATCGAAGATGCGGTTAAAGAGCGCGACCACATCACCCTTGAGCTCCTCGGCGCTCTTAAAGCGCTGCTCCACAGCGTTGTAGCACAGCGAGAAAGCGACCATACTCTTAGGGTCGGCCTCGAGATTGGAGCGCACGCGCTCGAAGTTTAAGACCACGAGATCTGCAATCTGATTTAAGGCGACGTGATCTTTACGGCTTAAGTCCTCGAGGCGATCTTCGTATTCCTCGCACACGGCGGTGACAAAGCGCGCGACATTAGAGCCGGTGGCAAAGCCCTCTTGGTAGAGCTCTTCAAGACGTCCCTCGTCGATCTCCACCAAGCGGCGCAGTAAGTCAAAGCATGGGGCCAGGGCGTTGCATTGCAACAGGCCTAAAGCCAGCTCCCGGCTTAAGGCCTTAGCCTCATCGAGCTTTTGGGCACTATCGCGCGTAGCAAATGGGCTTAACTCCTCGATGCACTTTTGCACCGCGTGCTTGGCCTTAGCGGTACGTGCCGAGATGCGCAGCTCCGGGCTTTGCGCGCCTTGCTTAATCAGGGCGGTAATGGCGCTGACACCACCATCGTTTAAGGCCAGCAAGGCATCAAGTGCCGCCGGTAAATTAACGATATGCTGAGCAAATTCCGGCACCGCACACAAAGCGGCCTTGATTTGCTCAATCCCAGCTTGCGCCGACGACTTAATCCCCAATTCGTTATTCTGGGCATCACACTCGAGCCATGGGTTGAGGTCGCCGAGTTTTGGCTTTCTGGCAAGCAGTACTCGATTGAACGGCTGGCCCTTAGTCCACTCATTGAACCAATTGAGCTTTTGGATACGGTTTAAGGCGATATTGAGCTCTTGGTTCATATCCAAAGGCAGACCTGAGCTCAAATTGCGCAACTGGCGGTTAAAGACCTCATCGTAGCGGGTCAAAATGATGGTGAGCGGATTGTAGACACCGGCACGCTTTTCTGGGGTCTTGCCCACATTGTTTTCGACCCAGTCGGACAAAATGGTGAGCACCGAGGTAACGTCTTGCTGAGCGTTGACGCCAATGCAGAAGAGCAGCTGGTCGATTTCGTTACGGCGCGAGTAGCGCTCGAAGAGATAGGCGACCTTACCACGGCGGAAAAATTCGCTACCGCGCATCTGGAAGGCCTCGGACAAGGAGGCAGGAGCTTGCCCCGGCGTAAAGGACGCGCCATCGTCCTTGACGTCAGTGAGCAGCACTACGTCGCGCGAGCGCGCCCCCGGCAAGTCAAGCACGTCAAAGTCATCAAGTGGCCCTGAGCTCTCAAGGAAGAAACTGAGCTCCAAGGACAGGGCAGCCAAACGCGAGGTATTAACCGCAACCGGCACCACTGAGTCCCCAGACACCAAGGCGCACGATAAGGTCGAGCTGTCGCTGAACATGGTGCTGAGCTTGGTGATGTGCATGATGGTGCCCGCAGCGTTTTGCTTTAAGGAGCTGTCCGGCTGCACCGTGACAAAGGCTTCCTTCGGGGCATAGACCCATTGGTGGCCCTGCAGCAGCAAGAGCTCGGAGGCCAGGACGCGATAGGTCTCAGAGAAGATCGGCAGTTCCTGCCAGAAAATCGAGAGCGCCTTAATGCGGCCATCCAAGGTCATAAAAGGCAGCATGCTGCGCAGCTTGCCCCACAGGCGCGGCATTTCGTCGCAACCTGAAACCTTACCATTGGAGTTTTGCTTGACGTAGTCGGCAAGTTCCACTACCTGCGCCGGGCTAATGTAATTGACCTCAGTTACGCCAGCCACGCAAACCGTACGCCCAGGGTAACAAGAGCCCAAAGAATCAGAGCCCTGGGCCAGGCTCTGGGCCTGTTCGGGCTGATAGCGCAGAAACTCGGCGCGCGCCTTAGTATCGACCAAGGACTCCAACGAGGAGAGCTTACTTAAGTACTCGTCTTCAGAGGTTGGAACCTTAACGTCGCTTTGGTTGATATCGTAGAAGAAGGCGTTAATTAAGATCATGCCGAGCTCAAGCTCATGCAAGACCTTAAGCTCAATTGGGAAGCCTGGTGGGCACGAGGTGGCGCGGTGGGTAAAGCGCGTGGCAAAGCCGGTGGCCTCGGAGTTATTGCCCGACGGATTGACGTGGCGGATAAAGTCGACTTCGGCGCCATCCCAATGGGTCGACAAAACCCCACTACTGCCAGCGGCCAAGGTCGAGACCAAGTAGCTCTTACCTGCTTGCGAGGCACCGAACAGGCCAATGGTCGGGCGCGCCGCGACGTTGCTCGCGCTGTAATTTAATAAATTGGCCGAGCGCTCTAACCTGACGGTTAAGTCGGCACTCTTTTCCCCTAACTCAGGGGCTACCCCTTGATTGCGCTCCACCCAAGTGCTGCCCCATGCAGCGGCCTTGGTGGCATTAACTAATTGTGCGTGCATAAAGAAGCCATCCTGTGATGACGCCCCAGCCCTAAGGGCTCAACCGAGCCCAACCAGGCTCAACCGAGCTCAACCGAGCCGAACTGGGACCAACTGAGCCCAACTGGGACCAACATAGCCCAACCGAGCCCAACCAGGCTCAACCGAGCCCACAGCCCCGGGCGGGGCGTCCATTAAAAGGGAAAAAATTACAAACGCTGACGTGGATTGAGGCCGCTTAAGTTGATCGAGCCTGAATCCATGAAGTACTTGATGTGCGCTCCCGAAATGGTCTTGAGGTACATCTTGAAGTACGGCGTGTAATCACGGCCATCGTCTGAGACCACCGACTCAAGCTGGAAGGTCTCAACCTGCTTTAAGCGCGGCAAATTGCGCTTGATAAAGGCCAGAGGATATGGCGAGTGGCGGTTGACCGTCTTCAAGGTCACGGCAAATTGCACGCGATCGACGTTGAGCTTGTGCAGTAATTGCTCAAAGCCAGCCTTATAGCGGGCGCGCACCGTGGCGATATTGCGGGTCAAGGCGTCAGTGAGGTAATTGTTGAGGCCATCCTCGAGCTCTTGGCGCTTAGTGTCCAGCTCAGCATTGAAGACCGTGAGCACCGCCGCGTTATAGCGCTCTTGGTAGAGCGAGCTAATCAGGGCCTGACGCTCAGCAGCGAGCTTATCCTTATTGGCAAAGAGGCCCTTTAAGCCGGTCGGCTGCTCAATCTTGCTATCAGCCTCAGCCGTCACAGCGCTGAGCAAGGCCTGCTCGAGCTCATTCTTGCGCCCTTGCAGCACCGTCTCCAAGTTCTCAAGTTGATCTAAGTAAGACTCCGCCCCGGCCTTAACCTCAGCTTGGAGCTCAAAGTCGAGCTCATCCACGAAGTTTTTGACCGACTCGCGATCGATATCGCGGAAGGTTAAGGAGAGCGCCTTACGTACCGAATGAATCTCATCGACGTTATCTAAGGCCTCAATCTTAAAGAGCGGGGTCGCCTCGACCGTTGGGTCGTCAAGCAGGCGAAAGCCCAGCTCGACCGAGAGCTGCGTCTTAAAGGCCTCATCGGCACGCCCCACCGCCACAAAGTTCGAGTCTTCATCGTCCTCAGAGCTTTGGTTTTGGCGCGCCACCATGCGGGCAGAATCATAGCGATAGAGCACCGACTCAGGGCTGATGATATTGCTATTGTCGATAATACCGACATAGTGGGCGCTGTTGGTGACTTCGGCCGGATACGAGTAGAAGCGGAAGTTCGGGAACTTGTCGTGGGACAGGCGCAGATAGCATAAGAGCGCGCCCACGGCGGCGGTGGTCTTAGGGTCACCGATGAACTCGCCGTCATGCTGGAATGGGTACCACGACTCGCAGCGATAGCGGTGCATTGGGATAATGCGCGAGCTTGGGATATTGAGGCGCTGCAAGAAGAAGGAGTAAATACCTGGCAGCTTAGAGCAACGGCCGGTGAGCAGCACCAAGTCGCATTGATAGACCGTGAGCACCTCGGCCATCTTGGTTAAGATGCGGCAGATGTTAAAGCGGCTGCCCTCAACCAAGGCGCGGTTGATCTTCGCGATATCGAAGCTGAAGCGATAGTCCATAATCGAGAAATTAGGGACGTACGGCTTAATCAAATTGTCAGCGTAAGCGATGACCTCGGCGCTCGGCAGATCATACGGGCCCATACGCTTGATGGTCGGCGCCAGCTGCGGATTGACTTCCTGGTCGAGCAGGAAATCACGCACTGAGCCCTTGACCACGCACGATGGGGCGTACGGATCTAAGTTCTCAAGATGGAACAAGATCTTGTAGGCAATGCGCACCAGAATCTGCTGGGTAAATTGCGAGCGCAGCATCTCAGTGCGCACATTACCCGTGGTGCCATCGCCCACCAGCTGCTGCAAGATCGGCTTGAAGTTGACGCGCGCCGTAGCCAAGGAATAGGACAGGCGCGTCATGATGCACTCACGAATGATATCGTGCACTAAGTCGTCACCTGCGATCTTAAAGCCGTCCTTATAAATCTCCAGCGGCCGAATATCGTCCTCATAGGAGGCGACGTCCCGCCGGAAGGTATAGTCCTTGATCACCAAGTCAGTAGTGCCACCACCGATATCAAGCGAGGCGATACGGGCGCTGTGCAGGGCCATGCCCTCGCCATCGAGCAAACGCTCGCCGATGCGCGTACCCACCGAGGCCCGGCGCAGGCCCGCGATAAAGGCCTTGCAGTCACCTTGGTAGGTCTTTTGGCTCTCGTTGTAGAGATAAACGACCTGACCTGCTTCGGCCTCATTCCAATCAAGGTAAACCTCAGGAATCGGCAGCGCCAGCAACGAATTATCCGAGGAAGCGCCAAAAGCGAACTCTTGGGCCGGACTCAAATCAAGGCCCAGGCTCTTCCAGAGAATGCCTAAAGCCTCATAGACGCAGGCGCGGTAGAGCTCGCGCTCTTCAGCGGGCATCGAAGGCGGCGTGGTCAGAATAATGGCCTTTAAGCGGCGTGGAGTATTCTTGGAGGTGCACTGCTGGCGCTGACTTAAGGAGTTCATCTGCACCATGGCCTGCAAGAAGATTTCGATCAGCATAAAGGTCATGGTGGAGCGATTGGAGTAGCACGACTCAAGGTTATCGTAAACCATATCGTCGGCGTCCAAGGCAAAGTAAGCCTTACCCTCAGTGTTGAAGTAGCTGCCGACGCTATTTAAGTAAGCGCGGTCGGTCTGGCCCTTTAAGGCCGCCTGCAACTTGGGGCTAGCAATCTGATAGGAGTAATTGTTAAAGACCCAACGGTCGTTGGTCAGCGGCTGGACATTCCACAGATAGCGCTTCGGCGAGGTTAAACCCGAAGTACCCTCATTGCCGTGGCGGTGCGAGGCCAAATTGCTCGCCTCGGTGCCCACGCGCACCATCGACGGCCAGCTAAAGGCGTCCGAGCGGCCCGAGCGCGCGGAGCGATTGTCGTAATCGAAGTTCGGGCGGGCAAACTCAATGCGGCTGACAAAGGCCTCGGAATAGACACGCTCGGGGGCGTTGAGGTCACGCAGCACCAGGCCATAGGTGTCCTTGAAGTCATCGTCGCCGCGTGTGGCATTGGGATGGTCTTCAACCATGATGCCGCAGGAGCGGGCGTTGCCAATGTCCAGAATCAAGGAGACATTGACCATCTTGGATGAGGCGTATTCTGAAGCCGAGAAGGAGGCGTCAGCGGCGGTGTGATTGGCGATAAAGTGCACCGCCTGTGGCTTAACCATAAAGCCCATAAAGGCGAGCACGTTAAGGTAATGGGCCTCATGGGCATGGTCGCGTACCACCGCCTCATTTAAGAGCTCATCGAGCATGCGCGGCTCACAGCGCTCTTGGTAGAGGTCGCGAAATACCGACTCCGCCCACTCGCGCACCCACGGCAGCGCCCCCGGACGATTCTTTAAGAATGGTTGGCAGCGGTCAGCGGTATAAGCAAGCTTAAAGCGTACGCCCGACTCGACGTCGCGCGCGGTCGGAGCCAAATATCCGTTGACGTCATCGGCGCTCAAAGTAGGTTGAGTCTTAGTGTCAAAGGCGACCACGATGCGGTAGTAAGCCTTAGTCGGCTTGCGCTTAATCGGGGTACCGGTCGGCCCTATCATCTCACCGCCCAAGCAATCGGACACCACCTCCGACGCATCTAAGCCATGGGCGACGCAATAGCGCGAGATCACCTTAGGATCGTCGACCTTGACGATGCGGGCGCGCGCCCAATTGAGCGGTCCGTACTGATTTTGGTTGATATGGTCAGGCAGATACGGCAGCGGGAACCAGACGCCATCGTAGAGCTCGAGCGACTGCTTGAGCGCAATGGCGTAAGTGGCGTTGATGGGATCGACCGTGCGCTCATTGATCGGGTCGACATAGATCACCTCAGAGGTAATCTTAGGTACGAGGCGCACCAAGGGCTCATTTTGGGCGGCGGCAAAGCGCACAAAGTAGCCCGTTTCAATGGCCTTGATGACACTGAGATCATCCTTACACTTGAAGTCCAGCAAAACATCGTAGTCGATAAACTGAACTCCCGAGTTTTGCACCAACTCAATATTGCCGTCTAGCGGCACCACTTCAGGATACATTACCCCACTCTCCCTCACGCGGCCAAGACCGAAGGCAGAACCTCTGCAAAACAAAGCAGAACACCAAGCAGAAACAAATCCGCGCCAGCACCCAACAAAAAAGCCAACCGACCCTCAAAGCCATCAGGGCCAGAAAGCGCAGCGGCGCCAGTCCTCACCATGGTACCAGATTAATAAGCCGACGTGTGCGCCGCGCATCTTGTTTTGCTAACTAGGCAGCACAAAGCCCCACCGTGCCCCGCGACAGGGCACGCCCCGCCACAAGCAAAAACAGGGCACACCAAGAAAGGAGCGCAAGAGCGAGCGCCCATTAATGCGACCACCTGTGGGCCAAGAACAGCGTGAGTAAAAGACAGCAGCCCTTAGAGAGCCCCAGCACCACTAGCCCCAACGCAACAAAGCGGCTCGATCTCAGACCCAGCCGCCTATTCAGACCTGCCGCCCAGTGCAACCCCCTACCCACCATGAAGCTTGCACGCCATAGCAGTTGCTTCTTGCTAAAAAGTGCTACGCCTTACCAGCTCTGAAGACTGAAAGCCGTCTTGCATGGCGCCCAGCACCAGCACCTGACTCGTCATGAAGAATGTCAGCTGCCGCAGGTGCAGCACTCAGCACAAAGGACAGCCCCTGTCAGTCACAAAGGCTAAAAGCCGTCGTAGTAGCAAAGCTCAGCTCGAGAGCCAGCACCTTACCCACCATGAAGGCTGAGCGTCGTCACCGGCGCTCAGCTCGAGAGTCAGCGCCTTGCTCACACTGAAGCTTGTACGCAAGACGCTCAATATGGACAAGAGCAAAATGCCCCAAGAGATGCAAGAGTTGCTGGCGCGTGGGACGTGCTCTTAGCGGTCGAGATTGACGCTGCGGGTTTTGCGGCCACCGTAGGCGGGCTTGAGGAGGAAAGCCATGTAAGTGCGGCTCTTTTGCTCCTCGAACGTGTACTCTTTGAGAATGGCGGAGGCCAGCTCGCGCCCCAGCACCACGTTGATGCCTGCTTCGGTCACGTCATTTAAGACCTTTGGGCCCGACGCGGCGCGAATCTCGTCATAGAATTTGCCTAAGATTAGGATGTCGGAAAAGCGGTGCGCAAAGACTTCCTTGAGCTCGGTGATAGTCTGCGCACCGGTAGTGCCATGAATCGCCATAATGTGGCCTCCTTATGATGAAACATGGCAGCAAGTGTAGCGAGCGATCTTGCCAGATTCTGGCACTCAAAAAATTACATAGATACAACATCAAGGCAAAATAAAAAGCGCAGTGCGCTTTCTAATTTTGTGGTGCCAAAGATGGGACTCGAACCCATACACTATCGCTAGCGGCGGATTTTGAATCCGCTGCGTCTACCAATTCCGCCACTTTGGCTCACGGGTGCGCATTATAGCGGGCGCTCACCCACTTGTCTAGCCTTGCACGTTAAAAAATCACGCAACCACCACCCCACCATATCAGGCACCAGTCCACCCGGCCTGAGCCTCATAGCCCCAGCTACCACCCCAGGCACAAGCTGCACCGCGCGCACGGCTCCCAGGTAAGGAGTAAACGGCACAGAGCTCCCACTAAGAGCGCTCCGCTCTGAGTTCAGGGGTACGCCTCATAACACGACCCAAGACTGATAGGCACAGCGCTTCGGCGCGCACCAAAGGACACGTCCCCTAAGGACATACGCAGCGAACACCGAGCTTCAGCGCGCATCTCAGGCCATGTTCCAAAGGACGCACAGCATAAAGCACTGCGCTCCAGCGTGCCTCTTGCAATGTCGTTAAGAGCGCCCAGCACATAGCGCCCAGGCGCGCCTCCACAAACGCTTGGCACTGGGGCCGCGCCTCCAGCACGGAGCCCTGGGCGGCGCGATCCCCTAATTGCTATGTCCCTACACCCTGCGATTGAGCACCATGATGGCTAGGATGGTAAAGATGACTGATGGGATAAAGACACCGATAATCGGCGGTAGGCCGATGATATAGGTGAAGTTTGGTAACACCTCATTTAGCAGGTAGAAGGCAAAGCCCACCGCGAGGCCAATCAAGACACGGGTGGCCATCGGCACCGAGCGCAGTGAACCAAAGACGGTGCTGGCGCCTAGAAGCAGCATCACCACCATGGAGACCGGCAAGATAAATTTCTTGTACAAATTGGTCTTGTAGCGGTTGGCGTCGATGTTATTGCTCTCGAGGTACGAGATATAGTCGATGAGCTCGCTTACCGTGAAGTCGCGGTTGTAGAGGTTAAAGATCTCCATGCGCTCTGGATTTAAGTAGAGATTCCACTGCTGGAGGGTGGAGCGCTCCTGGGTAATCTTTTGATCACCAAAATGCGTAGTCCTCACATCGAACATATCCCACATATGGCTTTCTTGGTTGTAGATGCCGATGTTGGCGCGATCGGTCTTACGCAGTACCGTGCCATCGAAGGTGTAGCGGTTGATATCGTGGAGAGTCTGATCAGTATTGATATGGCCGATGTTGATAAAGTGGGAGCCATCGCGCAGCCACAGGCCCCAGCTAATGCGCGAGACGCGGCCGCCGGAACTGGCAAAGCTATACTCACTTTGCGCGTATTGCTGGAGCATCGGCACGACCGTTTGGCCCATCAGCGCCACTACCAGCACCACTGGCACCACCATCTTGCACGCGCTCAAAATGAGCTGCAGCTTCGACAGACCCGCGCTTTGCATGACCACGAGCTCTGAGTTTTTACTGAGCATACCCAGGCCAATGACGCAGCCTAGCAGCACCGCGACCGGAAAGAGCTGAACAAAGAGGCCAGGGGTGAGCAGCGCCACGTACCAGAGCAAGAACATGAAGTCGACGTCGCCATCACCCAAGTGACGCGACTGGTCGATAAAGGTGATGATATCCGAGATCACAGTTAGGCCACCGGCGGCAATCAGAGTAATGAGCAGTACCGTCTTGCCGATGTATCGATCCAATACGCCAAAGATCATGACTGCACCTCCTGCTCCAACTTAAGCCCAGTTGACGCGTCTGCCCCTCCAGCCGACGCCCCATGAGAAGCCCCACTGGTTCCTGATGAACCCGAGGAGGAACCTTTTGGACCCTTTGGACCAAATGGCCCCCTTGGCCCACGTGGTGCGCGCATCTTCTTGAGGTGCGACTTTGGCAGATTGAGCGGAATGGCGACAAAGAGCAAGAAGAAAACCGGTACCACGAGCAAGCCAGGCCACAGCGGCAAGGTGCTGGTGAGCATGAGATTACGCAGCGAGAGCAAGAACATGTAGTAGGCGGCGTAAATCAAGATCGCAGGCATCAAGCGGGCAAAACGGCCCTGACGCGGGTTAACCATGGAAAGCGGTACCGCCACCATAGACAAGATCAAGGTTGCGAGAATTGGGCTAATACGCCACTGGGCCTCCACTTGGGCCTCGAGCTCTGCACTCATAAAGAGCTCTGGGGTGGTCATACGCTCAATCACGCCCTTTTTGCGAGTTTCCTCGGTGATATTGCCCGAGATCGGGGCGCGGAACGAATCAAAGTGGGCGCGACGATACGTGCCGTCAAGCGGCATTTCATAGCGGCGGCCATCGCTTAAGGTAAGCCAGCGTACGCCATCGGGGTCGAGCACTAAATGACCTTCGTTAGCGACGGTGATAGAGGCAGCCGGACGCGAGGGATCATGGGAGTTTTCAATGACGTAGATTTGGTGAATATCCTTATTCTCGCTTTGGGTGTCGACTTCCTCGACGTAGATATTGTAAGAGCCGAAGTTGACAAAACGGCCGCTATCGATCGGCAAAAACTCAGGGTCGGAGCTAGCTTGTTGCTGCAAGGTGTAGCGCGCATCAGCGGCGCGATGGGTCAGCTCAAGGCTGACCACGCCCACCAAGATCGCGGCACCTAAGCCCAAGAACAAGGAGACAAACATCACGCGCACTGGCGAGTAGCCGATCGCGCGCATCACCACCATTTCCGAGTCCGAGCAAATACGGCCGATCGTGATAATGATGGAGACGTACAGGGTCAGCGGGAAGAGATAGGTTAAGAACTCCGGCAGCGAGTAGAGCAAAAAGAGCAGGATGAGGCGCGGCGGCAACTGGCCTAAGGCCGCCTCCGTCATGAGCCGGACGATACTTTGGCCCACAAAAATCGCCAGCAGGACCAAGAGGACCATCAGCTGCGATTTCAGCAGTTCCTTAAAGATGTATTTATCGATAATCACAAGCACGTCATCCGCTTAGCTGCTGCCCCTACCCAAAGCAGAGACACAACCCAACCAACAAAAAAGCAAAGACCTACCGGCCAAAGCAAGATCGCTCTATTATACGGGGTTTGGCGCGGCGCGACCATCAAGCCCGGCCGAACTGTCAGCAAATAGGCCCACGCAAGCCTTAAGCCTAGGCCAAAACAAGAAAAGCAGAAGAGAAACTTCAGGCGGGAACAAAGTGGGCCGGAAAGTACCAGGCACCCAGAAAAGCAAAAAAAAAACGCACGAAAAACGTGCGCCAGATCACAAATTAGCGTATACCCTATTGACATCCGTATACGGTAAGTATTTATAATAGAAGGCATAGTACCACAAATAGCAACTTCGTCCCACGAGGAGACATTTTATACGAATCCACAAAGATACTATGCCGACCCTCATTGTGCGAAAAATTACCGAAAAGCTCAAGGGGAAAATGACCAAATTGGTGATTTTCACCACAATGGGGCCCCTTTGAGGGTGCAGGTCAAGCACCCAGAAGATTCGGACGAAGCTGAAAGCAAGGCCAAAGATCAATCCACGACACCGCTCCACAAACGGTGCCTCTAGGCCAGGGATCAACCACCAATAAAAAACGTTTTATCTGTCTTCTCACTTTTGCTACTTATGGCCCTGCCGCTAAGCGCAAGCTACGCCGCGACCACCACCACAACCACTGAAGCGGTCAGCGATCCCTACGCTCCGACCAGCGAGAACATTACCCGCTTGTCTTACGAGGTTGCCAAGCTCCAAGACAGCATCAATCTGCTCAGCCAAAGACAACGGGAGCTGAAGGCAGAGATCAAGGAGGTCGACGAGAGCAGCGTAGGCTGGTACACGATCTTTTGCGTTTGCTGGATTGGCTTTATGGTGATCATGATGACGCGCATTCTTTAGCACCAGCTGCACCGACTCCACCCGCAGTCACCAAAACAGCGGCTGAAGCCGTGCTAACGGCGTTACCAGCAAAAGGATGCAGCTTGTTGCGGACGCTCAAGGGCAGCAACGAAGTAAGCAGTGACGCATGTGCCCTGTGGAGCTGGCCAAGCGCTCAACGGCAGTGGCTAAACTGCAAGGCTTGAGACTGTGCCTAGCTTCCATGCTGTCCCAAGATCAAACGCAAGCGGCAAAGTGTGAGGTTTTGACAGGTCATCACCTAACATGTGCGATAAAATAAGGCAGGTAACAGCGTGCAACTATACCTAACAAGGAATTTTGTCATGCTAAATCATCTCAAGCATATTATGCTTTTGTTCGGTTTGACTGTTTATTCCACCTTCCTAACCAGTAGCACTGCGGCAGAACTTTTCCCCGCACAACAGCAACCAGCACTTACACCAACTGAAATTCAAAACTACCAAAATAAGTGCGATCTTAATGATACTTTTGCTTGCCTCGAGCTAGGAATTATGTACGCTAATGGTAGTGCGGGCGAGAAAAATATTGATAAAGCAATAAGCCTTTTTCAAAAAGGTTGCGATCTTAATGACGGAGCTAATTGTTGCAGACTTGGACATCTATACTTTATTAATGGCACAGAAGGATGGCAAAACATTCTTCAAAAGGGTTGTGATCTTAACAATGCCCTGTCCTGTAGTCAGCTTGGGTTGATGTACCTTGGAGGTATAAACATCGAGCAAAATATTAATAAAGCTTTAAGCCTTTTTCAAAAAGGATGCGAACTTAATGATGGAAGATCTTTTTTCCTTTTGGGAGATGAATACTGGACAGGAAAAAGAGTTAAACAAAACAAGCAAAAAGCGCTTAGCCTTTTTCAAAAAGGATGTGATCTTTTAAATGGTGAGGCATGCAACAATTTTGGATATGCATACTATAAAGGCGATAGTGTAGAACCAAACACATCAAAAGCGCTTAGCCTTTTTCAAAAAGGATGTGATTTGGGCAATGGTAATGCATGCAGTCGCATAGGAGCATTGTACTATTTGGGCGATGGTGTTGATAAAAACCTTTTAAAATCGGCAATCTACTTACTCAAACTCCCGTAATGTTATACGCGTGATATATCCCCATATTTTGCCAGCTCGCTTGGAATCAGTACTTGAA
>CALXOW010000033.1 GCA_944390115.1 uncultured Anaerobiospirillum sp.
CATTAGTTAACTAGTGAAGTTAATTTCATTTCGTCAGAAAGCCGTTTTCTGGTCCAGGAGAATCCCCCGTCGTAAGATGGTGGGAGCTTCAAGGTGGCAGTACATCCATTTAGCCCATTAGGCGACAAGGTCATGCAGTCGGCCTTAGAGAATGGCTTGTTGGAGGGCGAAAACACCCTCACCGTCGATGACATACTCAAAATCATGCCGTTACCTTTGGCCCAGTGCCCAACTTATGCTACGGCCCAAGGTCCACAACGGCTCCATCTGAACATCGCCTATCACCAAGAGAACATCGACGAGCAAACGCCTAAATTCAGGGCAGAGCTGTTTGGCGCCCAAAGCGTTAATCCGAAGTTTAAGCGCCATTTTGCCAATCTGTTCCGCCATGCCAACCTAAATCAGGCCCAAAACGAGCAGCTCTTGAACGATTTTAGTCACTTTACCGCGATCAAGATCTGTGGCCACATTGTCGGCACCACGGTGCAAGACTTTTCAGCCCCACAAACGGTAAAATATTTTGAAAATAGCCTTAAATTGCGGTTCTTGTTGATCAACAGCAGCAATAACCCAATGCTAACGCTATTGGGAAGCAACAATCCTGAGACCTTAGGCGGAAGCTTGTTTATGTGGTTCCAAATCGAGTTCTTGCAGCAAATAGCCACGCTCAAGCTCAAGCAATTTGGCTTGGATTCGCTCGATAATTTCGATCAATTTTCCCGTGCGCATCAGGCTGAAGCCCAAGCCATGATAGATAACTTCGACAATCCGAGCGCCTATCAGGCCCAACGCCGAGCCAAACGCAAAGCCTAGTCACCGGCCCATGCCGATGCTTAGGTTTAGGCCAATGCTTAGATCCAGGCCGCAAGGCCTGGGCCTAGGCTGGGCACAAGGCCAGGTCCCGGCAGGACACAAGGCCTGGGCCTAGGGGGCTCGAGGCCTGGGCCCGGCAGGGCACGCCGTGCGCGCAAGTGCTGCTTCTAAGCTAAAATGGCGCCCTGAGTTTTAGCAAAGGGGGTGAGAGCATGGTCGCATTGCTCACATTGGCATTTTTCACGGGCTTTGTGATTCCGCTGCAAACGGCGGCCAATGGTAATTTGAAGCGCCAGATGCGCTCGCCGTTTCTGGCCTCCTGCATTAACTGCTCGGTTGGCGCCTGTGTGCTGACCGTGCTTATCTTGGTCACCGGGGAGAGCTTCTACCGGCCGCTTGATTTCCTCTTGAGCCTTGACTGGTGGCTGTACCTGTCAGGACCCTTAGGGGCCGTCATCTTGATCGTGGCGATTGTACTCAGCGCGCGCCTGGGCATGCTCGGCACCTCGCTTTCGACCATGACCGGCATGATGGTCTCAGGTTTGGTCTTTGACGCCAATGGCTGGTTTAATCTGCAAGTGCATCCTTTCAGCGGCGCCCGCGCCTTAGCCTTGGTCCTGATGCTCATTGGCCTTACGATCGCGCTTAATCTCCCCAGCTACCTGCACAAACACGGCACCAAGCTCTCCTTAGCCACAGTAGGCTGGTTCTTGGTCGGCTGTGTCTCGGGCACCTTGCTCACCACCCAAGGCGCCATTAATGCGATCTTCCGCGTCGAAATCGGTTCGGTGCTGGTGTGCGCCTGGATCTCCATGATCCTCACCGCCCTAATCGTACTCATCATCGCCTTGTGCCTGCGCCACTCTCCTACGCGCATCTTGGAGATCCAGGTTAAGGGGCGCTATTGGATTTTCATCGGCGGCTTTATGGGGGCGACCAATATCATCGCCACAGCCCTCTTTGTGCCGCTAATCGGCGCGGGAACCACCATGACCTTAGGTGTGGCCGGTCAGCTGTGCTGTGCCATGCTGATGGACCACATTGGACTGTGGGAAGTCGAAGTCCGCCGCATTAGACTCACTCAAATTGTGGGCTTAATCTTAATCGTCGGTGCCGTCGCCCTGATCCGCCTACTCTAACCATTGCATAGGAGCCAAGCCATGGCAAAATTTGCCCCAGCCAATCTGCCCAAGCTGAGCGCACAACGCGTCAAGCGCAGCGACGGCAGCTACTCCTGCTCGATTCGCAGCAAGGATGAATTCAACCGACTCGTCACGGTCGGCCATGTCAGGGACAAAAAAGAATTTGGCCCCATCGACTTCAACCCAAACTTCCTAGAGCAGTACCCCCAGCTCAAGCAGCTCACGGTGATACGCCTGGAAGATCGCAGCATCACTTACCTACCACAAGATGCTGAGCCAACCAAGGCTGCCTCAACTAAAGCCGCCTCCAACCCAGCTCAACCGGCGAGCAAAACCACTAAGACTGCTGCCAGCAAAACCAAGTCAACTAAGGCTGCTGCCAGCAAAGCACGGCCGACCAAGGTGCAGCCTGCCAATGACCAGATAGTCGAACCAGACAATTACTTTGAGCGCTCCGAGTTCGACGTGCTGCTGCAAGAAATGCTGGGGCAATCGATCCTAAATGAGATGGACCGCAAGGCCGGTCGTACCTCAGAGCCTCGTTTGGGTCAAGGCAACGCACTGTTTGGTCATGACCATGCCCAGGAGCAGGTGCAACAAGCTCTGTCCCAGCTTGCCTCAGAAGACAACACCAGGAATTTGTTCCAAGCCACCAACAAAAAGGCCGAGCGCGAGCTGACCTTTGGCTCTGACTTGGCCAATTGCCCTAAATTAAGCAAGAACAGCCTTCAACTCTTCACGGTCGACCTCGAAGAGTTCTCAGAGCTTAAGCCGACCTATTGGGGGCAAGGTGAAATGGCTGACGGTGAAATTCCTGAGCACCTCGTGATTCTAACGGATCCCCACACCCGCTGCGTACGCTACTTTGGCCCGTCTCCATGCGCGATGACTGAAACCCAAAAGTTCGTGGCGGTAGCCGATCAAGTGACCAACTTCATTACAAAAGCGCGCGAGCTCAAGTCAAGTGCGGTCAACCAAGTCAAGCCGCTCATCACCTACGATCAGCAGCTTCATGATCCTGCCACTGTGGAGCCCCTCACGGCGGCAGGCTACGACGTGCTCGCCCGCTTAACCAACGACTCGCCGCTTGGAACCATGGCCATTAATGCCGTCATTAACCGGAAAATGCACCAGGGCAAGGGCAAGAAGTACCCCGACCTCACGAACATTTCCCATATGGCTGTACCTAAGGCGCAGTGCCCGGTTCTGAGCACCGGCCAAACCTTGAACTTGCATGTCTTCGTCATGCCGCAGTTCTTTGAGCTACCCGAGGCGCATGTGTTTAGCCTGGCCGACCTCGAAGTGCCGCAACGTATCTCTGCGGCCCAACGCCCTAAACTGCGTGAGCAGGCTTTTCGTAAGTGGTGCTACGTCTTAGCCACGACCACTTCACTTAACGTTGCCACCATGCTCAACGCCTACTGGGAGCGTGGCACGCTCATCGACGAGCTGCACGATTACCAAGGGGAATTGAAGTCCACGCTATCCGAGCCAATCGATGGTTCGACCTTCATGGGCAGCCTGTTCTGCATGTTCCAAAGCCATAGCGTCGAGGTAGATATGCCAGACCTCCACGATATGGCCTCCATGCTCTTCGGCCAATTCAATCCATTCTAAGCTGCCTTCTCATCCTTCCTGCACCAGCGACGCACGGTCACATCGCCCCTGAGTCGCTGGTCCTCGCCCCATCCTGACATCCCGCCCCTCTCCTCACCGCCGTTAGCTCCCTCGCACCTAGTATTCTGAAATTTTCAGCACAGTACATTTTCGATCTAGTTTACAGGTATAAGATCACCTATAATCACCTCGCACAACGCGCTTAATCCTGATTTATTTCAGCTTTATCAAAAGTAGCGCATTGTCTACCATTTGTCTATCATTTGTCTATCACCTGTCTATACGGTGTATATACTAGGTACGTTTCTGCGAGGAGTTTGTTATGGCTGAGAGCCTATCATTCGATCCCATCCGCTTTTTCCTTAAGGGAATCAAGTACGCCTTGGGCGGCTTATTTGCCCTCTATCTCATCTTTGCGGTCGTCAACGTGGTCGACGAGGGCGAAAAGGCCGTGATTTTGACTTTTGGTGAGATTTCAGACACCTGGGATCCGGGCCTGCACGTCAAGCTGCCGCTGGTGCAATCCATTGAAACCTACAGCTTGCGCGTGCAAAAGGCGACCTTTGGCGAAAGCAATTACCCTCACGGCGATGATGAAGACATTCTCACCGCCTACTCTAATGACCAGCAGATCATCGAAAGCTACGCGTTGTCGATGACTTGGAGCTATGACGGCAACCGCGTCGCAGACGTGTACAAGCACTTCGACTCCGATCGCAGCGGTGCGGTCTTCAATTCCGTAGTGCGTCCAACCGTGGTACAGGTCACCAAGGCCATCTTAGGCCAGTACACCGCCCAGACTATTGTGCAAGAACGCGCTAAGCTCGATACCGCCATTGAGGACTCCCTCAAAAAGCAGCTGGCAAATCTGCCGATCAACATCCTCTCGGTGCAATTTGAGGATGTCTCGTTCTCCGAGAAATATGAGGAAGTCCTAGAGCAGACCGCACAAAAGAAGATGGAGATCGAAAAGGCTCAAAATGAGCTCCAGCGCATCCAAATCGAGACCCAGCAACAAGTCGCCCAAGCTGAAGCCCGCAATAAGGCGATCAAGCTGCAAGCTGACGCTGAGGCCTACCAAATTGAGGTCAAGGCCAAGGCCGAAGCTGCTGCGATTCGCATGCGCGGTGACGCCCTGCGTGAGAACCCACGCTTAGTTGAGCTCACCATTGCCGAGAAGTGGAATGGCTCGGTGCCACAGACCGTAGTGCAAGGCACTGAGGGCAACTCAATTGTGCCGCTCATGAACCTTACCCACACCAAGTAAAAACAAGACAATAGCCTCAAGAGGCTGTCCCAGTGGCCCCTGGCTGCTGGGATGACGCACGTTCCTTCCCCTTGAAGACTTCTGGCCACAACATCCTCAGATGAGATGCCCCTTATGTTGCGCATTGCTGGTAAACTAAGGGCCAATCGGGTCTTTTAGAGGAATTTGCTGTGAGCAAAAAGGAGCATGCGTTAGCAGGGTTACAGCTGCCTGAGTTAGTGATACAGCGTCAGGGCAAGTCGCGCTACCAAGTGCGCTGCCAACTTGAAGAGGGCACCAACCTCACGATAGTCGGCCGTGTTTTTGCCGACCAAGAATTTGGTCCTATCAGCTTCCGCATGGACTTCGTAGAGCGCTTCCCCCAGCTTAAAGAGGTCACCATCATCCGCAAAGACGATGGCAGCTTGGTGTACCTCAAAGACACCAGCGCACAACCTCCGTGCTTAGATGGCCGTGGCCGCTACCTCGAAACTGGCGCCAAGCCGCAGGCTGCCGCCCCGGCTCAGGCCTCAGCCGCAGCGCCAGCCGCTACCGCCCCAGCCACCGCACCGCAAGCTACCGCGTCCTCCGCTCAGGCTCAGGCCGCTCAGACCGTGGCAGCGCAAACGAGCGCAGCAGCACCGCAAAGTGCGGCCGCTCCTGCTGCGAATATGGCCGCTGTCTTAGGACGTATCTGGCTTAAACTCGACGCCTTGCGCTTTAGCCCTGAGGATAAGATTAAGCTCATGGCCTTAGCCCAAGAGTATTGCCAAGCGGATATGGACGACGCTGCAATCTGGAAGGTCTTCAGCGAAGGCCCACTGAGCAAGCTATTCCTTACCCACATCGACCAGAATGCCCGCGTGCTCTGCGCCGACTTATTCTGCTTGATTGGGGCTGAAGTTCAACCAAGCTCCGCCCCAGCTCAAGTGGCCACAACTAGCCCAGAGACAGCCGCAACTCCAGAGACCGCTGCAAGCCCAGAGCCTGCCCCGGCGGAAGCGACGGAGGCCCCGGTGGAGGCGGCAGCATCTGCGGAGGCGGTAGCACCTGCTGAGGCCCCAGCTGAAGAAAGCGCTGAAGCTAAGCTTGAGGCAGTGTTAGCGCGCTTTGAGCGGCAAATTGACAAATTAGGCTTTACCCCTGAGGATAAGGCTCAGCTCATGGAGCTTGGCCGTGAGCGTTGCCAGGCTGATATGAGCGACGATGATATCTGGCAGCTCTTAAGCGAAGGCCCGCTCAGTACTCTGTTCATGGCGCAAGTCGACCGACAGTTCCTGCCTCCTGCTACTGATAAGGACGAGCAGCAACTGACGGATGTGCTTAAGCGCTTTGAGCACCAAATCGATATCTTTGACTTTGCTCCTGAGGATAAAGCCAAGCTGATGGAGCTCGGCCGCGAGCGCTGCCGGGTGGGCATGACCGATGATGATATCTGGGACATCTTAAGCAAAGGTCCACTCAGCGACTTGTACCTAGGTCAGATCGATAAGCAATTTGAAGAAAGCTGCGATGACCTATTTGACTCAGATCAGGATGATGACTTTGAGTCTGAAGCCACTCCCGCTCAACCTGACGCATCGGCCGCTGCGCCTCAGGCAGCAACTGCTCAGACACCTGCTGCTCAGGGCCAAGCTGCTCAGTCCGCTAAGGGCAAGCCGACCTTCACCTTGGTCGAGCCTGAGCCTCAGCCTAAAGATAAGGTCACTGCCCAAGCGATCGCTCAGCTGGAGCAGCGCGCCGAAAAGTATCGCCAAAAGCTTCAGCAAGAAGGCAATAAGCCGGGCATGCACCTCAACGGATATGAGCGCGATAGCGATCCTAAGGTGCAAGCTGATTACTACGCTGCTGAGATCAAAAAGTGCCCTACCATCAGCCGCAATAGCACGCACCTCTTCACGCTCGACGTCGAGGATTTCTCCGATGTGCCAGAGGAAATGGCTTTATGCGGAGAGCCACTCCAGGCTCCAGGTGAGGTAGGTGTGCCAAAGCGCCTGCTCTTCTTGGTCGATCGTGAGCGCACTAAGCTGCTCTACATGGCTCCTTGTGAGCACAGCATGCTCGAGCCTCAAGCATTTATGGCCGAAGCCCAGCAGGTCACCAACTTTATGGCTCAGGCGCGCGGCGTTTCAGGTGCAGCCATCGAGCACATCAAGCCACTTATTGCTTACGACAAGCTCTTCCATAACCTTGATGCCATGCAAACTGTAGCCAGCGCCGGTTTTGATTGCATCATGCGTCTGCACTTTGCCAGTGACATCGGTACGGCCGCAATGGACTATGCTCTCTCGCAAGGCATGCACCAGGGTAAGCACACGATCAATATCGCCAAATACGAAGGCATGCTCGACATGATGGTCCCACCTAAGCTGTGCCCTACGATCTCAACGGCTCAGGGTGAGAAGAAGGTCTCCTTGCACGTATTCCTCTTGCCGAGCTTCTTACAGGCCGATCTGGCTGAGCAGCTTCGTTCCGCCAGCATCAAGGCTCCTGCCAACCTCAGCCGACTCAGTGCCAAGGAGCGCTCTGAGCTGAGCCAACAAGCCTTTAGACGCTATGCAATGGTCATCGCGACCACCGACCCATATCTCAAGGGCCAAGCGGTCTTAGATGCCTTATACGAAGCTACAGCCAAGCGCGAAGAGCTCGACCGGCTGGAGCACAACGAGCTTTCCTACATCTGCTTTGGCCGCGAGCGTAGCACCTTTATGGGGCACCTCTTCTCGCTGCAGCAGACCTCGCAGCTCATGAACGAAATCCCATTTATGGACCAGATGATGCCGTTTATGGGCATCTTGAATAAGGCTCTCAACAAGATCATGCCCGACTTTCAGTAATAGTGAAATATAGCCCCAACTTAAGTTGGGGCGGGCAAAAAAGGCAGCGTACGCTGCCTTTTTGTTCTTGCTGCCCTCAGAAGCGCTTAGGGTCTCGGCCTCAGAAGCACTTAGGATCGCTGCCTAAGACTAGCGCTTAGGGGCGCGGCCTAAGATTAGCTCTTAGGGTCAGAAATGGTAAAGGACGAGGACTTGAGGCGCACAAAGGTTACTTCCTCATAGCCGTCCTCATTTTCTTTAGGTACGTAATCGGTGAACTTGAGATTGGTCTTGATCCAAGCGCGCTTGACTTCGTCGGAGTCGGTCGGCTTGAGATCGCAATCGTGGTAGATAAAGACGTCATGGACGTCGTTAGCCCCATTTAAGATTACCGGGCCCTCTTCTCCAGGTAAGAAGACATACCAACCAATAGTGAGCCACTTGGTCTTATCGATGCGGGCGTTAAAAGCGACCGAGCAGTCTTCGCTGCTCTCGTTTTTGATGTCAACGCGTACATCCGCCAGCGCTGGGCTCAGTGCCCCCAAACAAAATACAGGAACTAAGGCCAAGGCAATCTTCTTAACCACGGTCATAACGCCTCCTTACGAGCCCAAAATCAGGCCTTATTATAGCGACTTAAGCGCGATGCTTGGCCCAAAAACACAAAAAGACAGGGTTAACCTGTCTTCGTGCTGGTGGAGGACGGTGCCAGGGTCGAACTGGCATTTTTTGATTTGCAATCAAACGTAATCAGCCGTTATACGAACCGTCCAAGAAACCAAATTTTTCAACACTTATTTGGTGCGAAAGGTCGGGGTCGAACCGACACGGTTGTCACCAACCGAGGGATTTTAAGTCCCTTGCGTCTACCAATTTCGCCACTCTCGCATCAAAAGTGGAGGACGGTGCCAGGGTCGAACTGGCATTTTTTGATTTGCAATCAAACGTAATCAGCCGTTATACGAACCGTCCTTGCTGCCAGCGCCGTAGCGCGTCGCAACGGTGGTGTATTCTACGCAAGCGCCCTAGGCCTGTCAACACTGTGCCACATTTTTGCCCAAAACTAATAGCAAGCCGCGCCCACAAGCTCAGACCTCTTCCCATAAATAAGCGCAAAGCGCCCGCCAGGCGCAGCTTTTACCCCCAGCAATTTTCTTTAACCGCTAAATCTCCCCAATAAATTCGGGCCTCAGCTCAAGAGCTCTGGCCCGCGCTGAGCGCCGCTTTAGGCTATGCTGCACTGAGGCCGTCACCCAGCTGAGGGCACCCGGCATAGCTTTCAGGCGGCGCTGTGCGCAGCTTGGGGACAGCACTGGGGCTTGCGCTGGGGGCGCGGGCGCACTAAGCTTAGAATTTGGTTTTTGCCAGGTGCGGTGTTTTGTAAGGAGCGGTCATGGAGTCCAAGACAGATTTAGCAGCCTATGAGCAAGAAGCCTTGAGCGTCACTCAGGCCTTGGAACAGACCAATGCCCAACTTAGTCAAATGGGGCGCGTCTTGGTGGTTGGTGAGCTCTCGCAACTGACCCAGCGTAATCACTGGTACTTCAGCATCAAAGATGAGCAAAGCGTACTCGATTGTGTGATGTTCGCCAGTCTCGCCCACCAAGTCGAGTTCACCCCCGTGCTGGGACAAAAGGTTCTGATCGTGGGCACGCCTTCGGTCTATCTCAAAAGCGGCCGCATGCAATTCAAGGTCGAAATGATGCAGCTGGCGGGACGGGGCCGCATCATGGAAGAGCTCAAAGAGCGTGAGGCGATGCTGCGCGCTGAGGGCTGGTTTGCCCCAGAGCGCAAGCGCCCGCTCCCGCGCATCCTCAATCATGTCGGCGTCGTCACCTCGTGCGATGGCCGCGTCATCGATGACATTATCTTCAATGCCACTAGGCGCAATCCTTTAATTCGCCTGACCTTCTTTGACACCTTGGTACAGGGCCCTACCGCGCCGCAGTCCTTAGTGGCCGCCTTGACCCGCGCCTATAACATGGCAACTGAGGGCGTACTGCCACCTAATATGCCCGGCAATTACAAGCGCTTCTATATCCAAAGCGGCCAAGTGCAACCTAACTTTGATGCCATCATCATCGGGCGCGGCGGTGGTTCCTTTGAGGATTTACTGTGCTTTTCGGACGCCGACGTCGTGCGCATGGTAGGCATGTCCCCGGTGCCGATCATCTCAGCCGTGGGCCACGATGAAGACCGCCCGATCTGCGATTTATCAGCGGACATTCGCGTCAGCACCCCAACGGCGGCGGCCGAGCTCATCACCCCGATTACGCGAGATCAAATGCTGACCTTCCTCAATCAATTGGTGACACGCCAGCACGATCTCATGCTCGAGCGCCAAGACGAGCTCAGCGCACGCTATGAGGCCTTAACCGGGCGCCTTGAAACCAGCTTGCAGGGCTTATTAGTAAGCCGCATGCACAATGCTGAGATTCAGCTCAACCTCCTGCTGCAGCGCGCTAAGGCTGAGCTTAACTCCCGGCTTGAGGCCTATGAGCAACGCCTGCTGCGCGCCGAGGGCTGCTTAAAGGAGCACAGTCCCGAGCGCCAGACCTCAAGCCAAGAGCAGCGCTTACAAAGTGCGCTCTATCGCTTGGAGCAGGTGCCAGCTCAGCTTAATGCCCTGATCACGCAAAATGTGCATTATTGTGACCGCCTCAATGCCGCTGCTAATGCCCTGAACGCGCGCCTCAACCAGCAGATCACCAATGTCTCGACGGTCCTGCCCGAGCGCTTAAACCAAGCCTTAGACTACCAAATACTGGCCTGTCGTGAGCGCTGCGCGAACTTAAGTGCGCAGTTAAACCAGCGCAGTGCCGCCTTAGAGCAGCGCCTGTTAGTGGACTCCACAAAGCTGCGCTTTGAATTGATCGCAGGTCTCGAACAGGGACTGACGCGGGCCCTTGCTCGTGCCGACGCGCGCTGCTCCAGCGAGCTTGCCGATAAAGTTCACGCCTTAATGGAGCAGCGCCTCAAGCAACTTGACCTTAAGCTCAGCGCCTTAGAGCAGCGCTGTGCCCGCTGCTACGAGCAAAAGCTCGCCCCGGCGCTCTCAGAGCACCAGACCAAGCTGACCGCCTTAACCTCGCAGCTATCCGGCCTCAATCCGCTCTATCAGCTCCAGCGTGGCCTCTCGATCACCACTAAAGATGGCGTCCATAGCGTCGCAGGAGCCGAGCTTAAGCCAGGGGACACCATTGTCACCTTGATGTTAGGCTACGAGGTCACCTCGACCGTCACGCAGGTTACGGCCTCCGACAAGCTGAGACCCGAGGCTAAGCCCGAGGCCAGTCCCGAAGCTTAAGCCTCGAACCAGCTTAAGCCCGAAGCGAAATCTGAGGCTTAGGCTGAGGCTTAGCCCTCAAGCGCAGGCTTAGGCCTTAGGTTTGAGCTGGCGGCATTGCTCATGGAGCTGGGCGATCAAATCGACGCTCAGGTACACAATGGCGCTGTTGCCGCTGCCATCGAGCTCCAAGAGCGGCTCATCGTAGTGCTCATAGCTAAACTCATTGAGCACCTCAATGGCGTAATTGCCTGAGAGCAAGCCGTAGCTGACGCAGATACCGTTGAACTCACCATAAACCATAGCGTCGGTAGCCTGCACCGCCAAGGCCTCAATGACCTTATGCAGCTTCGGATTGAGGGCAGCGACCGGGCACTCCGCTTCAGTTGGAGCTATGGCCTGCGGTGCCGCCTCAACCTTAGGCTCTGGGGCGCTTGCTGTGCTTGCAGTAGAAGCGCTGGCCGTGCTTTCCGTAGCCGCTGCTTGCTGTTGAGCTAAGGCCTCGCTTAAGCTTGGTCCGGACTCATCTACGCCCGACTCTTCCTCACGCAACTTGGTGATGACGTCTTGAACTTGAGCACTCTCTAAGAGCTTAGAGCGGATCTTATTGAGATCCAGCACCAAGTTCTCAGGCTCGTGATAGGTGCGCAGATTCCAGAAGATGCCGCTGCGCAGCAAGTTCTCATTGGCGTTTGGCTCAAAGAAGTAGCTTGAGACCATGCTAGCGACCTTATGGGCCTTATTATGGCAATCGGCGGTTGGCACTGGGGTTAAGAACATGCGCGCTAAAAGATTGATGTAGCGCAGCTGGATCTTGTGATCCTCGCGATTTTGCCCCAGCTCGTAGCTGACACTTACCGCCAAGAAGCGCTGCAATTGCTGGATGTGATCAAGCTGCAAGTTGAGCGAATTGACCTCATTGCCGCTATAAAGGTGCAGGGTACGCAGCATCAAATCCTCAAAGAGCAGCGGTTCGTCGGCCAGGATGATGTTAAGAGCTCCTTGCAGGTACTCCAAGACCAGGCGCTCAATCTTATAGCGTCCCTGCGAGGCGTACATGGTCACGATATAGCGCGCGAGCATGCGCACTAAACCACGCTTGCCCTTGACCGGCGCAAGTGCTGCGGTCAGCTCTAAAGCCAAGTAGGCATAGTAGAGCGTGGCCTTCAGGCGCAAGTAGAACTCACGGCCGTCACTGGTGACCAAGAGCTCAGGCGGAATCACCACAAAACGCAGATGCTGATAATGGGCGCGCAAGAGCTTAAAGCTAAAGCGTGGGCTTAAAAGCGACGGACTTGGCACCAAGCACAGACCAAAATTGTCCTCACACAGGCGGCCTAAATCGAGCATTTCTTGCTCGAGCACACCCGAGTTAAAGCCTAAGGCGGCACTGGTAGTGGTGTTCAGAAGCAGTTGCTCTAAGCGCTGAGCCCGCTCTAAATCGCAGTCGGCCCAGAACTTAGTCGGACCCTCTAACTTGCTCTCCTCATAATAGGCACTGAGGCAAGCCAAGAGGGAAATCGGACGCTGGGCGCTAAGGGCGGCTTCCACCTCAGCGCTTGGCATTTCGCTAGAAAGCTGAGCCTTGAGTTTATGAGTCAGGCGATGGGACCACTCCTCGACGCGCGCGACCGGGTCCGGCATAGGCTTAGATTCAGAAACGCCCGGCTCTCCTGCCTTGATGAGCTCCGGTACCTGCCGGATACCACTGCGCCCCAGACTCTCTAAGGTATTAACCGGCACCACGGTGGCACTAGGGGCAAAGTCCTCTTTTAACAGGTGCAAGGAGCCCAATGGGCCAAAGCCGTACAGCACCATATTTTGGAGCAAGCGGTTGTAGCTGACACCGTAAATGCTGCACTCCATAAGCGGCAAGTGCTGCTGATAGCCTTGGTTAAAGAGCAAGGCCGACAGCTCCAAGCCCCTAATAGAGAGGTCATAAAGAGCCTTGAGATCGATGATACGCGCCAAGGTATAGAAGCGATCTTCGTTTTGGCACAAGACGCGCCGTACCACCGGGCCAACGTACTTAGTGCACAAAGACGCCACCTGCGGCGAGAGCGCATTGAACTCAGGATTTGACCAGGCTAAGGTGCGATGGGCAAAATCAGGATTAAGCACGACGCAGTTTACCGCCGTTAAGCCATAAATCCAGTCCTTATGCTCGGCAAACAGCTGGGCTAAGACCGCCTGGTCTTCAGCCTGCTTGAGCTCGGCTTGCGCCATCTTCGGCAGTGGCAGCACCGAGAGCGCGCTCTTTAAGGAAAGCGCAATAATGCTCTTGGCCTTAGGATTGAGGCTCAGCGGCAACTCCGGTTCTGGCTCCACCGCTACCTCAGGCTCCTCCTCAGGCTCAGCTTCGCTCTTAGCTGCTTGCAAGGCCTTTAAGCCCTCGCTCATGGCTTGGGCTAAGAAGCTCGAGCCACCAAAGGAGCTTGAGTCGAGCTCACCGGCCTCCAGCGCGCCCATGCCTTTATGAGCGCTGCGAGCGGCACGGCGCTCGGCCTGAGCTTGCGCGGCAATCGCGGCATCATCATCAAAGAACTCGGCAAAAGGCGAATGCTCTGCCAAGTGCTCCGGCGCTTGCTCCGTCACCTGCTTCGCTGACTGTTCTGACAGCTCAGTAGTGTCATCGAGGTCAAAGAAGTCTAAATCGGCGCGCGCCTTAGCCGCGATACTATTAGCACTGCGCTCGGAGCTCACCACTTGCGCGCCCGCCCCACCTAAGTCAAAGAAGTCAGCGCCTGCGGTCTTCTTAGTATTGGTCTTCTTGGCACCGGCCTTATGCGTGGCCGCCTGAGCCAAGGCCTGGGCCGCCCCTAAGGTCGGTGGCGCAGCGTGAGGCGCCCGCGCGGCAGCACGCTCTAAGTGGGCCTTAGGCTGTAACTCAAAGCGCTTGGCGTAATCGGCTTTAACGGAGGCTGGTGCATGCACTGGATGATCGTCCGGCTCAGGGCGCGGCTGCTCGGCCATAATCTCGGGCAGCTCACCCGTGCTCAGGAAATGCTGCACGATGTCAGTGACCAGAGTTGTGAGCTCGCTGTTTAAGTGAGCACTTGGGTCATTAGCAGCAGCTTCAGCAACCAGCTTGAAGCCCGCCTGCTTGAGCTCAGCGGCGGCTACGCTCTGCGTTAAGTCAAGCAAGGTCTTGACGTACTTAGGATTGGTTTCTTGTAGCAGCGCATAGGCCTGAGCGTGGCCTTGCTTCAGCGCCGTGCCATCGCTTAAACGCACCTCATGCATCTGCGCAATCAAGGCATCTTGCTCACGTAGCTGCCGGGTCAAGCTCTCGGAGCTGACTTGGGTCAGCTCTAAATTTTGATAGCTTGGATCGCGCTGCACTAAGCAATAGAGCGTCCGCGCCATCAAGCGCAGGGCGATGACGTTAAGCGGCAAGGAGGCGCTAAAGGAGTCATCCTTGAGCAAGCGCCAGGTGTTGTGCGCGAACGTCCCTTGATCCTTAGGCGCAAAGAGCACTAAGTTGAGCACAATCAGCTCAAAGAATTGCTCCGGAATAGCACTGAGCTTCGGGCCATAATGCTCGACCACGCGCGTCAGGAATAAGTTAAAGGCGTAAGGGTTAGCACGCGCCACCGCAAGATAGAAGCGCTCGAGGTTGACGTGCTCCTCAGGATGCTGCCAATAGCGCTCAAAGTACACTAAACCGTGGTAGAAGGCCGCAGGTATCAAATCGACCGTTTTTTGCACGGTAAAGTTGTAGTGAGCTAAGGCCAAGAGCTGCAAAGCCGCACGCTCGTCTGCCCCCAAACGCTCTAAGTGGAGCGGGGCAAAGAGCGGGCGCAGCACCAGCTCAAAGCACATCACTTGGTCTAAGCGTGCCTTTTGCTTGAGCGGATTGAGCACAAATTGCTTGAGATTGCTGCCGTAGTCCTGATTTAAATCAGGATAGTCGCGCGCCACCTCGTGCTCTGGGTCGGCCGCCCCAGCAGCATTCCAGACCAAGTAGCTATGATGGAGGAAGGAGAGCTCATCCCAGACCCACGGCACTAAGTGAAAGCGCTCTAAAGCACCCAAGGAGCAGGCGCGCTGCAGCGCCTCAAACTCACCTAAGTTGACCCAGCGGGCAAAGGCGATCTTATTCTCATTGAGCTGATTGACGCTGTAGTCAAAGGTGCGTCCCAAGTGCTCGCCCGACCACTCGCCCTTAAAATCATTTGGGTCGACTAGGGCCGCCTGGTTCGCAGCGCCTCCTGAGCGCTTGGTGGCACTTGGCACAAAGGACACCGCTTGCTCGGAGGTGAGCTTACGGCGCAAGCGCTTACTCTTAGTTCCAGCGGCATCTAAATTGAGCTGGGCTTCTTGCTCTTGGTTATAGCGCTCTTCGATCGCTGCTAAGTAAGCCTCATAGAGATTGTTTTGGGCTTGCTGCAGCAACTCGCGTCCATTGTCGACCGACATCGGATCATTGACTAAGTCACTGACCTCAGCGCTCAAATCCAAGGTGCAGGCATCAGGCACAGAGGCAAGCGGCGCGGCCCAAGTGTCATCAAGCGGCGCTACCGCCAAATCATAGCCATTGAAGTAGCAGCACAGCTTGGTCTTGCTAAAGTCCGGCAGCATCAAGCGCGCGTTTTCATCGTGCTTGAGCTCGTCGGCCAACAGCGCCATCTGCGCGCTGAGCTCCGGATCGCAGCTGTCTAGCGCCGTTGAGAGCAAGTTAAGAAAGCCCGCATCAAAGCCGGTACGCACGCCCTTGGTCATCATGAGCAAGGTCACTTGATCTCGGTCAATCTGCTCTGGGAGCGCGCTCTTTAAATCGTCATAGTACGCCGCAGGATTGACCGCCAACGCCGCCACATCAAGGCCTTGGGCATATTGGCCGTAGTCAAAGCGATCCCAATCGTCCTGAGCCCCCACGCGCGGCTCTACAGGATTCGAGCTAGTCTCACTAGAGCTTTGAGCCGAGTCAGCCCCTTGAGTCCCAGCCTGGCCCTGAGCCTCAACTGCGTTCTTTTTGGCGGCAGCCGCCGCCCGCACCGCCTCAGCAATGACGCGCGCGGCATCAGACACCACCGGCTCGGCCGTATCAGTCTTGCGCTTATTGCGGCTTTTCTTTTGTGCGGCTAATGCAGCGGCTAAGTTGGCCGCCGCCTCGGCCTCCTTTTGGGCCATCTGCTCATCTTCGATGCGCTTTTCCTCATCAAAACGCAGCTTGGCCGAATGCAGCTCACGAGCGAGCACGACATCGTTTTGATCTTCCCAGTCAAAAGCCGCCCCGGTCCTGGCTTCAATTGCCTGTACCAGTAAGCTGCCTTGCAGCTGGGCTAAGCTTGCCTGGGCCGAGCGCAAAGGCTCGAGCACGCGCTCGAGGCGTTGCTCTAAGCGGCGCTGACGCTGATTGCTGTTGATCTCCGACAGAGGCCTCAGCGAGAGCGGGCGCCGTGGCGCCTCGACCTGCTCGGGAGTTACGAAGATCTTAGGGCAGGCCTCTTGGTAGTCCTCGGCGAGCTCACGCTTGTACGGGAAATTGTCCGGGATTTTAATCGCCTGATGCGACGGGGCGATGGTGCGCGCCACGATATCAAGCGCAGTCGAGTGCTCAGCGTCTGGCAGCTTTGGCAATACGTACTTAGGCTCAGAGTAATCGTAGTGATAGGAGCCGATATCACAGGCGTAGGAGTAAAGCGTGCGGATATAGCGCATGCCATCGTGCGGCAGTGGGTGCTCATCTAAGATCGTTTGTAGCACCGAGCGCTGATTGGCATCGAGACTGCGCACTTGGGCGGCGCCCAAGAACTCAAAGACGCGCAACATGATGTTGTAATTGGAGAGCTTTTCCTTAGCGCGGGCGATAGTCTCGAGCTCACCTACGGTGTGGCGCTCTTTGCGCTCGGCGACCAAGCGCTGTAAGGTCGCGATATCGGCGTCGCTGGTGATATCAGGACGCTTGAGCAAATAGACTGTTTGATAAATCGAGAGATTGGACGGCACCGACAGTGGCACAATGCAAATGCCCGAGCGCTCTAAGATGCGCACGATCTTGTACCAGCAATCAGCGTTGATGATACCATCGGGCTCAACAAAGTACGAAGCAGGCAGCTCCAAGCGCATATCTGCAAAGAGCTGTTGTACTTCAATCGGGTAAATGCCGCGATGTAGGGCTTGCTTACACACCCCAGTTAAGGCGCGGGTAAAGGTAACAGGCAATGGCTCCTTGCGATTGATGAGCGCTACGATGTTTTCTAACGCGTACTGCATTAATCCCTTACCTCCACACACAAAAGCCCAGCAGCTTATCGCCGCTCACTAGGTGCCTTAAGCACCTACCCTCAATCAGCCCGCCCAATGCCAAAGCTAATCCAGCCCGGCAACCAGCCGCTCACTTACCCTGTCATCAAGCGCGCGACCAGCGCGTGCTGGCGTCGCCAACCAAGAACCGGCTCAAGCTGCACCGCAGCCAACCAAGCTCGACCTGACGCCGCTCTGGCTTAGCACCCCTGCACGTAAATCCGGACCGACCTGCCACTAAAAGCTCTGTAAATTTTAGCTAAAAACTTGCCAGCATCGCGCCGCTCAGCTAGGCGCCACGGCCTTCTGACCTATTTTTGCTTGAGAGCGCACAGCCTGGCCACGTCAATTGACCGCAAGATTTCTGACTTTGCTAAACTCAATCGTTTAACTTCACGCAAAAAATGGCCCAAGCCGCCCGGCGCGGCGGGAAAAGAAAATTTTAGCGAATTTTGCGCCCGCACGACACTGTGCTTAAGCGCTAACAACAAATGCGCGCCCCAACTTGGATACTAGTAGGCAAGTTCCAAAAATGTAGCCTACCTCACAGACTAAGCGGCGCAGATTGGCGACAATAAGCGCAACGACAAGAGCAGCCCTGCCGACGCAGAGCTGGGATTAGGAGCAAGATAGGAGAATTGTCATGGCAGATTGCATGTACTGCAACGAGACTCACGAGAAGCGTACTGAGCTGTTAATTGAGGTCGGCAAGTTACCACACTCGACCCTGTTCCTCCTCAAGAACCAGAACCACTTAGGCCGCGTGGTCATTGCCTTAAACTGCCACCGCACCGAGCTCTTTGAGTTAAGCGAGGAAGAGCGCAATGGCTACTTTGCCGACGTTGCCCGCGTCTCCAAGGCCATGAAGGAGCTCTTCAACCCAGACAAGATCAACTACGGTATCTTCGGTGACGGCGTACCACACGTCCACATGCACATGGTGCCAAAGTACAAGGACCAGCTGCAGTGGGGTCACTTCTTCTGGGACAAGGGTGAGAAGGAAGTCTACCTGAGCGACGAAGAGTACGCCAAGATGGTAGCTGACTACAAGGCCAAGCTCGGCATCTAAGACGCAGCTACGACCAACAATACCTCAACTTTGAACGGGGCACCTACGGGTGCCCTTTTTTGTGCCTGCATAGCGTACACAATGAGCGCCGCTCCCAACGGCGCCCTTGGTTTTAGCGCACAGTGCTTAGCGGCGTAAAGAAGTCTTGTGCCCTAATCCAGTCATCTGGTACCAAGTAAGGCATGTACTGTTCAAGCAAGCTAAACGGGCCCAAACCTTCCATCACTATAGTCACCCCAAAGCCGACGAGTACAGCCCAATAGCAAATCTTGGCTTGCAGCGATGATGACTCATCGTAACTGATGAAGCGCGCCCATAGCAGCACAACAAAGGCTGCCAATGGTGCCATGTTTTCGCTCAAATAGCGGATGGTATAAGACACCAATGCAAACTGCACGTAGCACAAGAGCGGCACCAAAATTAGGATCAGCGCCAAGGTAACCTTGAGCAAGGTCATGCTATGCATGCTATAGCGATTAACTTCATTTGGAGCCTCCTTACCAGATTGCTTAGCTCTAAAGACCCATAAGGCCAACGCCACGCCCCACCAGGCCGGACTTGCTAACAGACCCACGCCGTAATCACCAGGGATGAAATTACCTAAATGCTGTGGACCTGACTGCATAATTCCGAAATAAGGAAAATCTTGTAGATCGACCCAAGCGCGAGTAATGAAGATTTCAACCATAGCGCTCAGCTGCTCCAAGGTGAAATCAAGGTGATTGAAGAGCTGATTTTCCCAGGTGATGCAGTAACGCTGACCAAACTCCAGCACTCCGCCAAAGCGCAGGTAATTCATAGTCATGGTCAGAATCGCACCTAAAGCCAGCGGTACGCCAACGCAGAGTGCATCAAGCAATTTACTGCGCTTATCATATTGCACAACCAGCCCCGGTCCCTGTTGCCATACCGACGCTCTGATGAGTCCCCAGAAAATAGGACAGCATATAGCTAAACAAGGAAGCAATAAGAGAGGCCTAGTGTGCACTATTAGCACCATGATAAGCCCCAGTGCCACCAAGGCACTTCGTTTCTTACCTACTGACACCATGCTCGGAATGCTGTAGCTTAGGTAATTTAACAGCCCTACCAAGCCTGCCGCTAACAATGGGGCATAAGCGTAAAAGGTGGTATAGCACTGCACCACCACTAAATGCGTTCCCAGCACCACTGCTGCTGAGCCGAACAGCCACACCAACACATTAGCCCGAGGCAGCACCCCATAAAAACGTGCCAGAGCATAAGTTCCCAGATACAGACCTAAAATGGCCAGCGTGCTGAAAAAGAATAAAGCCAAAGACGGGCTTGGTACTTGGCCGGTTAGCACGTAGAGCGGCAAGTACAAGACCAATATTGGGCCATAACCGTAGTAAGCGTAGTACTTGCCCTCATAATAGGTGCGATCCCAATAGCCCTCTACTTTATTTTGAGCCCGCCAACCTGGATCGAAAAGACGCTCATCGGCATTAAGTACGGCCGTGTCAACTGATACGTCGATGTGCCACTGACCTTTGAGCAGCGCATCAAGGTTTTGCACGTAGGCATCATGATACTCGAGCTCTTGCTGGGTCTGTGGAAAGTCCAAAAGTAAGCTTTGCTGAGGATTGCCTAAGAAGGCAAAGCCATGTTCATTGAAGTCAAACAGCAAATTAGGGCTGATATGCGTAGGCAAAAGCAGATAGCTATAACTTAGGCTCACTCCTAGGCACAGCGCAAGACTTAATCCTTGGACCAAGTGCCGAGAGCGGGCACTGAGCTCACCGATGCGTACTGTGTACAAGCGCTTGCGCCATACAAGCACCACCGCAGCACCAAGTAAGGCTATACCCAGAAAACGCAGCCAATTAAAGCCCCACTCAGGCGCAACGTTCAAGGTCAGATCACTTAAGATCACAACTCCACGCACATTTTCCAATGACACCACAAGAGAGTGAGCCTTGCCATTACTCCGCACTAAAAACTTATAAGGAGCGGCTGGAGTGCGCGCAAAGTCACCTCCATAAGCCCCCACATCAGTCGGCGCGACCTTGAAGTGATTAGCCCGTACTGGAGTGACGAGGCTGGCATCATCAGTCAGCGCCAACGTACCAGAAAGCAGTGTGTGCTCGCCTTTGAGCTTAAAGCCGACCGTCATAAGCTCGAGATCGAACCCTTGCAGCACCAAGCTTTTCTGTTGGGGTGTAAAGACGTAAGCGTTGGTTCCCAGTTGCTCGTTATAAGGCAAAGGTACGCTCACCGTTTGGTAGTCACCTAGAGCAAAGCGAAAGTAAAAATGGTTAAAGACCACACCCTCAAGGAAGGCCGCTAACACGATCGCTAGTACAAGGTAGCGCCTCAGAGGCGAAAACCGTGCTCCTATACCAATTTTTTCCGAGGATGCGGTGTCAGAAATCTTATTGGAAAAGGGTTCTACCCCCCCCCATAGATACAAACTTCATCTTATTTTGCCCAGCAGCAAGCTCGGCTCGATTCGTTGCTTGAGCCAGATTGGCTACTGAGCTCGCGCTCATGGTGCCCATATCGGTACCCTTCATCATTTTTGATCTGAATGGTCAGCTCATTGCTGACCTTACTGTTGACGGCCAAAGTTTATCAGATCCCGTTCCAGCTGACTGCACGCAGCACCAAAGCGCATCGACCACAGTGCAGACTCCTTTAGCCACAACGTAAATGCTCTAATCACAATTTAAGCAACCAATTGCCACCAAGCAAGAGCTACTGTAGCCCCCATCACTGCAAAGTTTTGCAATAAATGCAAAACACTGCAAAGATTTACATTCAGCCAGCACAGTGCTAGAAGCAACGCTGCGCTGGCCCGCAACCAAATGTCCCCTAGCCCCTATTTAAGCCCTGCCACTAAGCTGGTGCAAGCGAGCTGCGACTTTCTTGCATTTTGCAAAAACATAACATTTTTTCAGATTTGTATCACAAAAATGAGGATCGATCTTTGCAAGTTTTGCAACATCTCTGCAAAATCGCTTGCAAAGGATAACGCAGTGGTGGACCTGCTGCCCGAGACGAACTTGCTAGGACAGCACTCCAACATCGTGGGTTAACCAGACCCACGGCTTGGTCAGGTCCCAGGACTGCGTGCAATGCATTTTTATCAAGCCCCGTAGCACTTGTGGTGAAGGCGCTACCGGCTTGGTCTTAAGGATACGCTCATGGTGGAGCGTTCTGAGTGCTAACTGAGCCCATTAAGCACGGCGCTTGTGGTGAGCGCGGGATTTTGGGCCAAGTTTGACTTGGATTGAGGTGTGTTATGACTGAGACCACTCCAGCGACTAAGAAGTCGCTTGTTGAGATCCTCAAGGGCATGGGCAAGGAATATTACCTGCTCTCGGCTATGCTCTTTTTCTTCTTTGTGGCATGGGCAGGCTGCTACTCCCTGCTCGCGGTATGGCTGCAACGCTTCTTTAACTTAACTGGCGCCCAGATTGGCTTTGCTTACGGTGTGTTTTCTGTGACCGCCTTAATCTTAGCCCCGGTCTACGGCATGATTCAGGATCGCCTGATCTTACGTCGTCATCTGCTCTTCTTCGTCGGCATCATGCTCGTCCTGTGCGGCCCTTACTACATTTTCATCATTGAGCCGCTCTTGCGCACCAATGTCATCGTCGGTAGCGTCGCCTTAGGCCTCTATATGGGCTTTGCCTTCCAAGCTGGTATCGGCGCCTTAGAGTCCTACACCGAGCGCTTTGGTCGTGTCGCTGGCTTTGAGTTCGGCCACGCCCGTATGTGGGGTACCTTAGGCTGGGCTTCGACCGTCGCTCTCACCGGTATCCTGATTAACGTTGACCCACACTATAACTTCTACCTCTCGACCTTTGGCGGCTTAATCTTCCTCGTCATGCTGGTCATGCTCAACACCTCCGAGCAGTTCTCGCGCAAGATGTTAGACCAGTACAAGACTGACAAACAAAAGAAGACCTCGCTGGGCGAAATCGTCAATCTATTAAAAATGCCAGCATTTTGGGCCGTAATTGTCTGGGTCATGGGCTCGTCGATGTACGGCGTTTTCGACCAGCAGTTCATGCGTTACTTCGTCAGCAAGTTCGCCGACGAAGCCGAAGGCGCTCAGATGTACGGCTTCCTCAATTCGACCCAGGTCTTCATCGAGACTATCTGCACCTTCTTAGCCCCATTTGTAGTTAATAAGATCGGCGCTAAGAATGGCTTAATTGTCGCATCGACCATCATGTTCTGCCGCATTGGCCTCTCGGGCTTAGTCGACAGCACCTGGGCTATCGCCGCAGTCAAGCTGTTACACGGCCCTGAAGTCCCAATGGTAATGATTTCCTTTTTTAAGTACATCACGACCCGCTTCAACCCAGCTATGTCGGCCACTATCTACTTAGTGGGCCTGACCTTAATCAGCCAAATCGTCTCGGCAGTTCTGGCTCCAGTGGCCGGTCACCTCTACGATACTTGGGGCTTTGGTCATACCTACTTGCTGATGGCAGCCTTCGTACTGGTTACCACCATCATTTCGCTCTTTGCTTTAAGCAACAAGACCTTACCAGGCACCAAGGAAGCCAATATCTAAGGCCTCACACCACAGTTTTAGTCAATCTGTGCTGTCCTTACCGCCAGAGTATGTGCTCCGGTAAGGACCGCATTTTCGGCGCCGCCCCGTACCACTTAAGCTAAGCACGCTTTAGGTGACGCGCTTCAGGCGGGTCCGCGCTGCTGTGGTATTAATAGCTCTCAGATTACAGTGCCGTCTGGCCCTTAAACATGCCCAGTTAAACGGCGTGGGCCAGCAGACCGGAGAATTATCATGATCGATCAAGCAAACCACCAGGCCAAATTAGCTCAGGCCAATGCCTTTATCGCGGAGCATGCCTGCGAGGTCAATAAGCGCTTCTACCCAGGCTACCACTTAGCCGCACGCTATGGTTGGATCAACGACCCTAATGGCTTCTGCTACGCCTTAGGCAAGTACCACATCTTCTACCAGTTCTACCCTTACGATGCCAAGTGGGGTCCAATGCACTGGGGGCACGCCACCTCAAGTGACCTCATCCACTGGCAGCATGAGGAAGTCGCCTTAGCCCCATCCGAGGACTACGATCGCGACGGCTGCTTCTCGGGCTCGGCGATCGAGCACGACGGCAAGCTCTACCTCATCTACACCGGCCATAAGGTCTTAGTAGAGGCAGGTGACAACTCGATTTGCCGCGAAGTTCAAGCTTTGGCGGTTTCCACCGACGGCATCCACTTTGAGAAGCTCGGCGTGGTGATTGAGCCGGAGCACGAGGACATCCACAACTTCCGTGACCCTAAGGTCTGGCAAGACGAAGCAGGCCTCTTCCACGTGGTCTTTGGTGCCACCAACTTAAAGCACGAAGGCGAGATTCGTCACTACACCAGCACCGACTTGCTCAAGTGGCAATTCGTCTCGGTGATCAAGGAGATGGAAGATCAGTCCTTCATGTATGAGTGCCCTGACTTCTTTGAGCTGCCTCGTAAGGCAGGTGAGGCAAGCACTTGGGTCTTAGCCACCTCACCAATGGGCCAAGCCCCATTTGGCTACCACCGCCAGAACCCATCTGTTAACTCCTGGCAGACCGGCACCTTTGATGGCGTAAATTTCACGGCTCAAGGCAAGCTCTATGAGGTCGACCGGGGCCATGACTTCTATGCCACCCAATCGACCGCCACCCCTGATGGCCGCCGCATTGTCTTGGCTTGGATGAACATGTGGAAGCTGCCGTTCCTCAATTATGGCGACCACTGGTGTGGCGCTTTGACCTTACCACGTGAGATCACCTTACGTGACGGCCACTTGTGCCAAGCCCCTGTTAAGGAAGTGGCGAGCCTGCGCACCACCAGCTACGCCTTAGGTGACCTCACCTTGAAGTCGACCATTCAGACCTTAAGCAGCAATAGCGCGTTAGAGCTTTCCTTTAAATTCAAGCCGCAGGACAACGACGCCGAGCAATACGGCATTGCCATCGGCAACTCGCTGCGCCTCTTCGTTGACCGTCAGAGCAAGACCCTGACCTTATTCCGCTTAAATCTCAACGCCACCTCGTATCGCGCCTTAGAGCTTGATTGGGATAAGGAGCATGAGCTGCGCATCTTCATCGATAACAGCTCAATCGAGGTCTTTGTCGATGGCGGTTATGACACCATGACCTCCAACTTCTTTGGCCCAGACCACACGGTCACCCTCTACAGCACCAATGGCAGTGCCACCTTCCAGGGGGTCACCTATCACGACTTAGCCACCCCACTCTTCCATAGCTAAGCCCAGATTCACAACGACCTGGCCGTCAATACAACACCACTTGGCGGCCGCCATTACAGTAAAGCATGCTAGAAGCCCTCGGCGCCACGCCTGGGGCTTCTTTTTTTTCGTGGCCCCCTACCAAGGCGTGTGGCCAGAGCGGCCAAGGCGCGGGCGCTGGGACTGCGCTAAAACTCAGCGGTAGCTGGGTTGACGTCGACCACCAAGACCTTGCGCACCACAATGCGGCGGCCCTGGACTAAGCCCACTAAGAGCACGCGCTGTACCTGAGTCGTCTCCAGCTCGTAGGAGCTTTTGCCTAAGGCCGTTTGCAGCGGTGAATCGACGTGCACCAAGTTATGGAGCGCCATAGAGGTTATCTGACTTAGTTGCTCCTCGTTTTTGGCTAGGGCAAACTCAATCACAATGGCACTGCCAGGGGTGTAAATGGTCAAATTGTGGTGACGGCGCACCTGGGCGCTTGCGACCTCCAGCAAGGCCTTAGGTAAATCAATGCTATCTGAGGATAAAGCCTTCTGCACCACAGTGCGCGCCTGGTTATCGTCCTCAATCGGGCGGGTGGAGAAGTTAACCCCGCGCCACGACTCATCGTAGAGCGACAAATCATGAGCCCGCTGGAGCATGCGGGTGGTGTCATCGTCCCACGAGATGCCGAATTGCTCCGCAATCGAGGCGTGTTCTTTGCCCTTAATCGGCGTTAACACCTGCAAGATGGGAGCGGCATCATCAGCTTGAGCTGCGCTATCTGCTGAAGCGGCACTATCAGCCTGAGCTCCATCCTTAGCGTTGAGCTCACTTAGAGCCTGAGCCTCCAGCTCAGGGTCGCGCTCGGTATCTTCAGCGTAGATAAAGAGACCATGAACGGCCGCTGGGCTCTTGTGCGCCGGGGCTTCAGGGTTCGCCTCTAAAGCCTGCTCTGAGCGCGCATCTGCCTCAGGCGTATCCTGACTCTCTGCGTTTGCCTGCTCTGTTTCCTCGGAGTCTTCTCCAAAAAGTTGCGCTAGGTCAAACACTGGAATTGTCTCTGGAGCTTGCTCGGCTGCGGCTTGCTCCCCTGCTTGGTGATATTGCTTTGCTGCTTGCGCGGCGGCCTCGACCTCACGGCGGAATTGCTCGGATTCGGCGCGGCTGACCTCAAGCTCGTCCACTAAGCGCACCATCTTAGGCAGGTCGCGCCCCAGCGCTAAGTCTTCGGCGTAAGACAGATGCAGCTGGCAAAAGAGCGCGACCGCCTCATTGACCGCGTTAGCCGATAAGGTGATAGGACCTGGGACGCTCAGCCAATTGATGATATTGGTCAAAAGCGGCACGTAAACTGGGGCCTGGCCTTTAACCGGGAAAAAGTGCTCGGGGTCTAAGGTCAAGTCCGGCAAGTCGCCGATTTCCATGCGCAAATCTTCGTTCGAGCGCTTGCCTTGCATAGTCTGGAACATGTCACCTAAGCCCGCAAATTTAAAGAGCGTTTGCAGGTGCTCGACCTGATCTAAGGCGGCGCTGAAGTCATACTCAATCTCACGGCGCACCCGCTTGCTCGGCCCCAAAGCCTCAGAGAGCTTGCCTTCTGATTTGGAGTTGAGCGGGCAGTCAGCCCGGAAGAGCACGCCTAAGACCATCAAGCGCAGCTTGCGGTAAACATAGCGATTAGGCACTAAGTTGATATTAGGCAGCGTACGCTCACGGCTGTAAGTTAAAAAACCTAAGGCGCACAGCAAGTCTGACAGCTCAAACGGGATACGCTTGTTGGGATCATGCTTTAAGTTGCGGGCGCGCGCCATCCGCGTACGGATCAAATCAAGCCGTGCCACCTCGGACATGATCTCATCCGGGGCATTCTCATCGATTTGGATGCCGGTAGGCCCGATTTGCACTTTCTTGGTCAAGTGATCTAAGGCCGCCAGATCGTCACTGTTCACCGTTGGGAAGCCGCCTTCGGCGCGCGCATCGGAATGCTCCAGGGCCGCCTGCAAGACGTTGTTCTCAAAGTTGCGCTTGCGCTTGAGCACATCCAAGGCTACCTGACGATCCGACTCCGCCGAGGTGAGCTGGTTCGCGTCAAGCTCAGGGAGCTCCTCAGGCATAGCCTCAGACATGGTAGGGTCAGGTTGCGGCGCGACCGTTTCAGGCTTACTTTGGGCAATAGCATTGGCCTGCGCCACCGTCATACGCAAAGCATTGGCTAAAGTAGGATTGGCGCTGGGCGCGTCCTCCGACTCATTATCAAAGTAACCGACTAAGTCGTAATCTTGCATCAGCCCCTGCAGCGCAGTGCTCTTAGCCTGAATCTCAAGGTTCTGGAGGGCATCTTGGACCTTGGAGTAATCAAGACCTGAGCTTTGTTCCCGTTGCTGCACCTTTAAGGCCGCAGTTTTATTGAGGTGATTGACTAAGTCCTGGAGCATCATTTGCCCCGGAGTTAAGCGGTTGGCCTGCGGCGTTTGCACCTGATCGCCAAAGCCTAAGATGGCGTCAATGCGATCTTGGGCCGCTTCCTGCTCTTGCTGCGCCTGCGCCTGCGCCTGTGTCTGTGCCTGAGCCTGAGCGCTGAGCTTACGCCGTCTGCCCAGGCGCTTAGTGCGCGCCGACAGAGCCGGCGCGAGCGCGCTCGGACGCACCGTATAATGCTCTAAGTCCTCAGGTTTAGATAGAACCGCTTGCTCGGCACTATCATCACTCTCTGCAGCTGACTTGTTGCGGGCGTCAGCTCGGTCTTCAGCCGCAGCATTGCTGGCTTCAGCCACAGGATTGCTGGTATCTGCCGAAGGCTTGCTGTCCTCCGCTGGCGTCGTGTGCGCGCCTGCTTGCTCCTGTTGCTTGGAATTTGACTTTTTCTTAACCGGGCCTGGCTCAATCTTGTCGCGACCCGGAATTTGGTCTGGATAGCCTGGAATGGTCAGCGGCAGCTGATAGAGATCGGGACTTGAATAGCAGCGCCCGCGCAGCACGGTGTTGAAGAAACGGATTAAGGACTCAAACGGCAGGCGGCTGATGGCATGCAGGTAGAGAATATCAAGATCGGGCATGGCCTCGACCGGCTCGAGGAAGTTCGAGGTGTCGTGGTCATAACTCAAGCTTGGGTTAAAGTGCATATCAGGCTGGCACAGCTGGGCAATCACCAAGCGCGGCAGCAAGACCTCGTGCGCGCGATCGATGCTGTAGCCACCAAAGTTTTGGGCAAAAAGCTCCCAGAGCGCGTCTTCATCCGTGATCGCGTAATTGAGACTTAAATAGTCATAGACGCGCTCGCGTACCTCGTCTGGAACTTGAGCCTTGAGCTCAGCTACGGTAAAGCCTAAGCGCGTAGCAAATTCAGGGCTTTGCCAGAGCTCGCTGTTTAAGTCCGAGTTCACCACCTCACCGTCGTCGTTAGGCTGCCAGCCTAACTCCGGTACCGCACATTGCGAACTTAATAAGATGTGGCGGAACGCCTTGCCGTGCTGGCTTAAGAGCAACAACAGGCGCGATAACAGGCTAGCGCGCAAGTTATAGCACTCAGGCAAGTGCATCACACTCAATAGCGGGGCATCAAAGTTATCGATGATCAGCACGCGACTGTTTTCTTGGCACGCCTCCAATAAACGAATCACCTGCAATAAGGCAATGCGGTCAACGGTGCTGCTTAAGATGCCACTAAAGTCTTCAACGGCGCTATCGCTCTCATTTACTGCTTTGACATCGCTCAGACGCGTGCATTGCTGATACAGCTGATCGTAGAAAGTAGCGACAAAGTCATCCCCACGATAAAACTGGTAATCGAGCTCGGCCATATGTGCGACCAAGCCTTGGCTGCGCCGGCGATTTAAGATATCAGTACCGCAGATATAGGGACCTGAGATCAACTCTTCGGTCGTAGGATAAGAGTGATACGCGCCTTCGTCCTGGTGATAGCACATCTGGGCAAAATCAAGATAGATGACATCCTTTGGTGCTTCGTGCCAGTCCCGCAGTACCGCTAAATTATCAGGCAAGAGATCGCGCCGCCCACTGTAGAGCGCAGCAATAATCTTAAGCAGCACAGTCTTGCCCATGCCTAAAGGACGAGCAATCAGGTCAAAACGACGCTCACCCCCTAAGTAGGAGCTTAAGAAGTCAGTCTTATCGATCAATAAATGGCGTTCAGTGATCTCGGTTAAGTCATGGTAGAAGCTATCAGAGCGCGGATCGGGCGCCTGCGCGCTGCCTAAAGGCTGACCGTGGCTGTCCAGAAACTTGTTACTCAATTGCGCAGAGAGCAGCGCGGTGAGCACCGAATGGCCGCGATCACGGTCGGTCACCAAGGGCTTGAACGCCTGCAACATCTCTTGGAGTTCACCTAAGTCCCGCGCGGACTGCTTTCTGACAAAAGCAGGCTTAGACTCGCGCTCACTATCTGAGTCCAAGCTTAACACCCGCACCACATCTTGTGCTTCGTGGGAGGCCTGATCGGGCAGCGACTTAGACAGATTAACCGAAGCCACACCTGTTTTCAGGTCTTGTGCGCGCTTATCTTCGTGTTCGTGAGCCACGACCGTACCCTCAACCAATGAACTCTCAAAAATAAGAAAGCTAAAAAATAACCGATGCAAGGCCTACTGTAAAGACCTGCCCCGGCGTTGCAAGTTCCGTTCAGAAACAGTCATGCCTGCATGGGCAAGGCTCAGGCAGGCATGATCAATAAATTAAGCAGCACCCTCAGGCGGCACAAAGCTCAGCGTACTCTGGTGGCTAAACCGGTCTGAGTGGAACTCAGGTGGCAAAACCTACCTGAGCTCAATGCAAAACGCGATTAAATCTTGAAGTGACACAGACGTGAGTTCAAGGAGTCGATATCAGAGGCGGTGTTAGTGATGATAGTTCCAGTGTCACTGGCCACACGCGCTACCTCTTGAGCACTATTGGTCAACTCTTGAATATGGGAGGCAATCTCAGCGGTGGCGGCACTTTGCTCCTCAACCGAGGCGGCGATATGTGTGATTTGGTCATTGACCTCAAGGACTTGGCTCAAGATGCTATTGAGCACCTCCTCAAGGCCGGAGGTTTCTTTTGCGATCTCATCCATATCACTGACCGAGCGCTCCATCGAGCTGGTAGCTTTATTGGCATCACGCTCGATTAATTGCACCGTATCCGTGATCTCATTGATCGACGAGCTGGTGCGGGTAGCAAGAGCACGCACTTCATCTGCAACCACGGCAAAGCCACGACCAGCTTCACCGGCACGGGCGGCCTCAATGGCAGCATTTAAGGCCAGGAGGTTGGTTTGCGAAGCAATCTCATCGATCGTGCTAACGATAGTCGAAATATCGCGCGAGCGGTTGATCATAGCCGAGATCTGCTTGCTATCTTCCTTGGTCAGCTCCGACTGCTTGTAGATGCTCTGAATCGAATCCTTAGCCTGAGCGATACCTTGGTTGGTGATATCACGCGACTTGTTAGCAAGCGCCGTAGCCTCCTCGCAATTGCGGGCAATCTCGGTGGTGGTCGAGACCATTTGGTCCGAGGCGGCGGCCGCCGTTAAGGTACGGCTTTGCGTGTCGTGGGCATTTTCCTCGAGCCCCTTCATATTTTCGGTGATGGACTTCATACTAGCCACCGCCTCCGCGCTGGCATTACGCATATCGCCAATCACCTCCGCTTCCATCTTGCGCAGGCTCTCTAAGCTATTCTCTAATTGGCCAAACTCATCGCGGTGCGTGAGTTTAACCGGCGTAATCAGATCATAATTCTCGATATTGCGGATACTGTCCATCACGTTATAGATCGCGCGCTTGCAGTAATTACCGCTCGAGTTGGCCACAATAAAGGAGAAGATGAGCACCAACAGCGATACCACCGAAATAACCACAATCGGCTCGTTGCTGGCGGCAGCCTCAGCCGTGGACACCGCACCACTGATCTGAGAGTCCTGCACTTTATTGGCATTGTTCAAAATCGTCATGAACAGCGGAATCGCTTCGGAGACATAGGTTTGCGCGGCTGTGGTGATATCGTCATTGGCGATCGCTGTGCGAATCTTGCCTGCATACAGGCTCTCCAAGGCATCAACGCTTTGATGGATCGCACCAATTTCGGTTGGGTAGCGAGCTACCTGCAGCTCATTACTATACGTTTTTAAGGTTGCGATTTCTTGAGTAACCTGATCAACCAAGGACGGATTTTGCTGGAAGCGGTTGATGCAGATGATCATATTCTCTTGCAGAGAGATCGTAGTCACGAGCACATTCTCAACCCGTTGATAGCGCTCTTGCAGGACCCAGCTGATGGTATCAGCTGCCGAACGCATGCGCTGCAGCGAGTACAAGGCGGTCAGCGCAATGATGGCGGTAAAAGCGATAATGACACCAAAGCTGACTAACAGCTTAGTCTTGAGTTTTAGCGAAAAATACCAGTCCATGAGCATTCTCCAAAGTGCCCTGCTAAGCAAGCTGATCTTGGCTCGTTTACAGCCCACACCAAAGATCGTGTCTAGATGCCGTCACGTAACGCAAGAATGTAACGTTTAAGGGCTGCAAAGCAAAATTCAAGCACAAATCTAGTGTTAGTTTAGCGCAAAAAACGCAAAGTGGTTTGGAGCTAGGTGCAACTGCACCATTGGTCATCATGGGGTAAGTAGCGGACGGACGTCAGGTCCTGATAAATTACGGCTCGCGCAAATTGCGGCCCACACCAATTGTGGCCAGCATGACTGTGGCCCGCGCCAATTGTGGCCAGCATGATTACAGTCCACACCTGAGTTTTCAAAAAACTCTGTAATGTCCAATCTCCTCAATTATATCCAACTATTTACGGGACTTTTGAGCTATGATAGCTTGCAGAAATAGCTTTAAACACCGATAAATATGGGGTTCTTATGGCTGTGGATTTTGAGGAATTTGGTACCGAAGAGCTAGGCATCCCTAGCTTGACA
>CALXOW010000034.1 GCA_944390115.1 uncultured Anaerobiospirillum sp.
AATCTCCTATTGTGATCGAACAGTGATGCTGTTATTATACACCAAATGAAAAAATTTATGTTAACCTGTACTAGTCATTTCATCAGAGCACCGTCAGATCGTTGCTTGGCGCAAGTTCGATCGCGCAAACCTTCAGGATGGCGAGGTAGCGCCTTTGAATTTATTCAACAAGCCCGAATACCAAACCAAACCGTAAATAACTCAATCTTTACTAAACGAGCCACCTGTGGGTGGCTCTTTAGGGGATTAGTCGGCCCAAGGGCGGTGCGGGAAGAAAATATCGTGCGTGCGCTTGGTTATGGTCTGATGGAAAACGGCTGAGCCCAACCAAGTACCGACTAAGGCGCCGATGAGGCCTGCTATGAGGCTGGGCACAATGGCGTGGCAGCTCAAGAACGAGATTTTGAACACTGAGCACACGGTGTACACGCCTAAGGCGGCAAGCAGCGAGGTGAGCACACCGCCGGTGTTGAACCTGCGCCAGAACAGCCCTAACACGACCGGCCAAACAAAGGCACGCTCCAAGCCACCAAAGACAAAGAGATTGACCCAGACCACGATATGAAACAGCCCTTAATCTTAACCGACTCATCGGAGCACCATGAGCTGCGCTCCCAAGGAGCGCTCAGCCATGACGACGCGCGGCTAAAGCAGCTCGTCGCCGCGCTCTACCGCAACTTTAGCGCAATCTTGTATCCATTAGAGGGCTTTGCTAGTGGTACTCTGCATGCTCTTTTGGAGCAACACATCAAGGAGCATGCCCCCAACACACGGGTAGTCAAGCTTGACTTTGCGCAGATCCATGCAGCAAGCCCTGAACAACTGGAGGCCCAAATATGCGCCAGCCTCTGTCACGCTTTAGTCGCAGCGGGATTTGACCAAGTGGCTCAATATGACCACGTCACCACCATGAACAAACTCAGCGTTATGCTGGCTGGCCGCTGCATTGATCAACTTCATGCCTATCTCATTGACAACTGGGATGCTCCGCTATCTGAGCACGATAACGACCGAGCTGCCAGATATGATGCGCTAAAAGAATTTCTTACTTGGCTTGAAAACAACCAAGGTCAGGTGCGCTTTATCTTGGTTACTGGCCGCGCTAATCCTTGCTGTCACGACTTGGTCAACCCGTGCAATGACGCGGCCTTAGGCCGGATTTATCACATTCCGGAGCTGTTCGACTTGCTCCAATAGCTCACAGCGGCACCACAACCACTCTGATGCACCTCAGCAGCTACCGCGCATTAGGCTTACAAGAGCCACCACAGAGGTGGCTCTTTAGGGGATTAGTCAGCCCAAGGGCGGTGCGGGAAGAAGATATCGTGCGTGCGCTTGGACATAGCCTGATGGAAAACGGCTGAACCCAGCCAAGTACCAATTAAGGCGCCGATGAGGCCTGCTATGAGGCTGGGCACAATGGCGTGGCAGCTCAAGAACGAGATTTTGAACACCGAGCACACGGTGTACACGCCTAAGGCGGCAATTAGCGAGGTGAGCACGCCACAGGTGTTGAACTTGCGCCAGAACAAACCTAATACCACCGGCCAGACAAAGGCACTCTCCAAGCCACCAAAAGCAAAGAGGTTGACCCAAACCACGATATCAAGCGGGAACAGCGCCAAGGTAATGGCAATGATGCCCATGACCAAGGTCGTGCCCTTGATGATGATCTTTTCGTGGTAACTAAGCGCCGGTTTGACCGCATCAGCAATCGGTGAGTTAGCTACCTGCTGGTGCTCGGGGCGTAAGGCCTTGAACAGGTCGCGGATAATGGCCGAGGCTGAGGCAATAAGCAGCGAGCTGACCGTACTCATGGTGGCCGCAAGTGGGCCTAAGATGGTGACACCGGCTACCAGTGGGTGCATATTGTGCGCGATCAAGGTCGGGATCACCGCATCGGTGCCGCCCTTCGGTAAATCGGTGATGACGGCGCGGGCAAAGACACCGAGCATGGTCATGCCGATCATCAAGGCACCACAGATCACAGTGGCGATCACCATGGCCTTGTGCAGATCTTGGCTTGATTTGTAGCTCATGCAGCGCACCAAGGACTGCGGCAGGCCCACCGTGGCAAAGCCCACCAAGATCCAGGAACTAAAGAGCAGGCCCAAGGGCAGCGCACCACCGGCGTTGTACTCGAGGTTGCGGCTGACCCCAGTTTGCTCATCGATATTTACAGTGGCCAGCATGTCCATGATGCCCTCAAGGCCCCCACCATCGCGCACAATGACGAAGCCTAAGATAAACATGCCGGTGAGCATCAAGATCGCGCAAATGGCATCGGTGATGGCGACCGCTCTAAAGCCACCGGAGGAATAGAGCACCGTCACCAGAGCAAAGATGACTAAGCCTAGGCTGTAGTCGATGTCGGTTAAGCCCGCAAAGATCTGCGCACCACCGATAAATTGGCCCACGATCATGGCCAAGAAGAAAATGATGAGCATCACGGCCAAGAGCACGGCCACCAGGCGTGACTGGAAGCGCTCAAAGAGCAAGTCGATCACCGTCAGGCTCTCCGTGCGGTGCGCCAGAATGGTCATGCGCTTGCCCACTAAGCCCAAAATCAAAAAGCCGGTGATAATCTGGGGTGCGGCAAACACCACCCAGCCTAAGCCTAAATTCCAGGCCACACCAGGACCGGAGACAAAGGAGGAAACCGAGCCATAGGTCGCGACCAGGGTCATGGCTAAGACCACGCCGCCTAGGTTCTGCGAGCCTAAGAAGTACTCCTTCTTAAAGGAGGTAGCGCGATTGGCTTGGTAGGAGACCACATAGCCCACTAAGAGCAGGACCACAAAGAAGATGCCGATCGGCACTAAAGGCAGAATTTGTTGCATTTAGTCCTCCTTAGGGTGCAATTCTTGGTAGGACGCTACTTTGAGGCGGCACGGCTTTAAACACCACTTCACTAAGGCCACCACAATCACAACCGAGAAGACGTAACCGCCCAAGCAGCTTAAGGCAAACCACAGCGGCAGATAGCCCACCGTGATCAAGCTGTCATGAGTGAGCGCAATGGCCGCCCAGAAAAGCACGGTGGTAAGAAGGGCCGCGCCCAAGGTGTACCACGCCTCGCGATCTAACTGCACAAATTGCGCGGCGTACTGTTGCTGCTCACGTGCCACCTCGTCAGCGCTCAAAGGGCGCTCGGTCGCCACCTCCAGCAAGGATGCCGACTCAGCCGCATGCGGCTCCAGCACTGACGTCTGCTCAGACGCTACTGACTGTGCTTCTGGCGCTGCTGCTGACACAGCTTCCTGTGCTGACACAGATCCCTGAGCAGACACGTCGGCCGTGGCTCCACCCTTAGTGTGTTCCATCGCACCTCTCTCCAAACCGAAAACTGACTGCGTGCCTTGTGCAAAAAGCACGTCGGCCCGTTCAAAGTTAGGCCATGGTAGCACGGGGCGCACGGCTGGGTGCAAAACTGCAACAAAAAGCCGAACATTGCCCCTTATTCGGGCTTGCTCAAGAACTCAAGTTTGGCGCTAAAGGACAAGGTACGCTCCTTCTTGAGCTTATCAAAGTAAATGGCGTACTCGCCCATCTCATAACGCACCGCGCGAATTGTGCCCTCACCAAAAATCTTGTGGAACACCTTGGCTCCCACCAGATTAGGCTGGTTGTTTGCACTATCTTGGGGCACTTGACCCGAGGCTCCCTCATTGGCGGGCAGATTGAGGTTAGGGGTGCTCTCGCTCTTCTTGAGCACGGCCTTGAGCTTGGAGCATGGGAACGGCGCTCCGACCTCGGCGTAGAGATCAGTGGTGATCTCCCGCAAGAAGCGCGACGGCTCACGCGGCAGCTTCATCTGATCGTTGTTCTGGCGCACCGTGATGTAACCACCGGCCTCGGTCAAAATGAGCTGCTTTTGGGCGCGGGTCATCGCCACATACATCAGGCGGCGCTCTTCCTCGACATTGAGCTCGTTGACCGCCTTCTTGCTTGGGAACACCGCCTCATTGAGCGAAACCACAAAGACGTAATCAAACTCCAAGCCCTTGGCATTGTGCACGGTCATCAGGCGCACCGAGCGGCTCAAGTGGGCCTCATCGGCACTGGTCATCAAGGTCACATTGCCAATGAAGTCGGCCAGGTTGACCTCATCGTCTTGGTTTTTGCGGAAGTCGTAGAGGTAGTTCTTTAAGGCCGAGATATTCTCAAGGCGCTCATCCTCGCCATTGTTCTTGATCCACTCCTCGTAGCCCGTGTTGTTAACGATGAGCTCAAAGTCATCGACTGGGTTACCAAGCGGAGTTAGCGCCAGATCGGTCATCACCTTGACGAAGTTTTGGATCTCAGGACGGGCGCACAGGAACTTATCATCTAAGTGATGGACTAAGGCGCGGAATAAGGAGCAGCCCTCGCTGCGCGCCAGATTCTCCAAGTGCTCCATGCGCTTCTTGCCAAAGTTGCGCGCTGGGACATTCACAATGCGCCGGAAGGCCACATCGTCGTCTAAGTTGCAGCGCAAGCGGATATAGGCAATGACGTCGCGAATTTCCTTGCGGTCAAAGAAGCGTTGCTCGCCGACCACGCAGTACGGAATCTTATTTTGTACCAGCGCATTCTCAAGATTGAGCGCGATGTAGTGCGCACGGTAGAGCACCGCAATCGAGGCCTTAGGATCGAGCGCGCGAATTGCGACAATGGTCTTAGCGACGAACTCGGCCTCACGGTAGATCGAACCGGCATGCCCAATCACCGGCTTCATACTGCGCACATAGCCTTGGGCATTAGGCACCTCACTCAGGGCATTGAGGTCAGAAATACCGGTTAAGGCCTGCAAATGCGTGTTCGGCTGAGCCGCAGGCAACTGCGCTGAGCTGAGCGCAGGCGTAGCCCTGGTTGGCCCAGGCTGCGCGGCGACGACAGGCGCCGCAGCCACCACTGGGGACAGAACTTCAGGGACGGTCATTTCAGCACTAGACGCCGCTGATCCTGCAACAAGAGCTGCAACTGCCGGTGGAACCGCCGTTACAGCTGAAGGTACTGCGGCTGGAGGCGGAACAATCAGCTCTGAGGCTTGCGGTGGAGTTAAACCGAAGGCACGGGCTTCCTCGGCCCAATCAGCATCTCCGGCGCCCCCCTGCCAATAGGCATTGAGCGCCGCATTGTCTGAGGCAAGCTGCGGATATGGCGCGTAATGGAGCTCGGTTGGCTCGGTGCGTTTTTCCTCTACCTGGGTTACAACAGGCTGGGGTGCTGGGGTGCCGATGGCGTCCAAGAACGAGGTTTGAGCGGGCGTAACCGTAAGACCGAGCCTTGAGAGGCGGTGCTCGTTTTTGAGCTGCGCGCGCACGCTCTTACCCAGCATATTAGGGCGCTCGACCTCTGGAATGCTGGAACCTAAGTTCTCGGGACTGGCGTGAGTCAGCGAGTAATAAGCGCGGTCGTTAAGCGCAGCGGCGACCTCCGGACTTAACTCATTGTCCTGAGTGCGATTAGGGTCACGTACCGGCACCATCTGCTCAAGCGTGATATCGGTGCGCTTGGCCAGCAATGGCTTGCGGTTCTCATCGTAATTGTGCGAGATCACGGCATAGGCTGCCGCTAAGATCTCGGCACTGGAGCGGTAGTTGTAGGTGAGGTAGAGACGCTGGGCCTCCTCACCGTGGTTTTCAACGAAGTTGTTGAAGTACTCGACGCGCGCGCCACGGAAGGAGTAAATCGTTTGGTCCGGATCGCCCACGATAAATAGATTGTGGTGATGCGCCGCCAAGATCTCCACTAATTCGTACTGATTGCGGTCGATATCTTGGAACTCATCGACCAAGATGTACTCAAGGCGCTGCTGCCAGCGCTCGCGCACCTCATCATTGTTCTTTAAGATGTGCAGGGTCAGTAAGATGAGGTCATCAAAGTCGAGGCTGTAGGTGGTGCGCTGGGCAAAGAGGTAACGCCAAAAGAGCTTGAGCGTGTCTTCACTGGCCTCCTCAGAGCGGCGCAGCAGCTCCGAGCTATCAGGGCCGATGAGCGGCGCGATGTAGTCCTTGGTTTCCTTGAAGCCATCGATAAACTCCCAGGCCTTCTTTAAGGACAGCTTCTTACCGTCGATCTGGCACTCACTATAGAGCGGACGGAGCATATCCTTCACATCGCTGACATCGCTGATGGAAAAGGTCTTAGGCCAGCCGATAGCGTTGATCTCCTCGCGCAGGAATAAGGCGCAAAAGCCATGGAAGGTGGTGACAAAAGGATTGCCAATGGCGTTGCCGCACATGCGCTGCACGCGTTGCTTCATTTCCAAGGCCGCGCGATTGGTAAAGGTCACACACCAGACCGCGCGCGGCGCGATGCCGTACTCGCTAATAAGATAGGCATAGCGATAGGTCAGGGTACGGGTCTTACCAGTACCAGCGCCCGCGTGCAAACAGACATAGCCCTCGGTCGCCTCAACGGCGGCGCGTTGCTCGTCGTTGAGCTCATCAAGCCATGAGCTGTCGTCGGTGGGCACCTGAGCGCTGTGCACGCCATTGATACCAAGTTGAGCCAGCTGCTGGGCTGGAGTAGGAGTGTTGATAGTACCGGCAGCCGGGGCAATATTGGCCTCCGGTAAAGCCGCCTGCAGCGATGCTACCTGTGCCTGATATGTCGCGTCACTGCTTTCGTTCCAACCGGCCATGCCCCTACCCTCTATTAGCGAAAAACCTTTTTCTTGCCTGATTGTACCACTTGCCTTTATTTGACCTTAGGGCCGTTGGAAATAGCCGTAAAGTCAAAGAGATTGCGATCTAATAAGTGCGATGGCACCACATTCTTGAGCGCCTTGAAGATAATGTCCGGGCGCTTCGGCTGCTCCTTTTCCCAGGCGTGAATCATACGCAGCATAGCCGCGCGCTCTTCGTTCTCGCCATAGCCACACAGGCCCTTGGGCAGCACCGGATAGTTCTTGAGCTTGGCAAGCTGCGTCAAATCGCGCTCGCGGCAGTACGCCAGCGGGCGAATCACCGTCAAATCGTCGGTGTCGGTACGCAAAATCGGCGGCATGGTCTTCATGATGCCCGAGTAAAAGAGGTTCAAGAAGAAGGTCGCGAGGATGTCATCGCGGTGGTGGCCTAAGGCAAGCTTGTTTACCCCTAACTCGCGCGCGGCGGAGTAGAGGAAGCCCCGGCGCATACGCGAGCAAATCGAGCACATGCGCTGGCCTTCTTGCAGCTTGGCCTTGGAGATCTCATAGACCGGGCGCTTTAAGACGTGATACTCCAGGCCCACCTTTTTGAGGTGCTCCTCGACTACGCCCTCAGGGGTATTAGGGAAGCCCGGCTCAATGTGGACCGGAATCAAGGTGAAAGGAATGGGGGCCGAGCGCTTGATTGAGAGCAAGAGATCGAGCATGGCATAGGAGTCCTTGCCTCCTGAGATGCAGACCATAATCTTGTCATTAGGCTCAATCATGCCGTAATCGCCGATGGCATGACCCACCTTACGGCGCAAGCGCTTAAAGAGCTTGTCGGCTTGGTACTTCTCTTCCTTATTTTCGATATTGAAATAAGGGCTGACCTTGCGGCCGTACTCGTCGGCCTTCTCTGGTAATTGCGTATCGTTTTGCACCGCTTTTCCCCATGCTAAACCAAATTCCAAGGATCTTCCCACTATCTGGGGGCGCTTAGTTTAGCACAGGGGTCAAGCTACAAAGCAAGCTATGGGGCAAGCTACGGTGCGATCAAGGTTGGAGCATCGGCAAGCTCTTCATCGGCAAAGCGGCAAGCATCGCTGAGGCCTTGGGCGCAAGCGCGCTCCAAGTAGATCTTGGCTTGATAGCGATCAGGCTCAATGCCCTTGCCGGTGTAAAAGGCCAGACCCAATTGGTATTGGGCAATGGCATTATTCTTAGCCGCCGCTTGCTGATAGAGGCTGACCGCAATCGAGTCATCCTCAGCTACACCTTGGCCATGGGCGTACATATTGCCCAGGAGCACCTGGGCTAAAGGCTCCCCCTCTTCTACCGCCTCAGAGAGCCAGCTGTAAGCTAAGTAATAGTCCGAGCTGACGCCGGACGCCTCTTTTAAGGCCTGGCCCACATAGAGCTTGGAAGCGGTGTTCGCGTCATGAGTGCCCGCAAATTGATGCCAGTAAAAAGCCTTTTGGCGATCGACCGGTACGCCGATACCGCGCTCATAGCAGTAGGCAATCTGGGCTTGGGCCACGCCACTGCCTGAAACCGCCGCTTGCTCAAACCAGTAGGCGGCAAGCTGGGCGTTTTGTGGGCAGCATTGCCCGGCTTTGTAATTCATGGCCAAGAGCAATTGCGCGGACGCGTTGCCGCCCAAGGCCGAGCGCTCGAGCCAATACAGCGATTGCTTTAAGTCCTGATCAACCACCCGTCCTTGCGCAAAGTAATGGGACAGCTCCAGCTCGGCGCGCGGGTCATTCGCAATGGCTGCTTGTTGCCACCAGTGAAAGGCGGCCTTGAGATCTTTTTGCGGGCCTACCTCTAAGGAGCGCGCTAGCAGCACCTGGGCATCAACCGAACCACGCTGGGCTTCTGCCATCAAGAACACCAAGCCTTGCGGCAGCGGCTCAACTTTGTCACCTACAGGCGGCTGCGGATCCTCAAACTGCGGCACGGCATCGGCAAAGAGCCCGGTGCCCGCCTCAGCGGCGCCCGCAGCTCCAGCAGCGTTAGCCGCATCCGCGTCGGTGGTGACCTCAGTTGGCGCGGCGCTGTCTGGCGCGCTGGCCGAGGCGCTAGGAACCACCTGAGGCGCCGCTGCCGGATCTACCGGCTCCACGGCATAAACTGAAGCTTGAGTTAGCATCAAAGCACTGGCTACAGCCAATGCAAGCAAGTTAGTTCTCATAGCACCACCGCGACTTAGGTTGTGGCCAGCTGCGTCTCTAAGAGCATCTTGCTTCTGACAAAACATTGCTTCTTAGAGACCAGTCAAAGATGGTTGAAACAATGATGGGAAAATGATTTTAGTGCAGACCCGTGACACTCTCTGCGGCCATTGGTACGCGCTCGATCACCGCCTTTGGCGTGATGACCGCGACGTCACAGTCAAGATCATCGACCACGCGCTCGCAGATGTTGCCGACCAAGGCCACGGCTAAGCCCTTACGGGCTGAAGTACCGATAAATAAGGCAGTTGGATTGAGCTCAGCGCATAAGGTTGGGATGACCTCGTCCGGCTGGCCTTCACGGATATGGCAGAAATCAGCTGGAATGCGGTGACGCGCGGCAAAGGACAGGACGGCCTTGCAGCCTTCCTTTAAGGCCGCATCACCTAATAAATCAGGGGTAAAGCCCGGTAAATCGATGGTGGCAGGCGGCAGCAGCGGCGGAATCGCATTTAAGATGTGCAGCTGACAGTGCATGATGCGGCATAGCTCTTGGGCCTCGCGCAGCAAGCGCACATTGAGCATGCGCAGCTCGGTATCTTCAGGATCGGAGAGATCTAAGGCCATGGCGATTGTGCCAGTTGGGTGCCAGATGTGATCCTTGGCAATTAATACTGGGACCGGAGCGTGACGCAGCAGCTGCCAATCAAGTGGGGTAAAGAGCACGCTATCAAACATGCCGTGCACTTCGTGCGCCTTGATGATGAGATCGACGCCTTCCTCATGGGCCATATGGGTAATGTCCTTACCGATGGTCTTAGAGATTAAGATGCGTGGCTCCACTTCAAAGCCCATCGCGTGAATGGACAGGTAAGCCTGCAACCACTTCTCGTTTTTGGTCTTCAGCGCGGCGATCGCTTCGTCGTTTTCTACCGACAACTTGGAGATAAGGTTCTGCGACAAATCGGTGACTGGCAACACGGCGATGATGTGATGCGAGCCCTTAGTTGCCGCCCGAGCTAAGGCCATGGCGCGCTCTAAGGCGACCTGACGCATTTGCTTAGGCTCGATGACCACCAAGATTTTTTTGAAGTTTCTCACCACGGAACTCCTTTAGGCACCAATCAAAAACAAGAACGGCCCAACACAAAACGGCTACTGGCCGCACGTTTCTAAAAAAATAATAGCACGTCAGCGCCCGCCCGCGCAGAACAAGCAATCAGACTGTGACCGGCGCGCAAATTTGGCCGCCCCAAAAGGTGCACAGTGCGTTCACGCTTGAATCTTCAGACTGACAGCGGGCCAAAATGTTCCACGCATGCCCTGTTCTATGGCACGACACGCTTCACAAATTTCAAAAATGTTCCACGGGACTCCAACTTGGTGCTAACCCCTACTAGGTGCCATCCCCTACCTAGGGCCACGCCCTGCGCTTGCTCAAGACGCTCTTGCTCAAGACTACGCTTTTCAAGGCTGTGCCTGCTCAGGGCCGCGTTTGCTCAAGGCGCACGCATCTGACCCGGCACGCTGCCGCGCCCGGCGTCTGACTTTATGGAAGTGCTTAGTCCTTTTTGCCAGCGTCTTCGATGCAGTAGTTGTAGGTCGAGGTCACGAGCTTTTGCCAGGCATCACGAATGCGATTGACGTAGCGGTCGTGCACCTGCTCATTGACGCTGTAGTGGTAGTGGTAATTGCCCACGCCGACCCAGATATTGTTATCGGCCTTTTCGATTTCACGGCGAATCAAGTAGCCCATCGCCCAGATGTTGTGACAAGGCTTGGACTTAATCACGTTCTTGCTCAGGCCAAATTGCTTGAGCTCCTTTAAGCGCACGTCGTTGATCTGCGCTGGACCGCAGTCTTGGGTGCCATTGCGATTGGTGCCGCATTTACCGTTAATGGGACCACGCTCAACGTACAAGATCGAGTACAAGAGCTCCTCAGGGAGCTCAAATTGGTAGGCCGTCCACGCAATGCAGTTTTTGAGCGACTCATACTGTTTCATGGGCGCCTCACGATAGGCCACATCGCGCCAGTGGCCCTCGACTGCGCAAGACATCGAGGCGCTCAGGGCAGGTTCGGCTAACACCAAACTCAAGACCAATGCCACCACTTTGACCATGAAAAGCTCCTTGGACTACCGCTTCTGGGCGTCCGCTTGCTCTAGCTCGAATAATACCGCCTTAGCCTGATCTTGCTCTGCCTGGGTCATAGGCAAGACAATAGCCGCAGCTTTGACCAAATCGGCCTCAAGCTTATTTTGATCCACCCCGTCAAAGTTCAAGGCTTGGGCTTGCGGATTTGGCTGACCAAATTTGTACGGCACCGGCTCGATGTAGTTGGAACCTTCGACGTAGTAATTGACCGTCATCGCCGTAATCAAGGTGCGCACCGAGCTTTGCTGGTTCACCAGGACCAAAGGCTTGAGCATAAAGATAAAGTTCTTGTTGATGCCCTTTAAGCGCACTTGCAGGCCGGTGGCGGACGCGCCTTGGAATTGGCGGATCAAAAGCTCGCTGGGCGCTGCCGACACCTGGGCGCTAAAGCCTTGGTTCTCAAGGCGCGTGGAGACAATCTCCATGGGCAAGCCATTTAAATCATAAAAGCGCAGCACCGAGAGGCCATGGCGGGGTACCGCAATCTCATATTCTGCTTGGTAGATGGCACTCAGGCGCATCACGCGCGCCTCTAAGTCGCCCGGCACCGTCGGCACTTCCATCGAGTACTGGGGGGCGGCCTTGCCTTCGATATAGGTGTGCTCTAAGAGCTGTTCCTTAGTTCTAAAATCGGTCAAGGTATCAGAGAGCTCCGGCGGCGCGGCAGGCGCAATAACATCGCAAAGCGCCCCTGGGCTAAGCAACATCAGGCCCAACAGACCAAGCGTGCGACCAAAGTGTGTGCGACTTGCCATAATCCACCCTACAACCAACCAAGATGCTTTGAGTATAGCACGGTGCAGCTAAGGCAAAGCGCGGGCCACCTCGGGCTAGGTGTGCTAAAATCTTTGTGATTCAGGCTTGAGCCTGATAACCTTATTTTTGCCAAGAGCGCGCGGTCCTGTGCCTGCGAACACCAGCACACCCGGCCTTATTTGGCGTACCTGCGTTGAGGATCCCCATGAGCGCTTTAGTATTAGGTCACAAGAACCCTGACACTGACTCCATCGTTTCCGCTTTAGCTGCCACCAACTTATACCGTGGTCGTGGTTTTGACGTAAAGGCTGTCGCTCAAGGCACCCCTGCTCCTGAGACTGCCTTTGTCCTCGAGCGCTTCAAGTTACAGGCCCCTGAGGTTGTTACCTCGGTTGCAGGCCAAGAGGTTTACCTCGTTGACTTCTCGGACTTAGCTCAGGCTCCAGCTGATTTTGCCGAGGCTAAGCTCTTAGGCATCATCGACCACCACAAGTTAGGCGATGTCACCTCCGATAGCCCAGTTGAGTGCTTCATTTGGCCAGTTGGCTGCTCCAACACCGTGATCAAGATGCTGCACGACTACTACAAGGTCGCCATTGACCCAGCCTTAGCTGGTGCCATGCTCTGCGCTATCCTCTCGGACACGGTCTTATTCAAGAGCCCAACCTGCACCGAGCAAGACAAGCAAGCCGCCTACGACTTAGCTAAGATCGCTGGGATTGAGGACCTGCAAGCCTTAGGTATGGAGATGTTCAAGGCTAAGAGCAACTTAGCTGGTGCCACCCCACGTGACCTCATCTTCCGTGACTTCAAGGACTTTGACATGTCCGGCTCCAAGGTTGGTATTGGCCAGCTCGAGTTAGTCTCCTTAGACCTCATCACCCCAGAGCTCAAGGCTCAATTAAAGGATGAGTTAGCCAAGGTCAAGGGCGAAGGCCGTCACAGCGCCTTATTAGTCTTAACCGACATTATGGAAGAGGGCTCGGAGCTGTTATTAGTTTCCGACGACGCTGACAAGGTTGCCGGTGCCTTAAAGGCCACCGTTTCGGACAAGATTTGGCTCCCAGGCGTCATGAGCCGCAAGAAGCAAGTCGTCCCATTCTTAGAGCAAGCCTTCAAGGCCTAAGTTCAATTGCCAGCTCAATTTCAGGCTTAAAAGGCTCAGCACCACATACAGAGAACTGAGCCTACTAGAAAAAGAGTTCACCTGAGCAATCGGGGTGAACTCTTTTTCTTTTTAGGGGCGGCCGTTTTTGCACAAAAAACGCGACAAACAGGCCGTTTTGTGTGGTAAATTAGGCGCGTTTTGGCCTTCAGGCCGCTTGTTCTTGAACCATACATGTCGGCGCATTCCCCACTCGTAAGAGTGGGGTTAGCCGACATTAATCCATCATTTGCTGAGCACAAAATTATATGATAAAATCAAGCTAAATTTGTATCCCAAAGGCACATTTTGGTGATTTAGATGGATATCTCTCGTTCATATTCTGTTGTCATTTCTGGAGCGACAAGCCTCCCGAAAAAGACACTGCAGAATACGGTAGATTGCTACCGTAGAGCGGTGGGGTATTTTATTGATGTTATACTTGCTAATTGGGATGACAAGTTTACCAGTGATATGACTCAAGTAAAGTTCGTTAAAGTTGCTGAGGAACTTTGTATCCCAAGCAATAAGCATGTTAATGCAACTTACGACTTTCCTAAAGCAGATCAATCATTTAATAGATTCCCAAGTTATTTACGTCGAGCTGCAATTGTAACTGCCTTTGGTAAAGTAAAGGCTTATCAAAGCCTTAAATACAAGTGGGATCATGAAGCTCACAAAAAAGGGGCTAATCCCCCAGGTCAACCAAACGCTGGCAAATGCTTCCCTCCTCTCTACCGTAAAAATATGTTTGAGGGTAGGTTGTGGGCTGATTATTGTTATCTGCAGCAAACTAATGATCCAGACATAATCTCAGAAGAGATTGTTAATAAATTTCGTCGCGCCAGCATTAAATTATATGATAACAATGCATGGCGGTGGTTTGATGTTACTTTAAATCGAGGTGATATCAAATACATTATTCGCCATTGTGCGGGGCTCGATGAGAGTGTTCCTACCTTAGTAAATAAGGGTAAAACATGGAAATTGACCTTTTTGTTTAAACAGGAGGTTAAACTTACAACTAAGGCCGTATCAGATCAATTAGCGGTCTCTGTTGACCTTGGCCTTAATAACGCCTGTGTATGTTCAGTAATGACTGCAGCTGGTACTGTCCTTGGCAGAGAATTTCTAAAGATGCCTTGCGAAGAAGCCCATATGCGTCATGTACTGAATTTGATACGCAAAGCTCAGCATAATGGTGCCCGTAAGAATAAAAAACTATGGTCACGGGTCAAGGGTATTAATCGTCATATTTCGGTAGAAACAGCTAGATTTATAATGGCTGTTGCAACTAAATATAACGCCGATGTTATTGTCATGGAACATCTTAACCTCCAAGGTGAAAGATGTAGAGGGGGCAGTAAACGTCAACGCTTATCTTTATGGAAAGCTAGAGATGTACAACAAATGGTCGAACGGAAAGCTCATATTTGTTGCATGCGTTTTAGTACTGTTTGTGCTTGGAATACATCACGTTTGGCGTTCGACGGATCTGGATATGTCCTTAGAGATAAGGATAATTATAGCATGTGCACTTTTCAAAATCGTGAATACGTTAAAGAACATAATAAATGTAGTGCGACTGATAGTCGCAAAACAACTTGTCCTTCTAACGTTAATAAACCTCAAAGTGCAAGTACTGCAGTTGATAAATCATCTGAATCCAAGAATGATAAAAAAACTGCCAAAGAAGATAAGTATAATGGCGGCAAGCGCTATCACTGCGACCTTTCTGCATCATATAACATCGGTGCCAGATATTTTATTCGTGGAATCTTAAAGACCTTAGATTCTGAAACTAGGCAGCACATTCAGGCTAAAGTTCCTGAATGTGCTCACGGAAGTACGTGCTGCCTAAATACGTTAATTAGCCTAAACGCGGAGCTTCGTTCGCTTCAGAGCGGAGCGTTAACATGCAATGGTTAACATACGTCCAAACTGTTAGTTTGGAAACGGTGCTGAGGTAGGCTGTATAGTATCTTAGGACCCTCTTTATTAAAATAAGAGGAAGCCATGTGCGTAAGCGCATGGAGACTTCACCTCAGTGGATTTTTCTTAATGACGCAAGCACGCAACTCTAACTCAAGCCGCATCCCTCATGTGGGGGTAGTCTCACTGGGCTGCCCTAAGAACTTGGTGGACTCGCAGCGCTTAATCTCAGTGCTCATGGCCAAGGGCTATGCCATTGAAAACGACTTTGATAAGGCCGATGTCGTGCTGATCAACACCTGCGGCTTTATTGAGCCTGCGGTCGAGGAGTCCTTTGACACGATCTACGAGGCCAAGCAAGCCTGCCAAAACATCATCGTCATGGGCTGCTTAGGCGCCGAAAAAGAAAAGGTCTTAGCTGAGTACCCTGACGTCGCGGCGGTGATTGGCCCAGGCAAGCGCACCACGGTGCTGCGTGCAGTCAAGGACTTAGTGGGTGAGCCTCCGGCCATTGCGCACCAATCGGTGCCAAGCTCGGGCGTGCTTTTAACCCCACCGCACTACACCTACCTCAAGATTGCCGAGGGCTGCCGCCATCGCTGCGCCTTCTGCATTATTCCGGATTTACGCGGCAATCTGCGCTCGCGCTCCATTGCCAACATCGTGGCTGAAGCCCAAGACTTGGTCGCACGCGGCGTACGCGAGATTATGGTGATCGCCCAAGACTCCTCAGACTACGGCTTTGACTTCAAGGATGGCACCAATCTGCTCACCTTGTGCGAGGCCTTAGGCAAGGTCACCCCACGTCCATGGTTCCGCTTGCACTACGTTTACCCAAGCAAGCTGGTCGATGAGCTCATCAACTTTATGCAGGATGGCATCATCCTGCCATACCTCGACGTGCCGCTCCAGCACGCATCCGAGCGCATCTTAAAGCTGATGAAGCGCCCAGGTAATATCGAGCACACCTTAGAGCGCATTATGAAGTGGCGCACGATCTGCCCTGATCTCACTATTCGCTCCAACTTCATCACCGGCTTCCCAGGCGAGACTGAACAAGACTTCGAGGAGCTGCTCAACTTCGTTAAGACCGCGCAACTGGACCGCGTCGGCACCTTCCCGTACTCCGACGTTGAGGGCGCCCAAGCCAACGATTACGACGGCGTGGTTCCTGAGGAGGTGCGTCAAGAGCGCGCCCGCATCTTGATGGAGCTCCAAGAGGAAATCTCAGCCCAGAAGTTAGCAGCCCGCCACAGCAAGACCTTTGAGATGATTGTCGATACCGTGACCGAAGAAGGTGGTCTCATCGCCCGTACCAAGTACGAAGCTCCAGACATCGACGGCATCGTCACGATCGACGAGCTGCCAGCAGGCGCCAAGGTCAAGGAAGGCGACCTCATCTTAGCTGAGATCACGGATAGCGACGAGCACGATATGGAGGCTAAGTTCATCAAGAACATCACGCCAACCAGCCATATCCCATTTGCCACCCGCTAACTAAATCTCTCCCCCAAAAAAGCCCAGCCCGCGCGCTGGGCTTTTTTGTTGCCCGCACGATTTTGTGCCCCAAAACAGGGAATAACCTAAAAAAATCCTAGACGATAACTAAGCGCGTCGTAAACAGCACGTGCGCAGTTGCGGATCAAAGTAGGGCAAAAATCCTTGGTCAGTTACGAAAATTCGTCCCCATAATTTGACGCGTAGTTTAGCCTGAAAACATTGAAACCTAAGGTCGCTGCCGCGACCGCTCAACCCAACAATTGCCAATACTTGGCGACCACGACCGCCAAGCTGATTGAGGAGCATAATCATGGCAAATTTCAAGAAGACTACCGTAGCTGGCCCACGTACTGAGCTGCACGACGCTTTAGGCTTAACTGGCTGCGAGGCCTCCTACAACGTCTTACCAGCAGGTGCCGCCGTCCCATTTGTCCACGCCCACAAGCACAACGAGGAGCTGTACGTAGTCACCGCTGGCGCAGGCGAGCTCTACGTTGACGGTGAAATCACCGCCATCAAGGCTGGTGATGCCTTTGCTATCGCCCCTGAGGGTCACCGCTGCCTCAAGGCTGGTCCTGAGGGCCTGACCTATATCTGCGTTCAGGCTCAGCAAGGCTCGCTTGAGGGCTTCACTATGACTGATGCGGTCATTTGTGAGGGTGATAAGGCCTTCTAAAAACGCGTTCGGCGTCACCCCATCACAGAGCCAACTGCATTAAGATTGGCTCAACTTGCCACAAAAATTTAGGAGTTAGGATCATGGCAAATTTTAAGAAGACCACCGTAGCAGGCCCACGTACCGAGCTGCACGAGACCTTAGGCTTAACCGGCTGCGAAGCTTCCTACAACGTAATGGCCGCTGGCAGCGTCGTGCCATTTGTCCACGCCCACAAGAAGAACGAAGAGCTCTACATCGTCCTCAAGGGCTCAGGTGAGCTCTACTTAGACGGCGAAATCACCGAGCTCAAGGAAGGCGATGCCTTTGCTATTGCCCCTGAGGGTCACCGCTGCCTCAAGGCCGGTCCTAACGGCATGACCTACATTTGCGTTCAGGCGCAACAAGGCTCACTTGAGGGCTTTACCATGAGCGACGGCATTATCTGCGAGGGCGAAAAGGCCTTCTAATCACAAGCCCAGAACTGGACATACCAAGCCAAGCTTTAGGCCTGACCCGTGTCAGGCCCATAACCAAGCCCCGCGCTCGTGAGAGTGCGGGGCTTGGTCGTATCTGGAAGCCTATTCCTATCTGGGCTCAAAGTCTGACTCAGCTCTGGGCCTGAGCTTGGGCTTTAGCCGAAGTTGTGGCGGCACTGCTGCGCGATCACGCAATTAATGCAGTGATCGGCGTACTTCTTGGCGGTGCAGACATAGCGGCCATGCAGCAGCAGATAGTGATGGGCGTCTTGGATAAAGCTCGGATCGATGAGCTCCGGCAGGCGTGCTTCGACCTCAGCTGGGGTCTTACCCAAGCACAGGCCAGTGCGATTGCACACTCTAAAGACGTGGGTGTCGACCGCGATGTACGGTTTGCCAAAGGCGACATTGAGCACGACCTTAGCGGTCTTGGAGCCCACGCCCGGCAGCTTAATTAAGTCATCGTAGTTATCTGGGACTTCACCGCCAAACTCATCGTTTAACATCTGCGCCAACGACGCTAAGTGCTTGGCCTTATTTTTCCACAGCCCAATGCTCTGAATGTAAGGGGCGATGCCCTCAGGGCCGAGCTCAGCCATACTCTTGGCATCAGGGGCCACCGCAAAGAGAGCCGGTGAGGCCTTATTGACCGCGACATCGGTCGACTGAGCCGAAAGGACGACCGCACACAACAGCTCAAAGGAATTACGGTAGTTGAGCTCGCTCTTAGGATTAGGATTTTGCGCTTGAAGGCGGCTCATGAGCTCAAAGCGGGTCTTAGGACCAAGTAAAGTCTTGCCCACCTGATCGTGTTCAATCCCCTCTTGCTCGGCGTGATTGGCTAGGCCCATGACATGACCTAAAAAGCCCTTTTCAGCCTGCTTCTTCTTATTTTTGGGTTGCGCCTTAGTTCCAGCGGCAGATTTGATATCAGGGGCAGTGTCTTCAGTCTTACGTGCGCTCATCGAAAACTCGCTGTCGTGGGATAGGATTTAACCAAAAAAGTCAGCTTGATATGTGTATGGTAGCGCGGCCCTCAAGGCCGCATCTGACCAAAGATCATTATGCCAAAGCGTCACTTGGGCGCAAGTCCTTTACAACCCACAGCATTAACCATTTTTTGCAGCTTGAAGCAGCAGCGTAGATTCATCCTCTCGCGACCTAGGCGACCGTGCGTCAAAATGACGGTTTGGCGCCCTCCGCGCTTTTGGCATAAAATAGAGCGCCCTTAAGCTTAAGTCAGGTCTGAAGCGCGCTTTTTATCGCGGAGCCATCGCCCCAGATGCCCGCTCCGAGCTGACCCAAGGTCAGAGCAGAACTGACCCTAGATCGCAGTAGCGCTGACTCAAGGTCTGAACTGCTCCAGAGCGCACCGAGCTGACAAAAAGTCGCAAAAGCGATTTGGCAGGCGCGTAAAGGGCGATGATAGGGGCTGCCGCTGCAGTGAAGCTGTTCGTGCCCTGCTGCCGATGCAGTGCTGCCAGCGCAGAACTGCTTGAGCCTCCTCCCTGTTTTGCTGAGAAGAGAGATCGATGTTAGAAGCCTTAATCTTGTTTTTTAGCGCTGCCATCGTCAACAACTTTGTGTTGGTGCGCTTCCTTGGTATCTGCCCGTTTATCGGTGTCTCCAAGCAACTCTCAGCAGCCTTAGGTATGGGCGGCGCGACCACCTTTGTTTTAGTCTTATCCTCTATTTTGTGCAGCCTGGCCTTCAACTACGTGTTACGGCCTTTGGGCTTGAGCTCGCTTGATCTTATCGTCGACATCATCGTCATTGCGGTCTCGGTGCAATTAGTCGAAATCTTCATCAAGCAGTTCTCATATAGCCTCTACCAAGCCTTGGGCATCTACCTGCCTTTAATCACCACCAATTGCATTGTCTTAGGTCTAGTGCTGCTCAATGCTTCGCTCAATCACACTATTATTGAAGCAATAGTTTACTCCTTGGGCGCGGGCGTGGGCTTTACCTTGGTCTTAACCTTATTTGCCGCAATGCGTGAGCGCTTGGAGCTCAACGATGTCCCGGCTCCCTTCCAAGGCACCTCGATTGCCCTGATTACCGCAGGTCTCATGTCCCTGGCCTTTATGGGCTTTGCTGGTTTTGCCGGTAGCACGGCCTAATGTCCTTACTTTGTGAAGTTGATGTTCTATGTTGCTTAATCTCAACGAGATACATTTTCTCTTAGCCGGAGCCTTTGCCCTCTTTGCTTTGGGCTTTGTGCTATCGCTGTTGGCGCGCAGCAAAGCGCAAGATGGCAATGATTTGGCCCAGCGCCTGGAGCAGGCGCTGCCGGGAGCGCAGTGCGCCCAATGCGGCTTCCCTGGCTGCCGCGCTTACGCCGAGGCGATGGCCCAAGGCACCGCTCCGTGCAATAAGTGCACGCCGGGAGGCCAAGACACGACCGAACAATTGGCCGCGATCTTAGGCACACCGATTCCTGAGGATGACAACGACGATGCCATCTTCACCCCACGCCAAGTGGCGATTATTCATGAGAGCCTCTGCACCGGCTGCGGCAAGTGCACCCGCCACTGCCCGGTGGACGCGATTGAGGGCACGGTACGTATGCCCCACCATATCAATGAGCGCGAGTGCATCGGCTGCAATGAGTGCGTCAAGACCTGTCCTGAGCGCTGCATTGAGCTCGTGCGCTTAGAGCCAACCCTGGCGAACTATAACTGGGACCTCAAGGCCATCCGCGTCAAGCGCACCTAACCCCCATTTTTCTGACCTGAGATTGAGGCTATGTCTTTTTCGCAGCAACTAGACAAGATTTTAAATGGCAAGCTCTGGCGCTTCTTTGGCGGCATCAAGCCTGATGGTCGCAAAAGCACCGGCCATCAGCCGATCGAAGAGCTGCCGATTCCGTCCTTGATTACCCTGCCTTTGGACCGCCACTTAGGTCCAGGGGGCGAGATCTTGGTCAAGGTAGGCGACTACGTCAAAGCAGGTCAGGTCTTAACCCGGCCGGGGGGCAAGCGCAATGTGCCGCTGCACGCCTCGACCTCGGGCCATGTCACAGGCATTGGCTTACAAGTCTTACCGCACCCAAGCGGCTTTGAAGGACGCTGCCTCACCATCAAGCCTGATGGCCTGGATGCGGCGGTCACCCCTGAGCCTTGGCCAAACTGGCAAGACAGGACGCCGCAAGAGATCTTAGAGCGCATCCGCAACTACGGCGTGGAAGGCTTAGGTGGTGCCCAGTTCCAAACCGCCGCCAAGATCGGCGCGGCTCTAGAGGAGGCCAAGGGCGATTGCAATATCTTCATCGTCAATGGCGCTGAATGCGAGCCAGTCGCCACCTGCGATGACCGCTTAATGCAAGAAAAGGCCGCCGAGATCGCGCAAGGCATTGAGGTGGTACGCCACATCTTAAAGCCCAAGGCCATCATCGTCGCCATTGAGGACAATAAGCCTGAGGCTATCGCCGCGATGAAGCAGGCGGTCGCTTCAGATGTCATGGTACGCACCATCCCGACCATCTACCCATCAGGCGCCGCGCGCAACTTAATTAAGATCTGCACCGGTATTGAGATTCCGTACAACGAGCACACCTCCGAGTGTGGCATCGTGGTCGATAATGTCGAGACCGTCTTTGCCATCAAGCAAGCCGTGATCGACGGCCTGCCGCTCATTAAGCGCGTCATCACCGTCGATGGCCAAACGCTAGGCCGTAGTGGCAACGCCTTAGTGCGCTTGGGCACCAGTGTGCGCTTTGTCTTAAACGCTTATAAGCTCAATCCCGAGCGCCAGCAGCGCATCATTCTGGGTGGCCCCTTCATGGGCTTTACCCTGCCGAGCATCGATGTCCCGCTCACCAAGAGCGCCACCTGCATCTTTGTTCCGGCACAAAAGGAATTGCCACCGGCTGAGGAGCCGATGAACTGCATTCGCTGCGGTCGCTGTGCCCGTGTCTGCCCATCGCGCTTGGTCCCGTACCAACTCTATGCCCTGTCCAAGGCCGGTAAGCACAAGAAGACCAAGGCCTGTGGCCAAATGGACTGCACCGAGTGCGGCTGCTGCGCTTATGTCTGCCCATCGCGTATTCCATTAAGCCACCAATTCCGCAAGGAAAAGGCGATCATCCGCCTGTTAGACGAGCAGCAATGGCGCAACCAGCACGCCCAAGAGCGCATTGCCGCCCGCAACGAGCGCTTAAAGCAAGAAGAGGCAGAGCGCCAAAAGCGTCGCGCCGCTGCCTTAGCCCGCGCCAAGCAGCAAAAAGAGGACGAGGGCAAGCTCACACCCGAGCAAATCGCGGAGAAGCGTGCCGCTGCGGTCGCCGCTGCGCGTGCCCGTGCAGCCGCCAAGCGTGAAGCCGCCCAAGGCACTGCTCAGGACAAGGCCCACGATCTGATGGGGACGCAGAGCAAGGACGGGATGTTGGTCGCGGCCATGATGGCCCAAGGTGGCACCAGTGCCATGATCAAAGACCAAGCTCCCAGCAGCGCCGCCCCAACCGAGGAAGAGCTCTCGCAGCAACGGCGCGAGCAAATTCCTTATGCCCTGCGCTTGGGGGCCAAGCCTAAGCACGCTCCGGACATTACCCAGTGGCCTGAAATTGTGCCGCACGAAAAGGATCTCTCGCGTGTGGAAAATCCACCAGCTGAGGGCGTCATTATTCCTGAGAGTAAGCCGCGAACCAAGAGCTATCTCTACGCCCCCGAGGAAAAGAAAGAGCAACGCTTAGTGCTACCAACCCGTTTGCGCCGCGCTGATGCCAGTGCCAGTGAGCAAGCTAACGCCGCCCCTAGTGGCCCAACCCCTGCTGACGCCCACAATGGCTCAGCCTCAGCTCCGTTAGATCACTAAGAGCCCCAAGGACATCTTTATGCAAATCTCTGTACAAAGTGCCAAGCAAAACTTAGGCATTGAGCCCGCGCCTCATGTGCACTGCACCATGAGTACGCGCAAGATCATGGTCTTGGTGCTGCTCTCCTTAGTGCCAGCCTTAGCGGTCTTCACCTATTTCTTTGGCGCTGGTACCTTAATCCAATTTGCCCTGGCCGCAGTCACGGCTGTTCTCTGCCAGCTGCTGGCAGCCTTCTTACGTGGCCGCAGCTTAAAGCGCGCCTTGCAGGATCCATCGGGCCTGGTCACCGCCCTACTGTTAGCCCTGACCTTGCCTCCACTCATGCCGTGGTATTTCACGGTGATCGGCACCGTCTTTGCCATGATCATCGTGCGCGAGTGCTTTGGCGGCTTGGGTATGAATCTCTTTAACCCAGCCATGTCGGGCTTCATCTTCTTGGTGATCTCCGTGCCAGGCGTGTTCTACAACACCTGGATCACCCCAACCCCGAATGCCATTAGCATCGCTCATCCGACCCGAGTTTATGAGGTGATCTTCACCGGCGCCTCCCCCGACGACTTAATTGCCGAGCTCAAGGTTTTAAACCGCGAGCAAGAAGAGGCCTACTTCGTCGCTAAAGCTGCGGCCGCCCAAAAGGCAGCCGAGCAAGCAGCAGCACAACAAGACGCTCAGCAAGATGCAGCCGCACCACAAGACGCAGCAGCTCAGTCCGAAGCAGCTCCAGCTGCGCCTGCGCTCCCGGCCAGCACCTTACAGATTGAAGGTCATGCTGCGGTCGATGTCTTAACCGGTGCGACCTTCTTAGAGAGCATCAAGACCGCGCGTAAGGCGGGCAATGTCGACGAGCAGCTTAAGCTTGACTTCATGAACCCAAGCTTTAACGCCTATCTCTGGCTGGCGGGCACCTATGCCTTAGGCGGTCTTTTCCTGATTGCCACCCACGTCATTCGCTTCCAAGTGCCGCTATCGTTCCTAGTAGGCGTGGTCGCCTTAGGTGCTCTATGGCACTACCTTGACCCTACGATGTCGATCTCGGCGGTCGAACACGTACTGATGGGCGGCACCATGCTTGGTGCCTTCTATATCGTGACCGACCCGGTCACGACCTGCGGTACCTTTAAGGGCCGTATCCTGCTTTCGTTTTTCATTGGCCTCTTGGTCATCGTCATTCGCGTCCATGGCAGTTACTCTGACTCCGTGGCCTTTGCGGTCATGCTGGGCAACTGCATGGCGCCGCTCATGGACGTCATGACCAAGCGTCGACCATTTGGTGTGGGTTATCGCAAGGGAGGCCTGAATTAAGATGAGCCTATTTGAGCAACGTCCTAAGGCCCGCGCCTTTTTCTCAGGCTTTATCCTCGCCTTTATCGCCGTGCTCTGCACTACGGTCGTGCTCCTAGCCGAGCACGATACCAAGCCTGCGATTGAGCACAATCGAGCTACCCGCGAGCAGCAATTGATGGAGCAGCTCTTGCCTCACCTCAAAGACCAAGCCCTAGGGGAGGTCACCTATCGCTGCAAGCTGGTAAGCCATCCCCTGATCGGCAACAACATGAAGGCCTATATCGCCACCGACCGCTCCGGCAAAATCCTAGGCTATATCGGCACTTACTCGACGAGCCGTGGCTACTCCAACCCGCTCATCTTGATTGCGGGCCTTGACACCACCGGGCGTCTGACCAAGGTCGACATTTCCTTTACCCGTGAGACTCCGGGCATTGGTGACAAGGTGGAGCGCAAGCGCGGCAACTACCTCGACCAATTCGACGGCAAGGGCCTCTACGACGCCAATTGGGACGTCAAGAAGTTCAATGGCGACTTTGATTACTTCACCGGAGCCACCGTCACCTCCCGCGCGGTGGTGCTCGCCACCCGTGACTTCCTTGAGGTCATGATGGGCACCGATTTAGAGCAACTGCCTAATTGCAACTAACCACCAGCAGCCTAAAGAGATTTGTTATGAGCACTGAACCAAACAACGCCCCAGTTGCTGAAGAGCAAGACGCTAAGGCTGCGGCCAAGGCCCGCGCCATTGAGCGTGCCCGCGAGTTAGCCGCTAAGCGCAGAGCCGAAAAAGAAGCTGACCAAGCCACAAGCAACGAGCAAGACAACGAGGCCAAGGCTGCGGCCAAAGCCCGTGCCATTGAGCGTGCCCGCGAGTTAGCCGCTAAGCGCAGAGCCGAAAAAGAAGCTGACCAAGCTGCAAGCAACGAGCAAGACGACGAGGCCAAGGCGGCGGCCAAAGCCCGTGCCATTGAGCGCGCCCGTGAGTTAGCCTCTCAGCGCAAAGCTGAAAAAGAAGCTGACCAAGCCGCTGACCAAACCAACGCTCAGAACGAAGCGGCGAGCGCCAGTGAGGACGATAAGGCTGCCGCTAAGGCACAGGCCATCGCCCGCGCCCGCGAGCTTGCAGCCAAACGCAAAGCTCAGCAAGCTCAAGAGCAACAAGAGGAGCAGTCCTCTGCCAGCACCGGTACGGTTGAAGGCGTACTCAAGCCAGGTAAGCCGAAGCAAAGCTCGCTGTTTGAGATTTTCTTAAAGGGCATCTGGAAGGACAATCCGGGCCTGTGCCAGCTGCTAGGCATGTGCCCGCTCTTAGCGGTCACGACCTCGGCGGCCAATGCCTTGGGTCTAGGCATCGCCACGATCTTGGTGCTGATGCTCAGCTCCAGCATGATTGCCTTAATTCGCCGTCTGATTGTGCCTGAGGTGCGCATCCCGATCTACGTGATCATCATTGCAGCCTTAGTGACTGTGGTGCGCTTTGAGGTTGAGGCGAACTTCCCAGCCCTCTACCAGCAGCTGGGCATCTACCTCTCGCTGATTGCCACCAACTGTATCATCATGGGCCGCGCCGAGGCCTTTGCCGGACACAATGGCGTGATCAGATCGCTGGTCGATGCGATCGCAAGCGGCATTGGCTTTACCTTAGTGCTCTTTGCCCTAGGCTCGATCCGCGAGATCGTGGGCAATGGCACCTGGCTAGTGGGCGCCAGCGACCTCTTAGGAAGCTGGGCCGCAGGCTGGGAGATGCAGCTGTACGGCTCCGACTACACCTTGCTCATCGCCATTCTGCCGCCAGGCGGCTTCTTTGTCTTGGCCATCCTCATTGCCGCCAAGAATGCTCTGGACGGTCGAGCCCAGCGCAAGGCTGAGCGCAAAGCACGCATCGACGTCATGCGCATCTAAAGCAGCTAAAATCGAGCCAACAGCACCCCGCAATTTAGTGAGAACAACAAAGCCGCTCCTGGGGACGAATTTTCACTAAATTGCGGTTAGCCATGGGTCAAGAAAGCTGATTTGCACGGTATTTGTAAACAGAGTTTACGAAATAAACGCAATTGAGTTGCAATTTGTTGCAAGTGATAAGCCTTTTCACCAGCGCAGGCCTATCCTATGCCGTGCAGTCAGGTGCTGAGCAATCCCGCCTGACTTTCACTCAGCTCATTTTTGATCCTGCTTTGAGGCAGGGGAGATGTTCCACCCCATGGTTAAGATCAAAACCCTTGTTGGTTCGTTACTGGTTCTGCTGGTTTTAGGCTCCGTTTACGCTTGGTCGCTCTTTAACCTTCCATTGAGCTCTAAGTATGAGCTCGACATCGATGCCATCGCCTTTACCTTCGGCATCATGACCTTATTTATCGCCATTGGCAGCTCGAGCTCGGGCTTTTTGAAGCTGCGCATAGGCATGCAAAACGTGGTGGCCTTAAGTGCGGTCTGCACCGGCGCCGGCCTCTTGCTCTCGGCCTTTGCTCCGAACCTCATCACCTTGTACTTAAGCGCGGGCCTGTTATTAGGCTTTGGTGATGGCTTAGGCTATATGCTGGTCTTAACCAACTGCGTGAAGTTTTTCCCGAAGCACAAGGGCTTGGTTTCAGCGCTGTGCATTGGCGCCTACGGCTTAGGCTCGCTCTTATTTAAGAGCATCGACAGCTACGTCATGGCTAACTACTCGCTTGAAAACGCCCTGTTAACCTGGGGTGCGATCTGCGCGGTCGTAGTCACCTTAGGCAGCATCTTAATCTACGATGCCATGCAGCAGGCCTCGGTGGTCAGTGGCGCCAGCTCCAAGCGTGAGTACGATCTGCAAAACGCCATTCGCACCATGCCATATTGGCTCTTAAGCCTGATGTTCTTTATCGACTGCATGGTCGGCCTGTACATCATCGGCGTGGCCTCGAACTTAGGCAGTGCCTTACTCAACATGTCCGCTGCTGAAGCAGCTACCGCCGTCTCGGTTGTCGCCCTGGCCAATATCGCCGGACGCTTAGTGATGGGCGTGCTTTCGGACCGCTTACCGCGTATCCGTCTGATCACCTTTGATCAGTGCTTATCCTTAGTCGCCATCATTCTGCTCACGGTAATTCCGATCACCCAGGTGACCTTCTTTGCCGCTGTTGCCTTAATCGCTTTCTCCTTTGGTGGCACCTTAACCATCTATCCATCGCTCATCAGTGACTTCTTTGGCATCCGCAACTTAGCTAAGAACTACGGCCTACTCTACTTAGGCTTTGGTTTAGGCTCGCTCTTTGGTTACGCCGCCGCCTTTATCTTCGGCTCCTACACCGTAACCTTCACCATGATGGGCGCCCTGCTCATAGTCGCGATCGTCGCCTCGCTCTTAGTACGCTTGCCAGCAGAGTTAGCCGAAAGCCACAAGGAGCTGGTACGCACCCAAAAGATCAGAAGCGAAGAGGAAGCCGTGAGCGCCGCCAAGGCTGCCTACCAAAAGGCCTCCGAGGTCTTAGCCCCAGAGTACGCCCCCAAGCCAGAGCCCCAGGCGGCTACCGACGAGGCTAAGACAGAGAACACTGACAGCGCCAAGCTTGCAAGCTCAGAGGAAACAGCCTCCGCTAGTAAGCTGGAAGCAGCAGCCCAGAGTGAAGCCCCCAAGGAAGCCCAAGCCCAGAGCGCGCCGGAGGAGCCAGCCGAAACCAAGAGCGCACCAGCTCTGGATGCAGTAAAGGTTGAGCCTTCCCAGGATGAGCCTGAGGTAAAGCCTGACAAGGAAGCACCAGAATCTCAGCCTGAAGCTACTCAGGCAAAAGATAAATCCGAGGCTCAGGCTGAAGCCACTGCTGAAGCCAAGCCTACGGCCTAACTGAATTTTCGCTCAGACATTTGAGCCCAAATTCAAATCGAACTTCGGCCCATTGCCTGCCCTGGCAGTGGGCTGTGCTTTTTATTGGAGGTAGGCTCAGGCAGGAACGAGCCGCTATGGGCAAGGAGCCTACCAAATCTGGCAGTGACGGCGCGATCTGACCAATACCAGCGCCCAGCACGGCCTTAGCTTGCCACTAAGCTTCAGTTTTTGGCCTAAAGAGCAGAGTGACCGGCATGAAATGCCCTTTAAGTAGAGCCTACGGCAAGGCCTTTCCGAACTTAGGCTAGGTCACACAATTTTACCTTAAAAGAGCTTATTTATCAGATTTTAGCGCACAAAACATGACCTAAATGCGCGTGGCATGCCCCTTGCACTTTTAGGGACATCTTGCGCCAGGCTATCAGATGAAAACGTAGCGATCTTAGGCGTAGGCACAGAACAGAGACCATGTGGAGTATTAGTCATGTTCGGAATTTCCGTTAGCGGTATTAAGAACTCACAAAAGCACATCGATGTGACCTCAAACAACATCGCCAATACCAACTCGTATGGCTTCAAGAAGTCACGTGCTGAGTTCGCTGATGTTTACGCCAACAGCGTATATACCAACAGCCGCGTTACCACCGGTATGGGTGTGCAGAACACCGTAGTGTCCCAGCAATTTGCTCAGGGCGCACTCTCGGGCGACACCGGTAACCCACTTGATATGGCCATTCAGGGCAATGGCTTCTTCGTGCTCTCCGGCCCTAACGGCGATCAATCCCACACCTACACCCGTAACGGCGCCTTCCAAGTTGATAACGAGGGCTACATCGTTACCGCCACCGGCGACTATCTGCAAGGCTGGGATGTGGACGACCAAGGCCGCACCGCTTCCTTAGACTTAAACGCCACCCACAACATCCAGATTCCATCGGACACCGGCGCCCCTAAGCAGTCCAATAACATCACCATCGGCGTTAACGTCCCAGCTGACTCTGATGAGGTTGAAGCTATCAGCACCAACACCTTAAAGGACGATCCTTGGTTCCCTACTGCCGGCACAGGTACACCTCAAAATCCACCAGCTTGGGATAGTGAGTGGCTACGTGTTCCAACAGATCCGGATGTTGAAATCGATCTAACCCAACCAGAAACTTACACCACTACCTTACAGTACGGCGTACCACGTGATGAAAATGGCAAGTTAGTTAACAGCGCAGACGATGCTGCATTCATGCAGTACTACGTCGATTTCGATCCAAGCGACTCCACGACTTACACTAACTCAACTTCGCAGACGGTCCATGACTCCTTAGGTGGTGCACACACCTTGACCTACTACTTCCTCAACATGGGCGCTAAGGGTCAAACCGGTGATGATGCCAACACATCGGTATGGGTAGTAATTCCATATCTCGATGGTGCTCCAGTTGACGTAGCTCAAGTTGATGGCCAACAAGGCACCATGATTTCGGTACCATCTTCTGCATCTGGTCCATGTGCAGGTGCCAACTTCTTTGGTTTCCGCATGGAGTTTGATTCGTCTGGTGAGTTAATTGGTGATAGCACCATCCCTAGCCGCGTCGAGTTTGTAAACGGCACCACCCAAAACACTACAGCTGATCTAAGATCAGTACTTTTCGGTGGGGCTTTAGTGGATGACGATAATAATCCTGATACCCCTCCAGTACCTGATCCTAATGGTGGTGTCTTAGCTCAAGGTGGTGCCCAAAATGATGCTACAGATCTAACCTTTGATGATGAAGATGTGCGCGGTGACAACACCATGGCCAATGGTACCCTGCACACCGCAATGGGTACCGGCATCAATCCAAACCAGATCTTAGCTTTGGATATGCACGCTACCCAGTACGGCTCGTCGAACTTCGATGTAAGCCAGTCGCCAACTGATGACGGCTATGCTACCGGCGTGCTGACCTCGATTAGCGTTGATGAGAACGGTGTGATCGTCGCTGAGTACACCAATGGCTCGATCTATAACATCGCCAAGGTCGCTATGGCTGACTTCGTCAACCAGCAAGGCTTAACCAAGATTGGTGACACCCAGTGGCGTGAGAGCTTATCTTCTGGTCCTGCCATCGCCAGTGAGGCCAACTCCGGCTCCACCGGTTCGATCAAGGGCTCGAACTTAGAGCTCTCCAACGTTGACCTGACCACTGAGTTAGTTGAGCTCATTACCGCTCAGCGTAACTATCAGGCTAACGCCCAGTCGTTACAGACTCAAAACACGGTAATGGATAGCATACTTAACATCCGTTAAGAGATAGCTACCTAGCAGGCGCCCCGCGCCTGCGATACTCCACATCCTCAACGCCGAGCCTAGCTCGGCGTTGTTGTCTCTGCCTTAGGCCAAATCAACACAGTAGCACAAGCGCTGCGACGTGAATGCAGGATGGGAACCTTAGGTCAGATCTTGGCAGGTCAGGCTAAAATTATTAGACATCTACCCAATTTTGTTGATACTATTGGCAGACAAACGAAACCACGTGGGTTGATAGCTTTGAAGGAATTGGGAAATAAGAGGAGCTGGCGTTAAGCCGAAGAGGAAGGTCCGCGTGATGCGGAATTGATGGAAGTTGATGAAAGTTAGTGAAAGTTTGATGAGTCGGGGGCTCTGGCTATGTTACTTGCTCATGCACACTGTGAAGTTGTTCTTGCCTACTCTGCAAGCAACAGTCTTCGCGGTTGTCACAACCCAGCAGCAAGTCAGCAGTCCCAAAGGGGTACTAACTTTGTGCGTAATCTAACGCAGCATTATGGACGTCGATCGCTTAGATGAACTTGGTCCAAAGTTGGCTAAAAGCCAAGTCGGCCTTGTTCCTAAGGGAAAAAGAGACCTTAGGATAAGAAGTCAGCTCGGAGCTTTTGCTCTTACATGCAAAAGCAAGGGGCGCTTGCGCTTCCGTTACTTGTTGATGTTTGGCACAAAATTGAGCTCAACTTTGTGGCCCAGGCAGGATGCCAGCTTTTGAATCGTCGAGAGCGAAGGGTAGATTAAACCATTTTCGATCTTCGAGAGATTGGACTGGTTGATTCCGCTGAGCTTGGAAAGTTCGCGTTGACTAATGTTAAGGGCCTTGCGCGTCTCTTTGATAAATGAAGTGAGCTGCGCGGACGGGCTTAACAAGTCAAGATCGCCGGGCATAAAGTCGTCAGATGGCACATGTTGTTGGTTAAGCATGCTATGCATCGACTACAAACTCCTAAATCAATGATCAAAATCGATTACTAATGACTCTCCTTACCTTAGTTAGTGTTTGTCGCCTCGCGCCGAGAAAATGCTGCCGAGGTCTTACGCACCGAGCACAACAACTCAAAACGATTCATTCGATGCGGTGTCACAAACTATAACTTGGACACTATGCCCTAATGGGCGTGCGCTAGCAGCTAGTGCTATCGCAAAAAGAAATTAAACCTGCGTGGATCAAACCAACAGACCACGCTCCCAAGCTACCCATTTGTATTTGCTCTTTTCTCAAAAATAAACCGCACCGGTCGTGCGCGCGAGCGCAAGACTTTGGTGAGCAATTTACCTGACAGAAAAGATCTGGGATACAAGTAAGGGTCGCAGCTTACCCTAAGGTCTGCTCCTCAGGCTTACTGCGCAAAAGCTTGGTGATCCCACGCCAAGTCTTTGAGCACGAACCAAAGCTCTATCGCGTAACTGATATGCCACCCAATCTAGCTTTGATTGTCGTTAGTTAAAGCGAGAACCGCCCTACCAACGCCGCAAAGTTTATCATAAGACTTTTGCTTTTTCACCATCATGTCAGGGCTCCCGCATCTTAATTTGAGGCCGCAATACCGTACAATAACTGCGACATGAGCACTTCTGAGCTAATGGTGA
>CALXOW010000035.1 GCA_944390115.1 uncultured Anaerobiospirillum sp.
GGTCGTTAAAAGCAAGGAACTCCTGTCACAAGTATTGTACGGCATTAGCGACGCTAATTAAGATGAGACAAACCTGTCAACTGCTGCAGCTCATCAGGATTAAGATGAGAGTAGTCCTCAGGGCCGTTTTCTTGGATATTGTCATCGATATCTGCAAAGATCTTGATGGTTGTAGCTAAAGTATCAAGATTAGCTTGGCTGTTGAGCTTGGAGAGCTCAATGTTGCCGGAGGTAATCTGTTGCTGCAACTCCTTGATGAGTCGCACTGATGCCTCAAAATTGTTCTCGTAAGCAATCGACGCATGGGAGTGTTGGTACACAGGCCCAGTGTGGACTGCTTGCCATACTTGCTCAAGTACGCCATTGAGGTTGTCAAAGCAGGACTGAAGCATCAGCTGATGATCGTAAATTGAGCCTTCACGGTAGGCTACGAGGCTTTTCGCAGCATCAGTCAGCACGGCAGCGGCATTATCGGTTTTCATGATATGTCCTCATGTTTAAGTGATGGGGAAAAGCGCAGATTCCTAGCCCACAAGGGATATAGGACTCTGCGCTTTAAGCGAGCGCAGCAAAAAAGTACGCTCAGTTCTTAAGACCCGCCCTGCGCGCGGGCGCTGGGCGGACCTGAGATTAATGGGCTAAGTCTTAGAAGACGAAGCGGGCGTTAGCGTTAACACCAAACTCGTCGACGTTCGACGAACCGGTGTAGCCAACGTTGATGCCTAAGGCGATACCGCCGACGCTCTGAGCCTCAACACCTAAGGTGGCACCATAGGTGAAGTTGTCAAAGACCTCAGTGGTGGTGTCGGTGGTCAGGTTCGAGACACCGGCCCAGCTTACCGAGCCGTCTAACTCGTCATCGCCGAACTGGCCGGTTAAGGTCAGGTCGAAGCTTGGAGCGACGGTCCAGGACTCACCCTTGAACTCCTTGGCGATGGTTACGCCAACAGGGATCGAGAAGAGGTTGAGCTTATCGGAATCAGCCGAAGCTACGACTTCCTCACCATCGATGGTGTAGTCGTCGAGGTCAATGTTGCTGTAGCGTAAGCCCACGTGTGGAGTTACGTTGACGCCATTGAAGCTCAGCTCGTACTTGCCGGTGACACCTAAGGACAGGTTGGTGCTATCCATAGTAGCGCCGACGCGGTCGACTGCAGTGTTAGCCTCGATCTCGTTATCGGCTACGGTGTACGAAATGTCACCGACTACCGAGAACTGACCCATGGTGTAGCCTGCGTAGGCACCAAAGCCGTAGTAGTCAAAGTCGTTGGTTACTGGGCTTGCAGCACCTTCGCCATCAACCTCGCCCGAGCCTACGTTGAACATAGCACCGAAGCTAATGCCGTTAGCTAAGGTGTAATCAGCACCTAAAGCAACGCCATAGAGGTCAACATTGACACCGTAGTCCACACCCTGAGCGTCAAAGCCATCGGAATCCGAGGTCTTGTAGACAGGGGCTAACCACAGAGCAGCGCCCTGGGTGTTGCCAGCGACGGTCAGGTTGGAGATAGCCGAACCAATACCAAAGCGTGCAGCAATGGCATCAGTCGAGCTTTGACCAGCCTTAATCGCAGCCTGTGGAGCACCACCGTAAACGCCTAAACGGGCAGCAGCCTCAGCAGCAGAACCGTTGCCTTGCTCTAAGGCACCAGCCAAGAAGTAGTTGCTGTACTGGTATTGCGAGTCCATGATGCCGTCGCCATTGGCGTCAGCGGTTGGCGTTCCGATGTAGTCATAGGTGATGTTGCCTTGGCCATCATCGTGCTCGCTGTTATAACCGTTGAAGTAGGCGATTAAGGTGTCATAGACTGGGTCGGAAGCGCCAGATAAGCGGGCGCGAGCATCATCAGCGACCTCTAAGGAGAGTACGCCGCCATTGGTGTTGTTAATCCAGCCCTCTAAGACGCCGTTCTCGGTGCTGACCTTGATACCAGCATTATCAGCAGTGATTGCTTGGTTCTTGATATCAACCACGTTGACCTTGGTGTCGGTGCCCTGGTCGGCAAACAAGGTGTAGTCGCGGCTACCACGCAGATCACCCGAGATTAAGATCTCGCCGCCATCAGCGACTAAGGTACCAGTGCTGTTCTCAATAGTAATGAGCGCAGTTGGATTGGTACCAACACCAACTTGGCCTAAGGCATCAGCCGTAACGACCAGAGCAGTCTCAGCACCGAAGTAGATAGTGTTGGCAATTACGCCATCGCTGTCTAAGGCCCATTTATTGTCGGTTACCAGACGCTTGGTGAAGTCGGCATCGGTCAGAGCAGTCATGACGAAGCCTTCGTTCTGAGCCAAGGAGGTAATGCCGTCTAAGTAGGCAATCGATTTGATGTCGCCGGAGAGCTTGCCATCAACCTGGTACTTAGCTGCAATCTGACGCAGCTCAGCTAAGTCTTGCGAACCTAAGCCTAAGATCGAGTTGCGGCCGACAAAGAGCGAACCATCAATCGTACCTAAGAGCTTAGAGTCTGGGGTGCCGTCGACAAAACGAGCAACCGAGGCAAAAGCCGAGTCACGGGTTAAGTCTGGATCAACCTTTAACAGGCCACCGTTCAGGTCTAAGGTTTGGGTCTCAAAGGCACCAGTGTACGAGGCGGTCTCATCAATGCCATCCTCAGCATCAGTGTCGGTGCGGGTATTGGCATCAAGACCGACTAAGAGCTTAACGCCCTGAGCTAAGACCGTATCAGTTGCGCTTAAGGAACCACCAGCTACGATTACTTCGTTGGTTAAGCCGCTGTTGGCATCAACGCGCAAGGTCTCTGCGACATCAGCAGTGCCCATAATCCACGAAGAGGTATCTTGCGATGATTCACCTTGTAAGGTCAAGGATTGGGTCGAGAATTGAGCACCAGTGAGAATGTCAGCACTAGCAAGCTCAGTGGTGTAAGACTCACCGGCGCTGCCGGTTGCCATATTGGTGAGCGAAGTACCAGCATCTAAGCCTAAGTAGTTAGCGCTGATGTTGCCTGCAACCGTAGTGTTGTTGCTGACCTCTAAGTCATCAACATTGCTGATTGCACCTAAGACCTTGGTGGTACCTGGGGTGGCACCCTCAATGACGCTTGGAGCAATGGTTACGTCGCTGTTAGCACCGGCCGAACCAGCAATGGCACCGATCTGACCTGCGCCCTCTAATAAGAGGTGCGAGTTAGCGTTAAGCTGCATGCCAACCGCAGTAGCTTCGCCATTTTCCATGGTGAATGCAAAGAAGTCACCACGGGCAGCATGTAAACCTAAGGTGCCATCAACCGTGATTGCGGTAGCGGCATTCTGGCTGGTCTGCATAGCACCAAAGTGACCTGCGACTTGGCCGGTTACGTCCGTGATTAAGGCTTGCTGGAGCTGATCGGAGGTTACCGACTCAACGTTAGCAAACTCCTTAACATCATCCCACTTGGCGATGAGTTTTTGCTCATCAGTCCAGTTAACGGCTAAGGCCAGATTGCCTACGTTGATGATGCCCTTATCCACGTCGCCGTTGACATTTAAGGCATCCTTTAACTCTTGAGCATTAGCAGCTGTGAGCTTTTCGCTCGAGGTTACGGCATCCGAGAACTCGAGATTTAAGCGCGCAAAATCGGTTAAGTTAATCTTGGCATCGCTTAAAGCCTTATCGAGCTCAACTTCCTTGATCTTTGGATCAGCCGAAGTAGGCTTAAAGGAGATTAAGGCGTCGGTGGCAGCAGTGCCTAAGTTTAAGGCAGCCTCAGTGCCGGTGACATTAAACGTAGCTTCAGCTAAGTTAATGCCTGCGGTGGCAGCAGCCTTCTTAACTTCGGCTAACTCCTTGGAGTCAGAACCGCTATTGATATCCGAACGGCCGTTGATGGTCATCTCACCGTTTACAGCAAAGACCGAGTTGGCGCCAGCCTGCATCGTATCTACGGTCAGGGTGCTGCCCTGATAGATGTTCGAGGTAACAGGACTAGTCGCTGCGGTATTGAGGTTTGCTAGGCTCAGCGAAGCAGTAGTGCCGGTGACGCTGTAGTTACCATCGCCTACAGAGAAGGTAGCATTGTTGGTGAAGTAAGCGTTCTTACCAGCGGCATTCCACTCACCTTGATCTACATCAAGTTTGCTCTGAGCGCCGTCAAACTTGAGGTCAACGCCCACAGTGCCAGCACCGCTTAAGCCCTCGCGATCGAGCACTAAGATGCCGCCCTTATCGGTAGCTACCTTGAACTCAACCGTGCCCTTATTTGAGCTTAAGTTCTGAGCGACCTCTAAGGTACCACCCGAGACGACAAAGGACTCATCCTTCTCAACATGGTTGTTTAAGGTCAGCTGGTTGGCCTCAATCGTGCCATCACCGATTGCTAAGACACCATCCTCATCATTAGCTGCTACAGCAATGGTCAAAGCGCCATCGGTGGTTAAGGTACCTTCACCGGAGAAGAAGACCTTACCTGCGGTATCAGCAGTGCCAGTACCGAACTTGCTGACATCGATTTCGCCCGTGATCGAGCCGTCAACAGCCAGAACACCATCGTTGCCTAAAGTCAGCTGGGTAGCCGCAGGCTTTTCACCGTTGATGAAATCATTAAACTGGTTGTTGCGGACGAAGAGGATACCCTCACCAGCATAAGAATCAGGATCGGCCTTATCGTTGCGCTGATCATTGCCTTTTACGGTGATCGAGCCCGAGTTCCAGGTGACGGAAGTATCACGCAGGTCTAAGAATGCGGTAGCGCCTGAATCGCCAGTGATCTCAATCTTAGCATTATCAACAGAGCCTGCGGTGGTTGAGCCGATTACAAAAGCACCACCATTCATGGTCAGGGATGAGCCCACACCATTGCTGTAGTAGTCAGCGGTATTAGAATTGCCATCTACACCGTCGTGTTGCACCTCACCAGCTTGAGCCGAGATGGTTAAGGAACCAGAGGTGATCGTGATGTCTTGGCCTTGGGTCGTGGACCAAGCACCGCCCTTTACCGCGATCGAGCCAGAGGTCGTGTCATTGCCGATTACGATGTCATCACCATTTAAGGTACCGGTGTTCGAGCTGTCAGCAGAGCCTAAGACGGTTTCGCTATCGTCTAAGGTGGTGTCTAAGACAACCGAGTCTTTGAGCACGAACTTATCGGTCTTGCCATCGACGAAGGTAATGGACTTGTGAGCCTTTAACTCGTTAGCGCCAATGCTGGTAGCCGACGAATCAAAGCCATCCCAGTTGTCCTTACCATTGAGCGTACCACGCTCCGAACCTAAGGTCAGGTCATTGGCCTCAAAGCGGAAAGCCAGCGAGGAGTTGCCAGAGATCACTGCATTTTTGTCATCTCGAGTGGCATGATCAGGATCGGTAAGCAGGCTTTGGCCGATCGACATGTTCTTAGCCATGATGGTACGAGTACCGTCGACTGTGTGGCCATCTGGGTCATATGGATTGCCCAGCGTGATATCGATGGTTGAAGTACCACCTGATGCGGCAATGGTGGTTGAGATATGGCCTGCGCCTGCGTCATTATCGAACACAAACTTGCTCATCTCGACTTGGTTATTGTCGGTGAGCTCCATGCGTGCGCCATGGTGGAAGATAATCTGGCCTTGGTTATCGGTGATCACATCACCATTCTTGGCCTTGATTTCCTCATCCGTGGAGTTCAGGAACTGGTCTAAAGTGGTCGAGGACAGGCGTAAGCTTGGGATCGTGGAGTTACCAAAGGAGCCAACAATTGCGCCACTATACGTTGTTTTGTTGACGGTTGGGTTGGCTGCGTCATTGTAGGTGCCAAGCAAGATCGCGTTATCAAGCTTGTTCTCGACATTGGCCTCATTGCCACTCTCAATGCTAATGGCCGTGCCACCAGTCAGCTTGGTGCCGTCCTTGATTTCGAGAAGGCCGCCCTTGGTGTGACGCAGTGCGCCGTCAATTACTACGACACCGCCGTCGATGGTCAGGTAGCCGTTATAATCGCGGGCTTGCGACTTGTCTTTTTTATCAGTTGAGTAGTAACCTGAGTCTTCGTACTTGTAGTCCTTGGTGAACTCACGCATCTCAAGGTTTAATGAGGCCTCTTGATCAATGGTCAAGTACGAGTTGGTCAGAGTGCTCTTCCAGACGTTTAAGGTACCGCCTGCACCACCATAAGCGCCAGCATCGCCGCTATTATTATGGTCAGCAAAGACATGCAGGGTAGCATCGGTCATATTCAGGGTCTTGCCTTGAATCTGCGCGGCATAACCCTTTGAGCCGCCTAAGGCGGGCTTAGGGGTGTCAACAGCCTGTTTGACGACCGCACCGTACATGTTGAGGGTGGCACCATTTACCGTAATATCAGAGCCTGCAAAGGTCTCAGTACCGTTTTTATCAATGGTGCGCGCCCAGCCCAGCACAGCCTTGGTGTTCTCTGTGCTTTTGCTGCCGCTAAGTTGCGAATTACCAATGTTTACCACGGTATCCTCACCACTGATCTCCATGTTGAGGCCACGGAGGATGGCGTTGGCCTTATTACCAGTCTTTGCGGTGTTATTATTGAGGTTGACCTGAGCGCCGTTGGTGATGATGACGTTGTTAGCGCCCACATCCACGCCGACTTGGTTGCTGCTGGTGTTGCTACCAGATTTTGGGGTGGTGAGGTTTACCTTAGCGCCATCAATCGTTAAAGTGCGCAGATTGGTGATTTGGAGCTTAGGTGCAACCGATGAGCTACCGAAGGTGAAGACTTTTTCATCTGCATCGCCTTTACCAGTGATGGAGATGTTGTGGCCATTGCCATTTAAGACGTAGGCAGTGTTGGCATCAGCAGTACCAGAGGTCTTGATGTAGTTGCCTGTGGTAGCGTTACTGGTGTTGATCTCTAAGTCCTTGTTCAGAACTGAGTTTTCAGTAATCTGCAGCGCCAAGCGATCGCCACTTGTGGTGCCATCGAATACGAGCGTGCTGTCTTCTGAAGCGTTGATATCAGCGATATCCTTTACGGCATCAGCTTGAGCTTGGCCTGCGGCCAAGCCTGCGGTGAGCAGGACGGCGGAAGCGATGCCCTTGACGTAGGCACGCTTGAAGATTGCGCGATACTGCGCAAGTAAGAAGTTTAAGGCGTTGTTTGAGATTTTCACTGAAGTGAAGTCTTAAAAACGAAAAAGATAATGTGAGCTTTCTTCATTTGACTCAAACCAAGGGCAAGCCGCGCGCCTTTAGGGGCTGGCGCTGACTCCTATCAAGCATCTACCTGAGTCCTCTTCGTGTACGCTGTGCTCTTACCGGGGTTAGGCGATGTTCACTAAGCTGCGCACTTTCTGCGTTGCTTGGCGTACCTACGCTTTAACCCTTTCGGTGAGGTCGAACATGTCTCAACATGTAAGCCCAGTTCGACCTGACGGGTAAAAACTGTTATTGGCGCTCAAATCTTTTGGTCACATGATCCAAAGCAAGTAATGTGGCCAAGTCGTCGGCCCAGAGCCGGTATCGCATTAGAGCTGGACTCTGATCCTTGCTGGTAACAAAAAAATTGGGCGCGCAATGCGTGTTGATGAAGTAATGGTTAGAGGTAGAGGAGATAAGGTGTGATGCAGGGCATAGGGCGTCCTGCCGCGAAACGGCATAATTGGGGCTGGTATGGCCTTTTGCTTGAGCCATAAACCCATGAAGCCGCGCGCATATGCGCTTGGCCCTGCATAGAGGAGTGTGGGCCTAAGCTCAGCTGGTGCTGGGATCAGGCCATGAGCTTACCGCGTTTATAATTCCCTTTGGCTACGCGCGCTTAGGCTTAGGAGGCCTAAACGTACTGGTAAGCTGTAATTCCCTTTGGTTTCTTTGGTCAGGTTCTTTTAAGGTGTGACTTATTGGGTCGCAAAATCGGGCGCGCAGCACACATGGTACTGGATACCCTACTGCGCGCCCACACCAAAAGAACCTTGCGCCAACTTGGTCCACCCATGCTATCCAGTGCATGTTCCTTTGTGGTGAACCAGGGTGGCGCCCCCAAAATTGAGCATGTCGCCTCGTCCAGTGAGGTGGTCATGCTCATCAGTCAAATCAGCAGATTGTGCAGACTGCCTGATCAAGAAAGCTCGCTGTGTTGTGATTTTCTACCCCCGGATCCTGATGCATAGCACAAAGATTCACGGTGGATCTAGAAATTGACACAGACGAAGCAAAAATGAAGCGAAAATGGACGCGCACCACCCAAGAAAAGAAAAGACCCAACACTAAGAGCTTATATACCCATTTTAATGATTTTTATGCACGTCCAAATAGGCCCCCCAAAACTTCACGAAAAGCTTTTTGGTAAGGTCGGGGGTCGAAGCCGGTGGGTAGGTTTGATTTGGGGTGATGGTCTAGGGCTAGCTTCAAACATGATCGGTCGCCCGCGCCTATGCTGACCTACTTGGAAGCAAAGACGCTCAGCCGATATTAAGCTCGGGGGCGTGTGTTATAGTCGGTTGTCAGGTTATGATTTGCGCTGCGGCGCCTGACTTGGTCGTTCGCTTGGGCCTGACCGTGCTCTGCGGCAGAGCCTTGGTGTTTGCTGGGCTGGGTTAATCGAAATAGTGGGGAGATTAAAGTGGTAATTTTGCTGACCGGTGCCTCGCACACGGGCAAGACGCTGTTAGCCCAAAGACTGCTCGAGAAGTACCGCTACCCATATCTCTCGCTCGACCATCTGAAGATGGGGCTGATTCGCAGTGGTCACACTGAGCTGACGCCCATGTGCTCGGACGCTGACCTGACAGCTTTCCTCTGGCCGATTGCGCGGGAAATGATCAAGACCGCGATCGAGAACCGGCAGAACCTGATCGTCGAAGGCTGTTATATCCCGTTTTCCTGGGCTCAGGATTTTTCCGCTGAGTACCTTAAAGAGCTGCGCTGCTATTGCTTGGTGCTAAGCGCGCGCTATATCAGAGCCCACTTTGACGACATTAAGCGCTATGCAAACGTGATCGAAGCGCGGCTTTGCGATGAATACAGCTTAGAGCAGGTGCTGGCCGATAACGCCCACTGCCAGACTCAGGCGCAAACCCATGGCATCAAGTGCATCTTGATCGATGATGCCTACGAGATAGATTTAGATGTGCAGTGAGCGCTTTGAGGCGGCACGACTTAGCTTGCGGCTGAACCCAATTTAACGGAGCCTCATCGCCGGGATAGCCATAACTTGACCTCCACCTGTGCCAATCTGGGCTGCTTTGCGGCGTAAATGACGCAACGGGCTTGAGAGACGAGGGGCGGCTTTGGGGTGGGCTTTTGAAACGAGACCGTCTGTGAATGAACCAGAGCGTAAAGCAGGCGCCGGACGAAAAGCAGCGCTGAATGTTAGGGCGGGCGCTGAGGGAGCGGCAGGGCGTTTGGGGCGTGCATAAAAGAGCGCGCCTAACTCCTGGTGACCTGACTGCTCGGGGCGGGGCTTAGGAGTTAGGCGCGGGGAAAGAGAGCTAATTGGGGCTTTCTTAGGCCTCAGGGGAGCCCTTCTCTTCCTTGATTTGGATCAGCATGTTCGAGAGGATTGCGGCAACGCCACCGGTGGTGATACCGGAGGTGAAGATGTTGCGGATGACCTCTGGGAACTGCTTTAAGATGTCTGGAACCAGCTCGACTGACAGGCCAAAGGAGAAGGAAATGGCCATGACCAGAACGGCCTTACGGTTGATGTGCTGCGAGGCAATGATACGAATGCCCGAAGCGGCAACGGTACCGAACATTAACAGGGTGGCACCGCCTAAGACTGGATCTGGAATGAGCGAGAAGATATAGCCCACTGCTGGGAAAATGCCCAGGATGATTAAGAAACCGGCAATGAAGTAGCCCACGTAGCGGCTAGCAACACCGGTGAGCTGAATCATGCCGTTGTTCTGGGCAAAGATCGAGTTCGGGAAGGAGTTTAAGCAACCGGCCAGCATCGAGTTGAAGCCGTCGGCTAAGATACCGCCCGAAGCGCGCTTTAAGAAGGCTGGACCTTGAACTGGCTCACCCGAGATTAAGGAGTTGGCGGTGACGTCACCGTAGGCCTCAATCGCGGTGATGAGGTAAACGATACCTAAGGCAATGATGCTCGAGATGTCAAAGTCTAAGCCGTACTTAAATGGCATTGGAACATTAAAGCCACCGTAGCTTTGAACCTGCGAGAAGTCAACGCGGCCTAAGGCATAGGCGACGACATAGCCGATCACAAGACCAATCACAATCGAGCTCATACGCAGGTAGCGGTTGGAGCTGCGGTTGAAGATTAAGATCGAGACTAAGACCAGTGCGGCTAAGCCTAAATTCTCCATGCTGCCAAAGGTGCCGTTGCTCATAGCACCAAAGCCACCACCACAGGCGGTGATACCAACCTTGATTAAGGACAAGCCAATCAAGGTCACCACAATGCCCGATACCAGTGGGGTGATGATCTTACGGGTAAATCTGAGCACACGGCTGACCATCATTTCCACGACCGAACCTGCGATGACCGCACCGAAGATCATCGAGAGGCCACCGGTAGCACCTGCGGCAATGATTGGGGAAATGAAGGAGAAGGACGTGCCTTGGATACAGAGCAAGCCGCAGCCAATCGGGCCTAAGCGCTTGCATTGGATATAGGTGGAGATACCCGAGGCAAAGAGCGACATTGAAACCAAGAACGAGGTGGTCTCAATATCAAAGTTTAAAGCACCAGCAATGATGAGTGGCGGCGTAACGATCGCCACGAAGATCGCCAGTAAGTGCTGGATCGCAGCAAATACGGCATCCTTGAGTGGAGGACGATCCTCTAAGCCGTAGATTAACTCAGCCTTCATTTCCTGGGCCGTAGCGTTAGGCTCATGATAGGTGACATCAACCCCACCTTGGGCCTGAGCTTGCTCAGGGGCAGCTTGGGCCGCAGCCTTCTGAGCGGCTACGTCTTGTGACTCTTTGGTCTCGTGCACAGACATGGGTTTACCTGCAAGTTGGAAAAAGAACGAACGAGCACTCACCTCAGACGCCACCACCTCAAGTTCCTTTTAGGGGCTACCTTGCGTACTTTAGTTTCGATCCAAGCTTAAACCTGAGGTTGCCTACGGCATTTCTCTTTTCCGTAAACTTACGTGTTAAGCTGCGGCTTGGTGCTTGGTCAGACTTGATGTAATCGTTTACATCAGCATACTTAAGGCATTTGAGGTTATGTGGCAAAGAGCAGTAAGCTGAGCTCTCGCTGGAATTTGCGCGCATTGTACCCTAAGTTTGCGCTAAGTCACACAAAAATTTGCAAAAACCTGATATTTGCGCGGGCCAACTGCGGAACAACTTGCATAACTGGGCTAAGCAGCGCGGCGAGGTGCAGCAAGGAGCGGGCGCTGGCACATGCCCTTTCTCGTTCTTAATCCGGGGCCTTTTGTCTCACGAGCTCATGCGTTTGCCGTGCTTAACCTGCTTCAGCAACAAGGGACAAAGTCAGCTTCTACTTAAGGCTCCGCTAGCTCCAGTCCAACATCACATGACTCACATCTCATCGGCTGCACTGCACGCTAAGTTTAGCCACCGCCGCTTTGGCTTAAACTCAGTGCTAGTTTCAGCAAGCAGCGAAAGGTTGTGGGGTTTAACTTAGGCCGTGCAGTGACTTTGCTCTAAAGTGCAGTCATCGGTTACTTTTGGTTAATGCGCCCGAAATAGGTGGAGACCCATTGAGCTAAGGTCTTAATCTCTCTTGGCTCAACCTCATAGAACATGCACATCACCCTAAATTCAGATGGGTTGATCTCGTTGTTTTGCAGCAGCGATACGATGTACAAAGCGCTCATGAAGCTGTAAGTGCGGACCTTAGGCATGGCAGGTATGATGTCATGTGCCGTATTGGTTGGTTGCACCACTAGCTGCTTAATGGTCTGAATTATCCTTTTGCTCCTTTCCTCGGGATCGTCAGCACAGTCTGCAAATAGTCGCTGCTCAGAACTTTCGTTGAAAGCGACCTCACTAAAAATTTCGAATTTGGTCGCTAAGGGCTGCCCCACCAAGTTGGGATCGAATTGGCCCAGGCGTGGCTTAGCCCAAGCTATGAAATCACGTCCTTCTTGTACGCTAATTTGGCGATTTTGGCACTTTCTGGCAAATTCAGCGCTGTTAACGCCAAAAACGCTGGCCACGTAAACGATGGCAAGCTGATTGAGCAAAGTAAGCTTGGACGCAGCAGTGTCGGGGAGTGGCCCCTGTGCTAAGAGGGGATTGCTCTTGTGGTTAAGCTTAGTGGCCAGTTTGACCACGTTGTTATGGACCTTGGTGTAGAAATCCATGGTGAAACTCCAGTTAGGTGGTTTTTGGCTGCTGCTTGCAGCACTTGCGTCAGCCCAAACAGAGCTCGCTTAGAGCCGTCTTAAGCTGGTCAGTTGACCTCGTTGGTCCCGCCTTTAGCTCTACCTACTTAGCGCCATTCTGTGATGTTGGCAAGAATGTGGACTGCACATTAGCCTCTGCGCGTTGGGCCTTGCTGTAGTATTGGGCATAACCTGTAAGTCTTAGTGCGTCTATGAACTCAAGGTTTGCAACCTGCGGCATAGGTGGAATGTGCTCAGGTGCTGGGGTTACCGGCTTACGCACAAAGGGCTCAAGTTCCTTGAGTAGGCGTGCTACGTCTTTAGAGCAACGGGTCATAGTTCTGATCTTGGTCGGTTGATTGAGGCTGGTTCTGTTGTTAGGCCTGTGCTTGGGGCGCGTGCCGAATTGTGCAGCGGGCAAGGACTTCTGGTTGGGTTGTGCTACTCCTGCCGCGCTTGCGCCTCCAGCTCAGAGAGTTGCTCTGGGGTGACATATTTCTCAAACCACACCACCAAAACCAGCGCGTCCAAGTAATCAAGACCTAAACTAGCACAATGGCGCTTAAACTCGATGCTAAACGGACCGTAGCTCAAGGCCGTTTTGGCCAGTTGCACCTCTTGGTATTCGCTCAGGTTACCAAGTTGCGGCATTGGAGGCGAACATTTTTGGCTTGTGACGTGACCATCTGGACCCATGGTTTTGATCGTGCGTGCCCGCATCTTGCGTTGAGCCGTTTGCAGCGCTTCCATCTCGCGGGCAGCAAGGTTAGCACGCTCCTGACCTTGAGCAAAGCGAATTTTGGAGAAGTTCAGGCTGCCCAGGTAATCGTTGACCCATTGTATCAGCGCGGTCATATCTTTGAGGGTCACCCCCGATGCCCGGCACTGGCTCTCAACCGAGTAGTCATTGATGCCAAAGAATTGGGCATAGGCTACGATGTTGAGCGCTTCAAACAAGCCTAAGTCACGGAAGTTGGGCATAGGTGGGATTTGCTCTAGCGGCGTGGCGCTGAGTGGGCCGGGAGCTTCGACGTAGGGCTTGAGCGTAGCGAGGAGCTGGGCTTTATCTTCGGTCATGGTGATTGCCTGGGGGTAATGAGAACTGCGCTGGGGCTAATCGGTGATCACTTGTGGTTTGCTTGCCACTCGTTATAGTCCTGTTGCATGCCTATCCACATCTCAGGGGTATCCCAAGGGAAGATGGTTGGCAGCAATGCAGCTATTTCCGGGGGTGATTGGCGCTTGACCAGCCATGATATCAAGTAGCATCTGCTCTGCTACTCCTATCTTGCGGGCTGCGTCCTCGACCGTAAATTCGTCATTGAAACTGGCCCTAAGAATGCGCCCCGGATGGGGTGGGTTGAACATCTTCATATTGTTACCTCCAGAAACGTTTCTTAATTATGCGTCGATCAATGTCCTTCTGGGGTGGAGAGATGTAAGGCTCACAGCAGGGGTGTGAGCCTTGTGGGCTATAGCTTAGTTTGGGCTATGTTCAGGCTCTTGTGCTGGCAGTGCGGCATGCTCAGCGCTATCGGTGTCGTTAGGTTGAGCTGCTTCCTCGTCCGTTGGATCCAGGCTTGACTGCCCGTATTTGATGATACCGATATGGTCGGTGAGCCATTGAGCTAAGGCTTTGATTTCCTTAGCATCAACTTCGTTCTTGGCGCAAATTTGCTCTAGCTCCTGCTCATCGACCTGGTTATTTTGGACAGGGATGGCTAGGGCAACAGCTGGGAGGATGTGGTAACCACTAACCTGCGGGATTGGAGATACGGGCTCTGGAACACTTGGTACAGGTTGAATGATTTGCGCCTGAAGCAGTTCAAGCACCAGCTGAGCTTGCTTGATAGGATCATTTTTTTGCTCAGCAATCGCTTTTTCTACTTGATCGCCTATGGTCATCATGGAGGCAACGAGGTGCTTGGCCAGCAAGATCGTGTAAATATGTAGAGGGTTAAAACGTCCCAAGCGGCGATCAGCCCATGCCACAAAAACACGTCCATTTTTGGGCTTAATTTGCAAGCGCTGGCATTCGTTTACAAAGAAGGGATCATTTACTCCAACCATGCGGGCCGCGCATACCAGCGCTAACTGCTTCAGAAAACGTTCCTCATTGGTGGCTGTATCAGGAAGTGGCGCCTTGGGCAAAAGGGGATTACCCTTTTGGTTGATCTTGTTGATCAGCTCCTGAATCTTGCGTTTGAACTTTGCTTCAAGCATGGGTCAATGTCCTTATTCGGTGGAGATGGGTAAGGCGTGCCGCGCTGGCGGCGCGCCAGTGAGGTTATAGCTTAACACGGCGGGGTAAAGTTGAGGCTACGGTAAGTATCGGCAAGAGGGCTGGTCTCAGACTTAAGGTAGAGTCCCGCGCCGGTGAGCAAGATCGTCGCCAGCACAAACTTGACCTCATCGTCATTGCGCTGGGCCGAGAGGTTGGTGAGACGCTCAAGGTCGGGGTCTAAGTCACCCTTAACGCGCCGCGCATTGGCGGTGAGGAAGAAGTTGCGGCCCAACAGGCGCAGGTAGTAGTTAAACTTCCCGCGCTGTAGCCTCAGTAGGCGCTGCTCATCGCCTTGTTGATCCGAGAGCTCTAACAGCACCCGGCGCATCACATTGAGCTCTCTAAATGGACGCAGCTCCGCGATTAAGCGACTCTGATGGCGATCTGAGTGCACCAGGTCACAGGCCGCTGCGGGGCTCAGTTGGCTCTGGGCTTTGAGCTGAGCGCTAGGCTCATCTAAGAGCTCTAAGTACTGTTCCTGGCTTAAGCGGAAGTAGTTGCCGTAAAGCAGGTGGTACTCAAGCTCTATAAGCTCAGGACGGCTCAGTAGGACTTGCTCGAGGCTAAGCTCGGGCGCAGGCGTAGCCTGACGCATTGAGCGTGGGGCCGTGCCGTCAGCGGCTTGTGCAGATTCAGCAGCTTTTGCACCCTCATCCCAAGGCAGCTCTACTTCATCTGGGGTGAGCGCGGTTTGAGCTGAGTTAAGCAAATCAGCACTGTCTTGCTGCGACTCAGGGCGAGTGGTCTTAGGTGGCGCGCTTGCGCCTTGCAATGCTTGGCGCTGAGCATCTGGGGTCAGAGCACTTGCTTTAACCTCGGTGGCCTTGAGCTCATGGGCACTGAGGTGATCGTGCTCGGTGTAGCCAGTCTTGATGTAGCGGCGCACTTCTTGCGCCCGCGCCCGCACTATCTCCTCAGGAGTGAGCTCGCGCTTGGAGCTGACGCCCTGTGCGGCAACTTCACTCTCAGTTAATCCTGCCTGCTTCTTATTGGCACGGGCGTTTTGCTTGGAGAGCTCGGAGTTGACCTCACGGGCAAAGCGGCGCAACTTGCTCAGGGCATGTTGGTCTTGTTGCTTATTCAAGATTGCGCGCATTTCCGGGCTGAGCTCTTCGGTGGCGACGCCCTCATCCCCCATATGGTCGTAGAAGTCAGGGGCAATTTGCTCGAGCTTAGCGTGATCAAGCTTAAGGGGCTGGTAATCAGTTTGCGCTAACGCATCGTAGGCGGCTGCAACTTGAGTAAATCCTTGGTTCTCGCGTTGAAGCGCGACCTCAGTGCCGCGTGCGTCGTCTGAGCTTGGCTCGTCATGCGGTGTACCTGACAGCTCCTCAGAGGCATTGCTCTCAGGGTCAAGCTGTGCCAGCTCCGCTAAGAGCTTGGCTTGTGGCGGCGCACGATAACCCAATTCCTTGAGTAAGGAATTGAGTAAGACCTTTGCTTGCACCATGACCTTAGCTTGTTCGGCCTCACTTAATTGGTCAAACTGCTCATCAGTTGGGATCTCTTGGTCCGACCGCTTATGAGTACGCAAAACAGTGCGCAGCTCTTGGAGCACCATGCGCCCTTGCGCCGCCTTACGGCGACGCTCGCGCCCGAGCTTTACCCGCTCAGCCATCTCACGCTCAGAGTCTGCGCTGCTGGCAGTATCACTTGGAGCTGCGCTCTCAGCACTGGTCTCACTTCCACCAAACAAAGCAGCGGCGGCCGCCGCATTGATTTGCGCACGCTCCTGCGAGTTCAAGTTGCTGGATGCACCTGAGGTCAGCTTTTGCTCAATGTCACTTAAGTCCTCGGCCACAGCAACTTGCTTCTTAGCCTTAGTCGGGCTGCGGCGGCGCTTAGCCTTGCCCTCAGCGTCTGCACTCTCAGTGGTGCGGGCGCTGTTGGCCTCAGTGTTTTCAGATGCTGCCTCAGTTGAGCTTGCAGCCTTAGCCTTGGACTTGCGTCCGCGCTTGGGCTTAGCCGTACTCTCTGCGGCACTCGACTGTACTTCAGGGATGGATGTGCCATTGGACTGAGTACTGACCTTAGAGTCAGTATCGCTGGTCAGCCATGGGACTTGATCCTCCTCAGCATCAGACTCTCTCTCTGCCGTGCTGGAGTCACAAGTGGTATCTGGCGTGTCGCTAGCTGGGCTAGCTGCGTTCAGTTCTGGCGCGCCTGACGTATCAAGCTCATCAGAGTGTGAGCTGTCATCAGTCTGAGCACTCTTGCTCTTATTGCGGCGCTTGGTGCTCTCAGTGCTCTCACCACTTAAATCCCAAGCGGCACTGGCCGCAGCAAAGGCTTCCTGGAGCTCAGGGGAGAGCTGAGCGATACTCTTAGCGCTGCCGGTCGTGATAACAGTACCCCCTGACAGGGCGTCATCAGTGCTTGGTGCTCCTTCCACTGCTGCATTGGCGCGCTTAGAGCTTGCGTCAACAGCGTTGGCACTCGTATCTGGGGTGCTGCAAGCGTGTCCAGTCTCAGAGTCCGTACGCTCCGATGTGCTAGCCGTTGTGCTTACAGTTGCGACGTTTGCTGCAGTGCTGTCCTGAGAGGCAACAGCCGCAGCTTTTTCCTCAGAAGCATTAGCTTGAGTGGTGGCAGCTGGAGTGTGAGTTGGCGTCTCAGTCGAGGCAGTTTGCTGAGCACCAGCATCAGCGCTGGTTGCACTTTCTGCCTTGGTCTGAGCTACAGCGACCGTGTCCGCACCGACCCCTGATAAGGCCAATGGGGCCTCATCCGTTGGAGTCAGAACGCTGGTATTGGTTTGCGATGCTGTGCTGGACGCCTTAGTTTGAGTTGACGCACGCGCACGCTTTGGCTTCGAGCGCTGAGCTGAGCGCGCAGGTTTATCAGCTGATGCCTCCGAGGCGGACGCAGGGGTTTCATCCTTGCTGCGCTGCTGGGCGCTAGCTGTGCCAGGATGTGGCGTGTGTGCCGCTTGGGCGCTCTTACGCGCTTGAGCAGCTTGCTGTGCACTCTTTACAGTGTTGACCGTGCTGTGCCATAAGTCGGCTGCACTGATTGGTGCGCTCGCGGCGCTAGGCGCAGGGTCTGGGCTTGGGGCGGCTTGATTATCAGAGCCAATAATGGTAAGACCATCAGTGCTTGGCGCAATGAAGTTACTCCAAGAGTTTGTGCTCGAAGCGGCCGCACTAAAGGCTAAATCTAAGCTGCTAGGCGTACCTAAGCTCAGCTCTGAGCTGACCGCGCTCTGCTCTGATGGCGCAAGCTCTGGGCTTGAGCTGGCTACAGCAGCGCCCGCCCCTGTAAGATCGGGAGCTTGCTCAGCGGTAGCAGTGGTCGCACTTGTGACCTCCAAGGTCGGAGCTACGTACTTAACGGGACGGACCGCCTTTTTAGCAGGGGCCTTAGCCTGAGTGCTTGCGGTTTGAGTTGAGCCACCTGACGTAGTGCTGGTAGCCGCAGCACCTGGTGGGTTAGGCTCTGTGCTGTTCTCTGCGGCCGCAGCAGCTTCGGCTGCTGCTTGGGCGGCGGCATATTGGGCGGCACGGCTGGCGCGCAGGGCCTGGAACTCAGGGGAGTTCATCTCAGCTTCTAAGCGTTGCTTTTGGTCTTGCTCGATATCGCCAATAGTGCGCTCAGTGGTGGTGTTATCACTCTTACGCGAGAAGATCTTAACGCGCTCATCAAAGCGCGCATGAGCCGAGCTGGCGCCATAGCGTGCCCGGACAGTGCTGCTGACCCAGCGCTCAGGGGCGGCCTCTTGGGCGCGGCGCTCGCCGATATCGCTTTGGCGCCAGACGCGCTCTTGCGACTCGGTCACGTGTCTGCGTCCGGTACTATGCTTAATGCTATTAGCTCGCTCTACCGTCTCACTCTGGGTACGGTCTGAGTGGGCGCTCGTTGCACGCATGCCGCGCGTATGCTCTGCTGCTGGGGCAAAATCCGTGCTTGCAGGTTTATTGTCTGATGCCTCAAGGCCCGAGCTTTCAGGCACGTCAGCAGCGACTGCCGCATCTGAGTGGGTGGTCTCAGCATGGCTTGCTGTTGTGGCACTAGCATCACTTGCTACCGCAGTCTTAGAGTCACTAACTGCGGTGTCAGTGCTGGTCTGAGACTCCGCACTCTCAGCGTTGACCTGAGCATTAGCGCCCACGCCCGTCCCGTGAGCTGCAACGCCCGCACCCGCGTCTGGGGTTGCGACTGTTGGAGCGGCCGTTACTATGCCTAAGAGCTCAGCTGAGCCCACGTCACTGGTGCTTGGCTTAAGTAAGTCCCAAGCACTAGCTTGCTGGGACAGCGTGGATGCGGCTAAAGCATTAAAAGCTGGGCTTCGCGCTAAACTCGAGGTGGCCCCTAAGCTTAATTCCCCTGTTTGAACCGGAGTCGCTTGAGCGCTAGCTTGAGGTGCCGCCGGTGCCTGGTGCGACGCCGCAATAGGCGCACTTGGCGCGGCGGTGTTTGGTTCAGCGGTCGAGCTTGCTGCGCTGGTAGCAGAGGTCAGCTCTAAGCCTCCATGCTGAACCGTAAGGGCAGTTTCAGTAGCGTAGTTCTGAGCAGAGTCCGCTGAAGTTAGGGCTAAGCCTGCACCTGACGTAGTGGCAGTGCCAGACTTAGGAGCTGTGATGCTACTTGCGCTCTGGGCGCGCGCGCCCCTAGGCTCCAAGCCCATGGCCGCAGCTGAGCTAGCAGCTGATGCTGGGCTGATATTAGAGCCAGGAGCTGTGCTGGTAGTTTGGTCCGTATTGGAGTCAGCGTGGGCTGGGCTTGGTGCCGGTGCAGAAATAGCGCGAGCATGAGCCTCAGAATGAGACTTGCTCTCATCTCTGGCAGTGGTGCTAGCTGGAGCAAGCTCTAACCCACTGCTCCAGCCTGCCGCCGGAGCAAAGTCTGCTGGGGCTTTGTTGTCAGCAGCGGCAGCCAGCTTAAGGCCAGTTGAGGCATCAGCCGGGCTCAGGCTTAAGCCTAAGCTGGCGGCACTAGAGGTAGCTTGCGTCGCGTCGGCGCTGTTGCGGACACTTAAGTCACCAGCTGCGTTAGTTAAACTCAGTCCACCCTTATCACGAGCAGCACTATGCTTATCCCCTGAGCTGGCAGCAGCTAAAGCGCCTACAAGTGCATTAGAGCCAGCGTCAGAGCTTGCTGTTGCCGAGGCACCGCCACTGACAGCGCTCTGCTCGGCGCTTGCGTGGGAAGCTTGGTCTTGAGCCGGATCAGCTTGAGTACCGGCAGCACGCTGGGTACTGGCCTCAGATTCTTGCTGAGCGACACTGACCGTGCTCTCGTCCTTAGCGCGCTCAGTTAAGCGGGCTACACTCTTCTTAGCTGAGTGCGCATCAATGTCGGCCGTACCGCTCTGAGCGCGCGCGGAAGTGACCGCAAATGAGCGCTCTGAAGCTGTGGCAGTTTGAGCCGGGGCGGCTGGCGTGGTGGCCTTGGCTGCTGAGGCTGATGCTAAGCCATGCGGCGCGATTGCAGAAATAGCGTCGGCCGGGGTTAGGGTTAGGCCTGCACTGAGGCTTGCCTGGTCGGTTGGCTCAAAGGAGCGGGCTGCTTTTTGTGCGGCAGCAGCTGAAGTCAGCTGTAAGCCAAAACGGTCGGCATGCGCCAAGCTAAGACCTAAGCTGGCGTCAGCTGAGATCAGGTTAGCGTCAGTGCTTGTACTTAAACTGCCGGGTGCCCCAGTGGCGGACTGTAAGTTTAGACCATGGGCCCCCTGAGTCGAGCTTGGCTCAAGCAAGGAGCCCGCGCTCTGCTCTGCGGACTTAACCCCCTGGGCGCCAGCGGCTGGAGCGCCCTCTGGCTCAGACGCGGCCTTGGTGCTAGCTGCGGCTTCAGGCGCCGTGCTGGCTGGCGTAAGCGCCAATCCACCACCAAAACCCGAGCTTAGCATGGAGCTATGGGCAGCGTGACCGGCGGCTGTGAGCGCTAAACCGGAATTAGCTCCACTTGTTGCCTGAGCGCCAAAGGCTGAGCTTACGCTGTTAGCAGATGGAGCTTGAGATGCGTCCACTGGAGCGCTCTCAGCACTTTCAGCGCTAGTGTCAGCTGGTGCAGCATTTGGCTTAGTTGGCGCGGCAGCTTGGTCATGCACTGCGGCGTCGAGTGGAGCCGCTGCATCCGGTGCCGCCTGCTCAGTTTCAGTTGCGGCCAAGGCATCACCGTGCGGTTGAGGCGCAGCTTGAGTCTGAGCTAAAGCTGGGGCGTCGGCTGGGGTGAGGGCTAAGCCTGCGGCAAGGCCAGGCTTTGGGGTCTCAGGCGCTGGAGCCGTAGCCCCCACGCTCGATCTCGAGGGAGCTGACCACAGTTGGTCTTTATTAGCCCCGCTTAAACTTAAACCGTCCGCAGCTGCCGAGCTCATAAGGCCTGAGACCTCTGAGGTAATTACCGCGCTGGTAAGCTCTAAGGAATCCATACGCGCATTGCTTTTCTTTGCCGCAGAGCTTGCTTGTGTGGCTGAGTTTACGCCTAAGTTGCTCGCAGCGTCACTAACAGCGCTGAGTTGAGCCGCTGCCTCAGGCTTGAGCCCTGATGGGGCTGAGCCCAAGGCAGGCGCAGTGCGGACTTGAGCACCGGCCGCATTGCTGATACCGAGGCCCACAGCACTGTCAGTGCTTGCGGCGTTGAGTAAATTCAAGCCGCGTGGAGCGCTCGCCCCGGCATTGGTGCTTAAGCCCATAGTGCCCGCATCTAAGCTCGATGAGATGCTGAGGCCCAAGCCTGAATTTGCGCCAGCGCTGGGGGCAGGCGCTGAAGCCGACGAGGCAGTACCACTTGGCGTCGCGCTTGAAGGCTGAGCTGGGGCGGCGCTGGCTATAGGGGCGGGCGCTGCAAAAGGATTACCCCAGCTGGTGCTTAAGGTACCGCTGGCAGCAAAGGACAGCTCGGAGCTTGCTGCTGCGCTAGTGTGAGCTGGAGCTTGGTTTGGGGTGGTCGCGCCCTGGTCTAAGGCCGTAAGCTCATCGGCGGCGACGGTTAAGGTCAGCTCCTTTTTGGCTTGGTAGAGTGGGCCTTTGTTCTTGGGACCAACGTCTATGAGCTCGAAGTCGTCGAGCTGCGGCTTGAGTTGCTGGGCTTTGGCTTTTAAGCGGGCAAAGGCAGAGCTTTGCACCAGGGCATTAAAGCGCACTAAGGCCGGACCATCTTGATTGTCATTGGCGCAAAACTCACTGAGCGTGCTAATGAGCTCAGGAAGTGAAGCCTCAGGCTGTAAGGTCTTAAGGCTGTGCAGGGCTTGTAGGCTCTTATCAAGACCCAGTAAGGCACAGCCTATTAATGGCGTGGCGAGCTCCTTCATATCAGCGCTGCTAGGCAGTAAGGCGTCTACGAGCTCGACCAGCTCGAGGCTTGATTGAGTAAAGCCGTCAAAGTCGCAGATCACGGTAGCAAACAGGGCGATGCGCTCTTTGTGCGCCTCATCTAAGCCGTCAAAGACGGGATCGCTCATTTGCTCTGGGCTAAAGTCACTACCCTTGACCCCCATTTGGTGGAGGAAATAGCACAGAGGATAGAGCTCTAAATAGGCGGCGATGCTCTGCAAGAAGGTCGCGGTTACGCCCAGGCTGCCTTGGGGGGCGACCATCGAGTTAATCTCTAAGATGCGCAGCGTCTGGTAGAGATCGGCATCTTGCTCCAAGTCAAAGTGCTCGCCTTGGGCCGCGAGCGCACTTAAGATCTTGACCTGATAGCGCTCCTTATGAGCCTCAAAGTCGGCCCCGTGGGCCTTGAGCAATTGCAGCTTTTGTTCGATCTTGGTGACGGCGGCCATGACCTTTTGGGCGCACTCATCTTGCGCTAAGGCCTGTAAGGTCGCGCGCTGTTTGACGCTATAAGGCATCAGTACGGCCCGGAAACCTTGATCTTGGACCGTAGGATGATCTAACAGGAAGATTTCTTCGCTGTTGAGTTTAGCCTTGGCTTCGTTGCGCCACGGCTGCATTAAAGCGGCAAGAGATTGAGTCATCGCAGAAAAATAGCATCCTTAGGAGCAAAGCTGCTTGGCACCACCAGCCACTTTCTCTCAAGCAATACCAGCTGAAGACTGAACGAGCAGTCCCAGTAATAGGTACCAAAGGAAAGAGAGATAAGACAGGGCACCAACCCAAGTCTAGAGCGTGCGCAAAGCAGACTTGGTTAAACCCACGGCGGTAGCACGTAAAGCAGTGCGGTGACAGGACCCTTAGGAGCAGTGGCCCTGAAAAATTACATTTCAGGCAGATTATAGGCGATCGGCGCGCACTTGTCAGAAAAAGAAAAATCATCCGTCAGCACAATAAGGCGCGGCGCTTATACTCCAAGGCCTGAGCTCAGTGGCCCTTGGCGTATCTTCTGAGTTCTAGCGGCACCCTAACCAATTGTGTTCCACGTTTAGCGAAACACTCAAGTCCCTGGCAGCGAGTTTGAGCTCCTCACTGCGTGGTCTTGGATACAGGCGTTTATTGCAGACAGTTGGGCGCTGCTGTGATGCGAACTGGAATGGGGCGCGGCCGCAATTGAGGAGCGACCGGTTCCAGCCGCGCTCCAGGCGCGGTCACAGGTTGCGTGAACGAGGTCAGGTGTGCCCTATAAGCTCAAGACCTGTCCAGGTGACCAGCAAATTGCGCTGTCGCGTGTCGGTGGTTGATGGCCTGGAGCTGACTTGCTGGAGGCAATTGTGCTTGATGCTGATGGTTTAATATAACGCAAGGAGCCCCAGTACTTGGAAGGAGAGCTGGGGCAACATGTCTTTTGTGATGCTTCTATGAGCTGAGATTCGGGAATTAAGGTTCTAAGTGCGGATTTTCCTCCGGATGTGGGATGACCTGCAGCTGAGCTTGCTCGGCTGGGAGCGGGCACATCGCTAAGAGATCGTGGCTTTGGTCATACTCGTGGCTTCGTACCTGGAACATCCCCATCAAGGTGTGGAAGAGATGGTCATGCGAGAGATCTGCGTTTTGCGCGAGGTTTGCCATGCAGCGTAAGTCCACCTGCATGTCGTTAGCGCTGGAGGTTGGGAACCAAAGCTGCATTGGGACACGCGTCTGGTACTCTGGGGCAAAGGCGTACGGCGCGGCGTGCAAGTAGAGATTACCCTCGCCTAAGGACTCACCGTGGTCGGAGACGTAGAGCAGCATCGTGTCGTTGGTGTCCATCTTGCTCTCTAAGATCTCGATCAGCTGATAGAGCACGTAGTCGGTATAGGCAATGGTGTTGTCGTAGGCGTTGACCACTTCCTCGGTCGAGCAGTTCTCAACATCCGGACGGTTGCAATCTGGGACGTACTTGCGGAACTTCTCAGGGTAGCGCTCGTAGTAGCGTGGGCCGTGGGAGCCGATGATGTGGAATACCACTAAGCTGTCTTCGGTCACGTTTTGGCTTAACTTGTCAGCGTAACTTAACATCACCTCGTCATAGCAAGTGTCGCCGTTGCAGTACTTCTGATTGTCCTTCTTGGGGTCAATCTCAATGGTGTCTACGCCCGTGCACACGCCCTTACAGCCGCCGTCGTTCTCGACCCAAGTGACCTTGACGCCACCCTTCTTGAGCACTTGCAAGATGCCGTCGCGTACCTCGCCCACCGCGCCGATCTTGGTATCAAAATCCGTACGCTTTAAGTTGCTGAACATACACGGCAGGGAGTAGGCCGTGTAGGTGCCGCAGGAGCTGATGTTGTAAGTTAAGGTCGGCTCCATATTGGTGAAGCGGTTGGTTGGGCGGTGGTAGCCATTGCGCTCAAAGTTCTGGGCGCGGGCGGTTTCACCGATCACCAGGAACATGAGCTTAGGCTTATCGCTGGTGGAGGCCTTAACCGAGTCGCCGCCTAAGCGTACGTACTTCATTGGCTCAGTGAAGTACTTGTCTTTAACGTGGCGGTAGCTGTACCAGACATAGCTGGTTGGCAAAATCTCCTTGCTTAAGCTGTGGTTATTGCGGCCGACAAAGGAGTATTGCTGGTAGAACGGAATAATGGTGACGGCAGCTAAGGCTAAGGTGCCGACGACAGCGCCCACGCGCTCGAGGTTGGAGCGAATAAGCTTCGGGTAATAGACCTTAACGCGCAGGAGAATTATGGCTGGCATTAGGCCTAAGACCATAAAGGTGGCAACCGACTTGAGCGAGATATAGGAGCCAGCTTCAGCGGGGTTGGTCTCGACCACATTGGTGATCATGCCCGAGTCAAAGATCGTGCCGTAGCTCCAGGCGGCGTAGGTGGCAAGTGCGCCAGTAAGTAAGAGCAAGACAAAAGCAGGCTTGAGCACGTACTTCCAGGAAAAGAGAATGAGGAAGATCGCGTACATTAAGAGGAAAATGGCAACTGGGACCGTGACCACGAACAAGAATGGCAGGTTCGGGCTATCAGCGATAATCTGATAGACGTGACGCCACAGCGCGACATTGGAGATTGAGGTGAAAATGGCCGCCATGATCGCAACGACGATCAGGTAGTGCACGCCCCGGCGCGGGCGCTTGACCGGGGCGCCAACAGCAGGGCCGGTGGGCGTAGCTTGCGGGCCTTGGTCTTGGCTTGACACCTTGGATCTATCTTTGAGCAGGTGAACGGCCTTCAGCCGTTGCAAAAATTCTGGGAAAATCATGTCTTTACTCCCAAGTATGCCGCTATAAGCGCAAATAGCTGTAATTTGAGCCTATGCTATATTATTTAGCTACTACGTTAATGAGGGCGATCGGAGACGCGGGCTTAATTAGGGTGTAGTAAGCCCTGAGCCGACTCTAAGGTCACTCCAAACGTAGTACAGGTAGGGATTTTGATGGAGGCAGACGCTGGCAAGGCGTGAGCTCAAAACATCTAAGAATTAGTAAATCAGTTTAGCCGCACTAATTTGCTCTCTTTGCCTCTTGGACGTAGTCCCAGGACAAAAGTTCAAGATTTTGTGTGATGCTTTGGCTTGGTGCAAAAGGTTAAATCTAGGTTATGCCACGCTTAGCACAGGCTTAGGAATGCCCACAAGATAAGGATGAGAAGTTGCCCCGAGATGGAGCATAGGGCCAGCGCAGGGTGATGGCTTAAGGCCAGCGCCGTGGTGAGGGTCGGTGCTTGCGTGCGGAACTGAGAAGTTCCGCTGGCTTAGTGCTGCACTCCAGTGGAGGCTAGGAACGCATAGCCCAGAGGGCGCGGCCTTCTGGGCTGTGGTTATATAGCTTTCCGGGCTATGGTATGAGATCTTAGCCTTGGTAGCCGATGCGCCCTGAGTCTTGATAGCCTAAGCGCGCGGCGCCTTGGTGGCCTAGAAGTCGGGCGTTATTGCGCATACATATTAATCAGGCAGGTTTCAATGACTTAAACAGTATAAAAGCCAGGACTTTAGCGTTAGCTATAACTAACTGCTGCAAGTTCCTGGCTTATTTGTGATTTGTTCGAGTGAACTTAGAACAAATCGCTGTGCGATCCCAGTCTGATTACATGCAGAACAAGTCTTTTTCGTATAACCTCGTAAACAAGCAGATAATCCGGGGTTATGTGGCACTCTCGCATATTCTTATAGTGCCGAGAATTTACCAGAGCATGATCTCGATATTGTGCAGGTAGAGGCTGCTCATTGCAGAGCATTTCGATGACCTTTTCAAGCTTTTCAGGCTCAAATCCTCGTCTAAGAGCAAGCCTATAATCGCGCTTAAACTGCGTTGAATATTCTGGCTCAAGCATTAAGGGATTCCATCATTTCACGTACGCTTTTGAAAGGTCCGATCATTTCTTCGTTTTCAGCATCCTCCATAGCTGCAAGGGTAACATCATTTGGCTTATCGGCCTTTACCTTAAAAGGTAAGCCGTGACATCTTAAGGACTGGATATAAAAGATACGCGTTGCGGTGCTCAAATCCATGCCTAGCGATTCGTATAGAGCAGCAGCCTGAGCCTTGAGTTCAGGATCTACTCTGAGCGTTAAATTAGACTTATTCACAAGCCATTCCTCCCATATTGCAAGTTTGGTTCATAATTATAACAGATTTCTCTGTGCGTTGTATGTGCGTTGCAAATAATTTTGGCATAAGCAGTCGACGACATGAAAGTTAGGATAAGCGCTGATTAACCAAGAGCAGGGGGCTTGAGGTGTTGGCGGAGCTTGAAATCTTGAATGCATGGAGTTCTGGCGCGTGAGCGCACACAGCCCAGAGGATAGGGGTATCCGGGCTGTGCGATTAGAGCGGCGTTATCTGAGCAGTGGTACGATGCTTAGCCTTGATAGCCGATGCGCCCGGAGTCCTGGTAGCCTAAGCGTGGCGCTTTAGGCCCTAGAAGGCTCGGGGTATCAGAAGCTAAGATGCTGAAGCGTTGATTCTCAGGGATTTGGTATTTGTGGCGCAGCATCGCAAGCTGGAGTACGCACGGAATAGTTACGCGATAGGCCGGGCCTGCTATGTCAATTGCGGTCCAAATGCCGGTAATCACCCAGCCGATTGGACCTGCGAAGATCGCAAGGCTGCGGGTGAGGGCGGCATTGGTGGCAATGCGTAGGCCGTGACCTAAGAGGGTCGTAGCTACGGCGTTGGCGATGATGACCGCAATTTGGTATGACGCAAAGCCGCCCATGCGAATGGCTGCTTGCAGTGCGATAAAGGGTACGGACGACGGGATATGACATGGGATGTCGACCTTGACGTCGGTGATCGAGGTCAACTCCTCGCGCTCTTGTTCCGACATCTTCGGCCAGGCATTGATCATCACCGCTAGGAGGATGTCATCTTCGATGGTTGAGATCGGGCTGTCCTCTTGGTAGGGAACATCGAGCTTGTCGGCGACATCACGCACGATCTCCTCGTAGCTGATAGGGCGCCGGTCAAAGAGGATGCGAAAGGCGTTGGCGAAGGTATTGCCGCCAAAATCGCGGATTTCGCGTTCGATCAGGTCTACGTATTGGTGGTGATCCGGCCAATGTTGCTTGAACTTGTCGTTGATCGAGAGAGTCTCCGAGAGCTCGGCATTGAGAATGTAGCCGACCAGCGGCTCTAAATCATCGTTGGTGGCTTGACGCAAAAAGCTGAGATCGCGGTCCATAATGGCATTTCCTATTGCTTTCCTCGGGCACGAAGCCCCATGCCCCGTGCGTTAAGCCCATAGTAGCGCCCCATCTTGCCAGATTTTGGAGGCTTTCTAAAAACGCATGAACAAATGTTGGAGCGACGTTAAACCTAGCGGTTCAGGGCTTACTTTAACGCAGAGCGGGCGCGTTTTGTCTCTGCCCTTAGACTGCATTGGATTGCAGCTCAGCGGTGTTGGCAGTTACGTACGGGCTTAAGCGCAGGTCCTGGTTTGAGCTTTGGAACGCTTGATAGCGCACAGCCCAGAGGGCGCGGCCTTCTGGGCTGTACATCAGAGCGGAGCTATCTGGGCTAAGAGCTTAGTCGTGGTAGCGTGGTAGCCGATGCGCCCTGAGTCTTCGTAGCCTAAGCGCTCAGCGTCTTGGTAGCCCAAACGCTCCGAGTCAGCAGCGGCGCCCTTGGTGCGTTGCTCTTCGGTGAGGCTGTACTTATGCCGCAGCATGGCAATTTGGATCACGCACGGAATGGTTACGCGGTAGGCCGGGCCTGCTAGGTCAATCGCGGTCCAAAGTCCCGTGATCGCCCAGCCAATCGGGCCAGCAAAGACCGCGATGCTACGGGTGAGGGTGGCTGTGGCCGCAAAACTAAGTCCGCGCCCTAAGACAAACTTAGCCACAGCATTGGCTACGATCACCGCAAGTTGGTATGAGGCAAAGCCACCCATTCTAATGGCTGCTTGCAGCGCGATGGCGGGCACGGATGAGGGAATATGGCCCGGAATATCTACCTTGAGGTTAGCTACCGAGTAGAACTCCTTGCGCTCTTCCTCGGTCATCTTCGGCCAAGCTTTGGCTAAGACCGCAAAGAGGATAGCATCCTCGATCGCTTCGACCGAGTTATGCTTCTCATATTTGACGTCCATTTTGTCAGCGACATCATGCACCACCTCCTCGTAGCTGATATGGCCCATGTCAAAGAGGCTGCGAAAGGCGTTAGCGAAGGTGTTGCCACCGAAATCACGGATTTCCCGGTCGATCAGATCCACATATTGACGATGATCAGGGTGGTGGCACTTGTATTCGTCGCTATCTGAGAGCGACTCCGAAATTTCGGCATTAAGGATATAGCCGACCAGTGGGTCGAGATCTTCGTTGCTGGCCTGACGCAAAAAGCTCAGATCGCTGTCCATAATTGCTGCTTCCTGTTAGCTTGAGGGCACGCGGCCCCATGCCCCGTGCGCTGGTGCGTATGATAGCGATTCATCTTTCCAGAATTTGGCAAGATCAAAAAATAACCCCAGCTTTTTTAAGGCCGGGGTTATCGCCCCAGCTGGGCGCTGGGGCTGACTATAAGGAATCGAGGCGACGCTAACGTTGTCAGAACGCGCTGCTACTTGCGTGGCTCGTCCTCATCGATGCTTTGGGCGAAATCATCGCCAAAAGGATCATCAAAGTCATCAATGAGCTCAGCGGCCAGCGAGGCTAAGCTACTGGAGGTCGAGCTGGCTTTCTCCAGCTTTGGATTTTGCTCGGTCTCACTAAAGCTATTGCCTAAGAAGTCCTCTTCAGTTGCCTTCATCAGATCATCGCTGTGCTCGGCAGGTTGCAGCGAGCTCGATAAGACTCCGGCAACGGCCGCTTGGACCGCAGCGGCGGCGGCGCCACTGGTGTTGCGCTCATGGTTTGCAGGAGCGGTTTGCTCGGCACCATCACCACTGACAAAGCGCTTAGGGGCGGCAAAGAGCAGATTCTCAGGGACATCAGTGCCGCTTGTAGCCTTATTAGCTGCGCTGGCGCTTGGTTCCTGCTTCTGAGCTGCTTCAGCACGGGCCTTGGCCTCAGCTTCCTGACGCTCACGCTCTTCCTGCTCACGACGAGTACGCTCAGCAGCTTCAGCACGAGCCTTGGCCTCAGCCTCCTGACGGGCACGCTCTTCCAGCTCACGGCGGACGCGCTCTTCAGCTTCAGCACGAGCCTTAGCCTCAGCCTCCTGACGGGCACGCTCTTCCTGCTCACGGCGGACGCGCTCTTCCTGCTCACGACGAGCGCGCTCGGCAGCCTCAGCTTCAGCGCGGGCCTTGGCTTCAGCTTCCTGACGCTCACGCTCTTCTTGCTCGCGACGAGCACGCTCAGCAGCTTCGGCTTCAGCGCGGGCCTTGGCTTCAGCTTCCTGACGCTCGCGCTCTTCTTGCTCACGACGAGCGCGCTCGGCAGCCTCAGCTTCAGCGCGGGCCTTGGCTTCAGCTTCCTGACGCTCACGCTCTTC
>CALXOW010000036.1 GCA_944390115.1 uncultured Anaerobiospirillum sp.
GCCTGTGTTACACAGCTCTGTGAGATGTGCCTTTTCCTCTGCGGTCAATGTTACGGTGTACCTTGGCATGGCTCAATTTGTGATCGAACAGTGATGCTGTTATTATACACCAAATGAAAAAATTTATGTTAACCTGTACTAGGGCATACGGTAATGCGATGAGTTTGCGATCGTCTTTTACTTGGCCCATGGCCGACCTCCTATAATTTTCTTTGCTCTATCTTACCGCTAGGTTGGCCTTGGTGCTTAGTCTTGCATCAGCTTGATGCCGTGGAGCATGTTTCTGAGCTTGATGGCGATGCGCGGCATTGGCTCGGCGATGGTCAGGCCCACTAAATTAAACTCGTGATCGACACGGTTGATCAGGCTTACCACCTCGGCGGTGGTGACGTCATGTGGTACCGCCGCGACAGCTGAGAAGAGATCGGTTGGCTCTAAGGCGTCCATATCAAAGTGGATCACCACGTGCTCAGCGCCAATGGTCTTAAGCCATTGGTTAATGGTATCTGGGCTTTGCCGTAGCTCCTTTGAGGTTACGTGCTTAACGCCCCATTCTTGTTGGCGCGCTTGAATACCGACGTCCCAATCACGCAGACCTACGACCTGAGTTTGCTCGGCTGTAAAGGTGGCAGGTAATAGGCTCGTGACTTGCTCGGGGCACTTGCCTAAGAGTGCGGCTAAGGCCATGGCGTGGTAGCCGCTGTAGGTGTCGCCCGGCAGATTGAGGTCGCAGTGGGCGTCAATCCAGACGATGGCGGTCTTAGGACCGTACTTCTTTTTGAGCCAGGCAAAAGGCGCGACACTGACTGCGCACTCACCACCTAAGGTGATGATGCGCTCAGGATTGTGCTCGTCCAAGAGCTTAAGCGCAGCCTGAGTTTGCTCCTTGATTTCCGGCCAATTGCTGATGCCGTCAGTGACGCTACGGTCTAGCGGCTTCGCTGTGCTGACCGGCACAACGGCGGTGGACTCGCGCCTTAATCTTTCGCCCACAGTGCGTGAGTTGCTGACCTTTGTGAGCGCCAAGCTGCCAGAGCTGAGTTCCGCTTAAGGCGGCACTTCTTTTAGTTGAGCTCGAGCTCTAATTGCGCTTCCAATTGGTCGGAGTCACGTGCGACCACTTGCTCTAAATGCTTTTGCGCCTCACGCTGCTGGCGCAAGAAGGTCGCGCTGTCTGTTTGCTCCTTACCGACCAAGGTGAGTTCGCTGATACCATGCTTTAAGGCATAGGCCGAAAGTCCCGGCTGCTTAGGGCGGGAAGTGGCTTTTTTCGGGGTATTGCTCGGCTCCTTCGGCATCGGGCTGGTACCGATCGGAATCGGGTCACCTAAGAAGGTCGGCTGAGTGTTGAGGAAGTACACGTCTAAGATGCACTTGAGTCGGGCAAAGATCTCGCGAATGTAAACGATGGAGTGAGCCCACTTGGAGCTGGGGTCACGCGCATTAAAACCAATGGCTTCTATACCTTCGCGCTTGGCGATAAAGAGGGCGCGTTCGTTTTGAAATTCCTGCGAGATGATAGTGACATTGCGCAGCATGAAGACCTTGGAGGCCCGCACGATCGAGTCGATCGTGGAGAAGCCGGCAAAGTCGGCCACAATGCGCTCTTGGGGAATGCCCGCCTTGATCAGGGCATTCATCATCTGGCGCGGCTCATTGTAGGAGGCGTGGCGATTGTCCCCTGACACTAAGACGTAGTCGATCTTGCCCTTGCGATAGAGCAGGCTCGCCGCTTGAATGCGGTTCACAAAGAAAGGATTGCGCGCACCATCGGAGGTGAGCGATGAGGTACCTAAAATCAGGCCCACCTCGTTGTAGGGGATAGCATTGACACTGTCGTAGGTGTCAAAAGTGAAGCTGGAGATGCGAAACAGTGCCAGCACCACAAAGATGATAAAGCACAGGACGCTCAGCACCACCAAGTAGCACAAAGAACGAAAGAAGTTGCTAAACTCGCGCTCAAAGCCGTTTGAGTTTTCATTCACATTGCTCTTTTTGCGCGCCACCGCTGATCCCCTTTTGTTTGGCTGAGCCGGGTCGGCTCATCACATTCTTTTTTTTTTCTTCTGCTTATTTAGAGCACGTGCATGACAAAGTCGTAACCGGCGAGCTTGTCGTAAAGCAGCTCCATTTCAGCGGCGCTCTTAAATCTGATGCGCAGCTGATAGGAGGTGTACTTGCCGTTGGCCGACTGGCGTTGGCTCATGACCCCATCAATACCGGTGGACTCCGGTAATAGTTCATTGACCGTGTCGATGAGGCGCTCGGGTTGGGTGTCGTCACTTAACACGACGATACGCATGTGCTGGTCACATGGGAAGTCTAAGACTTGATCAAACTTGTGCTTGAGTTCCATCGTAATCCCTTAATTCATGATACTCATGACGATCTTGTCCCACAGGCGCGAGAAGAACGAGCCTTCGTTGACGTCGTTGGTCGCAACCAATGGGTACTTGGCTAAGGTCTTATCGTTGAGCTTAAACTCGATTACGCCTAATTGGTCGCCTTTCTTGATGGGAGCGACAAAGGTCGATTGGGTCAGAGCGTAGCTGATCTTAACGCTTTGCTGGGCACCGCGTGGAATCATGATGCTAACCGGGCTGGCAACCGATAAGTTGACCATATCGACGTCGCCCATGCGAACCTCGCGGGTGAGCAGAGTCTTGCCTTGCTCAAATGGGCTATAGGACTCAAAGTATCTAAAGCCGTAGCCTAACATCTGCTTGCAGAAGGCGGCGCGGTCACTTTCGCTCTTGGCGCCGATGAGCGAGGCGATAAGACGCATACTGCCTTGCTGCGAGGAGGCCACTAAGTTATAGCCCACTGCCGATAAGTGGCCGGTCTTGATACCGTCCACGTTTATGGTCTTATCCCATAAGAGGCGGTTGCGGTTGTACTGCTTGATTCCGTTGAAGGTAAATTCCTTTTGGGCGTACAGCTTGTACTCCTCAGGTAAGTCGCGGATCAAGGCGCGGCCTAATAAGGCCATATCGTAGGCGGAGGAGTAATTGTTCTCGTCATAGAGACCATGGACGTTGGCAAAGTGGGTGTCGTTTAAGCCCAATTGCTTGGCGTAGGTGTTCATCACCGAGACAAAGCCTTCCTCGGAACCGGCCAAGACAAAGGCCATGGCGACGCAGGCGTCATTGCCCGATTGGATCACAATACCCTTATTGAGGTCGGAGACCTTGACCTTCTTGCCTACCTCGATAAACATCTTGGAGGAGTCCGAGAAAACCTCCTTCTTCGCCCAAGCGTCTTCAGGGACGGTGACATAGCTATTTGGATCTAAACGCCCGGCCTTGATTTCCATACCGATGACGTAGGAGGTCATCATCTTGGTCAAGGAAGCAGGCCAAATGCGCTTGTGCTGATCCTTTTCAAACAGGACTTGGCCGGTGGCATAGTCCATTAAGACCCAGGACTCAGCGTTAAAGCTTGGGGCCTCAGGAATGATGATGGGAGCGACTGGCGCTGGATTTAACGCGGCATCAGTGGTAGGTGGCGGATTGGTGCCATTTTGTTGTTGGGCGCGGACGGCGGCGAATGGATCAGGAATCGCTTCCTCAGCGTGGGCGCTCACGGCACCGACGAACAAGGTTGAGCCTAAAACCATGGCTGTGAGCAGGGAGCGCATTTTGCGTCCGTGCTTGCTTGCAGCTAAGTGAGCCATATTAACCGCCATTTACGTTTATCCTCCAAGAACACAGGAAGAAAATGAGTCAGAAATTGTGGTATTAGAGCCCAGGGGCGTCGCTAAGTTCCCGCAGGGCCCACTAGGCTTAAGCTTTGGTGCAAAAGCCTTTGTTCTAAAGCGTTTATCCTTAAGCGTGATTACGGAATGCGCTTGATAAAGGAGTCAGGATAGCCCAACTGCTTCATATACTCTAAGGACGTAGCCAAGTCCTTTTGTGGAATAGGGCCAATGCGCACGCGATAGAGCCCTTCCTCGGAGACTACGATAATAGGATAAGGGGTCTTATCCTTGAGCAGCGACTGAATGCGCGTGGCGCGTGCCTGCGAGGTCGAGCTAAAGAATTGGACATAGGCCTGGCCCGATTCAGCAGCGACCGGGGTCGCATAGTTGACCGTATAGTTGGTCGTGCGCAAATTGGTGCTCGGCATTGGGCCGCTCGTAGTGCTGCTCGCAGTGCTTCTCGTAGAGCTGCTACTCGAGTTGTCATCACTTAAGGCCTCGCCCACCTGGCCTAAGAGATAGAGTCCGGCGACGCCCGCTGCGACCTTGGATTGAGTGGTCGGCTCACCGCCATTTTTGACCTCAGAGATGTATTGGCCTAAGTTCGAGAGGTGGTTTTGGGTGGTAGAGCTGGTGTTATTGGTGATAATCGAGGAGATCACACCTTGCGCGATGTTTTGACCCTGCTCATTAGTATTGGCGATATTGCCTGTGCCCGAGCGCATATCGATGAGCTCCAGCTTAACCTTGGCGGTGCCTTTGCCCGTCATATTGAGGGCTTTGGCGGCGCCTTCTGACAGGTCAATGATGCGGCTTTCGTGGAACGGACCACGGTCATTGACGCGCACGATCACGGCCCGGCCATTCTCTAAATTGGTGACCTTGACGTAGGATGGCAGTGGTAAGTTCTTGTGTGCGGCGCTATAGCCCTTTTGATTGTAGGTCTCACCGTTGGAGGTTTTATTGCCGTGGAAGCCTGGGCCGTACCAAGAAGCAGTACCGATCTCCTGATAAGAATGGCAGTTGGTCCAGACCATATAGTTTTGGCCTAAGACAGTATAGTCCTTATTACCGCCGCGCGAGAGCGGCTCATACTTCGGGGTGGCACCGCCCACGCCATTGATATTCACCGGATCGCTTTGCGGGTAAGGACGGGTCTTGTTCGGGCCCGTGCCATAGGTGTAACCATCACCGGCGTTAGCGCCGTGGGTGGTCGTGGCAACCTCAGGGATATTACTTTGGCAGCCATTTAACACTAAGGCCGCAGCTCCTAAGAGCGTGACGGACAGTCCCAGGGCCAGTTTAGCCTTAAATTGCCCGACTCGATGATCTTTCATTACTCTTCCAAACAAGCAAAATTTAATGGTGCGCACGGTTCCGCACTTTTAGTTTAGCGCCTTTGGCTTAGGTCATCATTAGAGCGCAACGCTCATCACAGCTGGCTCACAGCTGCGTGCCAAAGAGCTCAGCTTCGAGCTCCTGGGCTTGCTCGGTACGCACCTCATGCTCCATCGCATCTAACATTTGATTTTCTGTGCTCAAGAGCTCCGCCTCAAATTCGGCGGTGCTAGGGATTTTTCCCGGTGGCGCCACTTTGCTGCTTGATTTGCGCATAGCCCTGGGCAATGGCCTCAGAGAGCTCATAGACGGCACGAGCGTACAGTGGGCTCTTATTGTATTTGGTGATGGTGTTGAAGTTGTTGAGGCCTACCTGGTAGTCGTAGCTGCCATCTTCGAGCTCAAAGGAGTAGAGGCGGATGTTTTGATCCCGCGAGAGGTTGACCTTGGTGGTAATACCTGCGGCAACAAGCTCAGCTGGAGTTAATTGCCACTCCTTTTTCATCAGGGCATCCAAGGTGCTCTGTGGTACTCCAGCGACATGCGCAGGATACATCACGCCGCCCCCGAAGACCCAACCGTGGCCCTTGAAGTAATTGGCCACCGAGCCCACAGCATCGGTGCTATTGGTGAAGAGGTTGACGTGTTGATCGCCATCAAAGTCAATCGCGAAATTGAGGTAGGACGATGGCATGAATTGACCCATGCCCATGGCACCAGCGTATGAGCCCTTAACCGAGGTCAGCTCCCAGCCCTCGCGGGTGGCCAGCTTGACGTAGTTGGCAAATTCCTTGGAGAAGTAGCTGGCGCGCTTAGGGTAGTGGAAGCCTAAGGTATAGAGCGCGTCTAACACCTTCCAGGTGCCCATATTCTGACCGTAGAAGGTCTCGACACCGATAATGGCGCAGATGACCTCAGGGGCAACTCCCAGCTCATTTTGGGCGCGCAGCAGTTCCTGCTCGTGGGCCAGGTAGAAATCAACGCCGCCTTTAATGCGCTTGTCGGTGATAAAGAGCTTGCGGTACATATACCATGGCTTGCCCTCGTAAGGGCGGTTCATGGCATCGATAATTTTCTGTTGGTAGGTTGCTTGGGTGATGGCACGGTCAAGCAAGACGCTATCGATATTGGCATAACGTGCCAGCTCAATGATATCGATCTCCGCGCCACTGGCTGCCGTTGCTTGGTGGCTCGTCAAGCCTAAGGCCAAGGCACCTGCGATAACTAAGGTGCGCCCCGTAGTGAGAAGAGATAACGATGCAGTCAGTTTGTTAAGCTTAGGCATATGCTCATCCGCCAACCCAAAAAACCAAGCTTTCGCCACAAAAACGAAAGCCAAAATCTTTCTTAGGATAGCACAAAGCCCCCGGCTAATTAAGCCTTTTCTTGGTAGCAGCTCGGAGGGGCATCATGCACGCCAATATGCTTTTCCATATAGACCATGTCAAAGTAGCGCCCAAACTTAAAGCTGCATTGGCTAAACACGCCGACCAAGCGAAAGCCCAGGTGATGGTGAAAGCGCACGCTATCCCAGCTGATGAAAGCATGCTCCTGCTTATCGCTAAGCGCGTCCTGCAAGAGGCTCTCATTATCCTTGATGGGGGTGACCATCGGAGTGGCGATGCAGGCATAGAGGTTCTCATAGCCCTGGGCTTTAAGCTCTTGCTCTAAGGCTTGGTACAGGGCGCGCCCTAAGCCTTGCCGCTTGCTGTTGGGTGCAAGGTAAATGGTAAGCTCCACTGAAGGCAGATAGGCCGGGCGCTCTGAGAAGGGGCTGGCATAGGCATAGCCTAGCAATTGGCCCTCTGCTTCAGCTACCAAGTACGGCAGCTGGTGGGCGCGTACTTGCTCCATGCGTGCGCTAAATTCGGCGACGCTCGGCGTTTCACACGCAAAGCTGACTGCGGTATGAGTGACGTAATGATCGTAAATAGCGGTGAGGGCCGGGGCGTCCGCGCTGGTAGCTGGGCGTAGAGTGAACATCGCATTTTCCCCTTGGTTTTAGGTTAGTTGGCCGTAGGTGAACCTGACCACTGGCTCTAGTCGACACAGTTGCACCAGATAGCTTTAGCGTGGCTGGGATGAAGCCAGCCATTTCAGGACCAAAGCTCAGTGGTGCAGCCCGCCAACTTAGGTGAAGAAAGTTTGTTTCTTGTGGGTGTGGATCGACATGATGATACCGAAGGTCACCGCCAAGATGATCATCGAGGTGCCGCCGTAACTAATCATCGGTAGGGGCACGCCTACCACCGGTAAGATGCCTGAAACCATGCCAACGTTGATGAAGATGTAAAACGGCAGGTTGAAGGTGAAGGTGGCACTTAAGATCCGCTCAAAGTTATTGCGCGCATGCAGTGAGATATAGAGGCAGCGCGAAATGATGAAAGCGTAAATCAAAAGCATGATGATAAAGCCAATGAGGCCCGTTTCCTCGGCCAGTACCGCAAAAATAAAGTCGGTGTGCGGCTCCGGTAAGAAATCAAGCTGACTTTGCGAACCCTCGAGCCAGCCCTTGCCGTAGATACCGCCTGAGCCAATCGCGATTTTGCTTTGAATGATGTGATAGCCCGCACCTAATGGGTCGCTTTCTGGGTTGATAAAGGTTAAGACGCGCTGCTTTTGGTAATCGTGCAGAACGTAGTTCCACATGATCGGCATAGCAATGGCGCCGCACACGGCAGCGGCAATCAGCCACCAAAAGCTCAGACCGGCTAAGAAAATGGCAATAAAGCCCGATACCGCTACCAAGATCGCCGTACCTAAGTCCGGCTGAATTACGATGAGCAAGGTTGGCGCAGCCAGCAGGGCAAAGGCAATTAAGACATTAACAAAGCGCGGCGGCAGCGGGTTACGCGTTAAAAAGGCCGCCATGGTAAGCGGAATGATGAGCTTTAAGAACTCCGAAGGTTGCAGGCGCATAAAGCCTAAGTTGAGCCAGCGCTGCGCACCTTTGGAAATATCACCAAAGAGCTCGACCATAATTAAGAGCGCCAGGCCTGCTAGGTAGGCGTAAGGGGCAAGCTTTAACAGAAATTTCGGTGGAATTTGGGCCACCACAATCATGGCTCCAAAAGCCAGACCCGTGCGTACCACTTGCCGCTCCAGCATCTCCACATGCTGACCGGAGGCCGAATAGAGCACAAATAAGGACAGACACAGGCACATTAAAAGCCCCAGCATCAGCGGGAGATCTAAGTGCCAACGCACCAACAGCGGCTGCTGTGAGGGCATGTTGGGCATTTCTAATGGGTTCTTTTCCATAGGATCTGGTGCCTGCTATTGCAAAGTGACGAAGCCGCCTCGGCCAAACTTGACGCGCTGTGGTACTTTCTCGCCCTCATAACCATCAGGATAGAGCTCAAAGTAGCGATCCATGAGCTTGCGTACGACAGGAGCCGCGACCGACGAGCCACCACCTTGGTTTTCTAAGATGATGCCCACTAAGATGCGCGGGCGGTGGTACGGCGCAAAGGCCACGAATAAGGCATTGTCACGCAGCTCTTGGCGCAGCTTGCTGGCATCGTACTTCTCGCCTTGACCGATGTTGACCACCTGGGCGGTACCAGATTTACCGGCAGCCTTATAAGTGGTGCCGTTAAAGGCATTACGGCCGGTGCCTTCCTTGCCATTGATTACCAGGTACATACCGGCACGGGCCACATCAAAGTAGCTTTGATCCTTGACCTCGAGGCGCCGCCCCATTTCTGGGTCGTGGAAGATCGAGAGGATATTAAGGCTCTTAGGGTCAACGATTTCCTTGAGCAGATGCGGGGTGACAAAGCGACCGTGGTTGGCGAGCATAGCATGCGCCTTCGTCAGCTGGATCAAGGTCGTGGTCCAATAACCTTGGCCAATGCCGATCGGAATAGTGTCGCCCATATGCCAAGGCTGCTTATCACGCCGATATTTCCACTCGCGCGATGGGTTAATACCCAGCGACTCTTCGTGTAAGTCAATCCCGGTCGAGCGGCCAAAGCCATAGAGGTCGAGGTATTGGTGAATGGTGTCAATACCGGCTCTAAAGGCGATATCGTAGAAGTAGGTATCAGCCGAGAGTTCGATCGCGCGGTACATATCAAGCCAGCCGTGACCCCAGCTGCGCCAATCGCGGAAGCGGTGAGTTGAGTTAGGCAAGGTATAGTACGGCGCACCCCAGAAACGCTCTTCAGGCTCAGTTAAGCCTTCATTGAGGGCCATAATGCTCAAGAGCGGCTTAACCGTAGAAGCCGGCGCATAGCCACCTTGGGTGACGCGGTTGATGAGCGGGCGCCCTGGATGCTTTAACAGGCGCTGGTACTCATTATTGCGAATACCGCGCACAAACAAGTTCGGGTCATAGGACGGATTGGAGTAAAAGGCCAAAATGCCACCGGTAGCCGGTTCAATTGCGACAATGGCTCCGCGCATATCGCCCAAGAGTTCTTGGGCATAGTACTGTAAGCGGATATCCAAGGTTAAGGTGATGTCCTTACCATGGGTCGGCGGGTTGTACTTTAAGGTGCGCAGAATCTGGCCGTGGCTGTTGACCTCAACCTCACGCGAGCCGGTGACGCCATGCAAAATGCGCTCGTAATAGCTCTCAATACCCAGCTTGCCAATCGCGGACGTACCCTCGTAATTATCAATGATGCCTTGCTCGGTGAGCTTTTCGATGTCAGCGGCATTGATCCGTGAGACGTAGCCAATCGCATGAGTGGTAATGCTGGAAAAAGGATAGTAGCGCTTTAAGTCCGAGGAGAGCTGAACGTTCGGGAAGTGGTGGCGATTGACCGAGAACACCGCAATTTGCTCTTCGGTGAGCAAATCGGCCACTTCCACGCCCGAGAAACGTTGCCGCGTACGCGTCAGCTCTAAGATGTGCTCGACATCACTTGGAGTCAGCTCCAAATTCATCAGCGCATCTAAGCGGGCAATAGTGTCGCGCGTGTCAATATCCTTGTGCGGAAAGAGCACGAGGTGAAACACCGGGCGGTTTTCGGCGAGCACCACATGATTGCGGTCATAAATGATGCCGCGTTGTGGTACTACCGGCAAGACGCGAATGCGGTTTTCATTGGAGCGCGTTTGGTAGTCATCATAGGAGATGACTTGCAGGTAATAGAGATTGGCGAACAAGACGCCAAAGCAGATCAGCACCACAATGCAGCCTAAGATTACGCGCAGCTTAAAGATGCGTGTCTCCAGCTCGACGTTTTTAACCTCGATTCCGGTGGCGGACTTCTTAGCCTTACGCTGCTTGACCTTCTTGTTAAAGAGCAAGCGCTCTTTAGGCTTTTTGCGTTTGTTAAAAAACACGAAGCTGACCTGTTACCTGACTAAAATTAGGCTCGATGGTAGGGCAAACCGGCATCGATACTGTAGGCGCGGTAGAGTGCCTCGGCGATGACGATTCGCACCATAGGGTGGGGCATAGTGAGCTTGGACAGCGAAATAGTTTCGTTGGCCTTGCTCAAGATCTCAGGGGTTAAGCCCTCGGGGCCGCCGATAATGATCACGACATCAGATCCCATTTGTTGGAAGTCGTGAACCTTAGCGGCTAGCTCCATCGAGGTAAATTGCTTACCATGTTCATCTAAGGCGATGATATAGGCGCGCTTAGGCAGTGCCGCCAAGATCGCCTTGGCTTCAATTTCCTTGGCCTTATCGGTAGTGCCCTTGCTCACGCGGCGCACGGGCTCGATTTCCTGGAGTTCGAGCTTTAAGTGCGGCGGCATGCGCTTTTGGTACTCTTGAAAGCCGGTGGTGACCCAAGCGGGCATCTTAGTGCCCACTGCCAACAATAAAAAGCGCATCCTAGGCCTCGGCTACGCCTGCGGCCATCGCTTCGTAGAGGTTCTCTAACTGGTAGCGTTGGCGCTCGCTTTCTTGCATCAGGTGAACCATGACGACGCCTAAGTCGACGATGACCCACTTGCCCTCTTCGCTGCCGCTGACAGCGACGCCGTGGATGTCGTGCTTGGCCAGATATTCAACCAAGCGATCGGCCATCGCGCAGACATGGCGATTGGAGGTGCCGGTTCCGATGACCATGACATCGGTCAGCGAGCTGTGCTCATGGACGTCGATGGTCTTTAAGTCTTGAACTTTGGAGGAGTCTAAGGAAGCAGTAGCAAGTGCTAACAGTTCCTGGGTGGTGAAATCATGCGAGCTGTACAAAGGTAGGAGCTTCCGTACGCAACAAACTAAAACAAAAAAAAAAGAAAATGAACCAAGAATGCGGCCAACTAAGGCAACGCCGCGCGCATCTTAAACCAAGTACTCGACTCAAGTCGAGACTTGTTCCAACTTTTGGACTGACCTAGCGCCAAAAGGTTCAGAAAAAGCGCATAGCAGTTAAAGCACCAGGCAATTAAAGGTCACCGGCGCCACACCAGCTGAAGGAAGTGGGGTGAGGGTATTAGCTGCACTCACCTTATCTAAATGCGTCAGGGCATAGCCTAAAGCGCAGGCGGCGCTCTTCAGAGCCTGATAGCGTGCTTCAACCGTGGTGCCGGGCTTAAAGTAAGGGGCTAAGAGCAAGCTCTGCTCAAGGAGCTCCGCGCTAAAACTTTCGCGTACCACTTGGTCGTAGCACTGCTCACAGACCTCAGCGCCCGCCCCCGCTTGGTCGAGCAAAGTAGTATCGACCTGAGCGACCGCCTCTAAGAGCAAGGCGGCGCAACTTACTTGCGCGGCTTCATCGTGCGCCAGAGTGGTGAGGTGGCACAGACTGGTCTCAGCAAAGTTAAGGCGCAACACCACCACCAGCGGACCACAATAGTTAGCAGTAGGACTATCTTGGGGCAAGACCATCAGCTCTAAGCTACTTAAATCTGAGCTCTCAGCTAAATTCAGGCGCAGCGCCCACAGGGGTAATTGGTAGAGCCCCTCAACACTGTTGAGTTGCTGCAAGTCATCACCGCTCTTGACCTTAAACTCGGTGTGGTTGAGCTGATGGCATAAGTCCAACAGCACCCCAGCGTTCTCTGCGCTTACATCCTGCGCGCTTGCAAGGAAAAATTGCGGACCCACGCGGACACTAGGGGCAGCACTCTTAGCTTGCTCCTTCTTGGCTTGGTATTGCTGCAAGATAGCCTGAATCTGTTGGTTCGCCGTAGCAGCAGCTCCCGTCAGTTGCGCGTCCTGGTTGATCAGACGATAAAGCGGCGTCCCTGACTTTTGACCACCATTACTCTTGCCTCCTGCTTTACCACGTTCGCTCTTACCACTTACGGTGCTTGCGCGCCCAGTCTGAGCACTTGGTGCCTTACCAGCTGGTACAGCCTGAAGTGTGGCATTGTGGCGGGCCACCAAACTTGCTACCACCTCAGAAGCAACTGGGGTAGGAGTGCGCAGCTTAGCGGCATAGCTTGCGATAGTTGGAGCAAGCTGGTCTGAGCTGAACGATGAAGAATAAAGCCAAGTAGAAGCGGTCATGGAGTTGCCATCGCAGGACTAAAGAAACGAAGCGCCCGAACCGCCAAGCGGCGTGGGCGCTGGGTCAGCGCACGGCAGGTGCGCCGATAAAAGCAAGATCCTACTTGAGGTAGTACTCGCGAATGACGTCGGCATCAGGCAGAGCTAAGCCGCCATCAACGGTGTAGGCCTCAGGATTAGGTAAGAGTTCTTGCTTGCGGCCATGCTTGTCGGCAAGCTTGTCCTGATTGGCCATTAAGTGCAACAGAGGTAAGAAGAGCTCACGGCTGTGGACTACAGTGCTCTCGATCAGCTGGTTGACCTGCTCTGGGCTTAACGAATCAATACCCGCAACCTCAGCTTGGTTCTCTTGTAAGCGCTTGCGGGTCTCTTCGATGGCCTGGTTAACCGTCTTACCCTCATTTAAGGTAACAAATGGGCCTAAGTCTAAGCCGCCATTGTCAAAGAGCACGATCGTGATGAGGTTGTCGATCAAGAACTGATCGGCGTTTGGATCAGCTGGCTGGGTTGGGTGGCTTAACGCATAGCGCGCATAGAAGACGCCTGAGACCTTGCGATTGTTCCAGGACATATCACGCTCGGTTAAGTCGATAAAGATCGACCACTGAGGCAGATCCTTAAGAGTAGCTGTTGGAGTGTCGAGCAGCTTAGAGTCGAACTTGAGGCTACTGCCGCTGTGGATGACTGTACCCAGCTTGCTCCAAGGTAAGAGGCAGCAGCACATCGAAGGCACGGTGATCAAGGCATCAAGGCCTTCTGGAGATTGAGCATCGATCGACTGGAACGAGCCCAAGCGCTTTTGGATGATCTGGCTGAGCAGATTGATCGCGGCCTCAACTGGAATAAAGAGTGAATTAGGCCAGAGCTTACCGGTAGGCGACAGCTTTGGGTTGTTACGAATGCCGATATGGGCATTGACTAAGGACTGAGGCAATGGGTAGTACGCGCTCAGTTCAGTCATCACAACCGTTTGGATTTTCTCTGCGACGTTCTCGCGATTAATAGGGGTTAAGAATCGATTGGATACAGTATCCATCGGCTCGTTGGCAGCTTGCATAGGTGCTTGGTTCAGTGACGACTGGTCCATCAAAGGATCTCCCAGAAAACGAATACCTAGGCATTTTACCACACTGCCTCAGGCCCCAAGCGCCACGTGCTCCACCAGCACGCAAGTACCTCAAACTCGCAGCAAGAACAACCCTTTTGCGCGCAGATCGTGTAAGCTGGTGGCAAGTGGAAACTGTTAAGGTGCAGCAGCGTTAAGCTGCGCTGACAGATCCTATGCTGTTTTGGATGAGCGAAATTGAGCCCAATCCAGCATGGGCCCGTGAAGAGTTAAGGAGGTGATTCGCTGTGAATGGCTATTTTGGTTGCTGGTGTTAATAGCATTAATCATCTACCGACTATTCGCCGTAAGGAGTGAGCGCTTCTGCCACCTGGACATAGTAGCTTTTGCTGCGCGGTCATGCTTGGAGGTGAACGCCTCTCAACCCGCCGCGCTGTTTGTTTTTGAGCTCCTAGGCTGAGCGGTAATATCCATGGGTTGCAATAAGGGTGTGGACTGAGCGTGGCAGCGCGGCTGTGAGCTCAGGTAGAGGCGTGCCCACTTTGGTCTGTGCAATTTGTTGGCGGATCGCGCTTGAGCTGAGGTCAAACTCGGGATTGGGCACAATCAGGTAGTGCTCGGGGTACTGCGCTAAAGATTGCTGTACCGCCTGCGGTAGCTCCTGCTCAGTGTGCGGGCGCTTGAAGACAATGAGCTTGGCTAGGTGGTGTAGCTCTAAGCCTTGCTTCCATTGATCCAAAGTTACCAGCGAGTCCCAGCCCATGATAAAGGCCAGCTCGTTATTGGGGTAAAGCTGATTAAGCTGCTGGAGCGTATCTACAGTGTAGTGGCGCTGTGAGGCGTCCGCTTCGAGATCGCAGATGCTGTAGCGCGATTGGCTTTGGGCGTCGCACTCAGGTAAACATTCCTCAATGGCGGCTTTCAGCATCGCGCGGCGTGCCTCGTAGCATAATTTCGCCGTGTCCTTGTGCGGCGGGCTGCTGTTGGGCAGGAATATGATTTTGCTCTCAGGTAAGAGCTGCGCTAAGTACTGAGCGGTCTTGATATGACCGTAGTGCACCGGGTTAAATGAGCCCCCATAAAAGGCGAGCAGGGGCGCGCTGCTAGTTGGCATTGTTTTTTTTTTCTGTTTCTTGCTGTTAGATCAGCTCGGGGCTTAAGAAACGCACTGCACCGTTGTTGACTGCGAGCGCCATGCGCTGGAGCGCGCGCAGCGCGCCTTCGGCGTCAAAGCGGGACAGCGCGATGCTCGCCTCGCTTAAGCATTGGCTTAAGAAGTGGAGCAAGCCGTCGGGCATCTCGCGGATCGCCTTCATTAGCGCCTCTTGGGACGCTTTGACCTTGACGTTGCGCGACATAAAGAAGATGTTTTGATCGCGGTATTGGGCGCGGGCGATGTTTTTCTCCTTACCTAAGGCGACGCTGGTGAGACTTTCATCCATGCGCCCGATAAGTAAGGACAGAGCCGCTTGCAGATTCATCTCTTGGCCCGAGCAAAATGAGCTGATGACGTTGAGGGCCTTGAGGCTATCACCGCTTAAAATGGCCTGCGGCAGCTCAAAGCCGTTGTAGCGCGCATCTTGGGTAAAGTAGGTCTCGACTTCCTCCATCGTGAGCTCACTGATGCTTCCGGATTGATCGGAGTGCAAGAGCTCCATCAGCTGCAAGCTGTGGTCAATGGTTAAGAGGTTGTTATCGCACGATTGGGCGATAAACTCGACCACATGAGGCGCAATGTTGAGGCGGTACTGGCGCCCGCGCGCGACAATCCAGCGCTTAAGCTCGGCCCCTTCGGGGGCATAGAGCACTTCAATGTGCGCGCCCATCCCCTTTAAGTAGCCCATCGCCTCCTTCTTGCGTGTCTCCAGGCTGGTTTGGCGCTTAGGCTTCTTGGCGTTCTTCTTGGGCGTTGGGTCCACATTGGGATCAAAGCTTAAGATGTGCTTTAACGGGGTCGGATCGAGGGCATCGACCTTGGTGTAGACGGTATTAATGCGTGGCAACTCTAAGATGATGAAGAGGCCAGGACGATAGGACGCGGCCACCAATTTAAATAGCTCGATCGCAGTGGCGTCCAAGTCCTTTAGATTGACTTTGATGATGCGATCGCCGCCAAAGAGGCCCGGATCGGACATCTCATTTTCAATCGATTGGAGGTTGGCGCCGCCAAAGCCTTGCAAGTCCGAAAAGGTGTAGAGCAAGAAGTCGGCGTCAGGCAGCTTGCTGCGGCCTTGGGCGATAAGCGCGCTGGTGCGCTCGAGCTTGAGCAGGGGATCATCCGAGCACACGACGTACACGTCTGCATTGCTCTCAGCATTGAAACGAGGCATGGTGGTCCCTTTCTAAGTTAGTAGAGATGCTCAGGGGCTTGGTGTAACGGCTCAGGCTTGACCTTAGGCAGCTCATAGCTCTTGTTGTTGAGCACACGCTGGCCGTTGTTGAGTTGGTCGAGCGTCAGCTGGGTGCCTTGAGCACTCTCATATTGGTCTTGCTGCTGTAAGGCCTCAAGTAAGGTCATGCCTTGGGTTTGCGTGGTGGCCTGGGTGACTGCCGCCGTGTCTTGGGCACTGGCTTCACCTTGAGCTAAGATGAGTTCTGCCGGTTGCGGCACGGAAGCATCAGGATCGGAGGAGCGACCTAAGTAGGACAGGCGCATTACCAGCTGATCGGCTAAGTCTTCTTTGGTCTCTTGGATCACGATAGCCTTTTCCGTGTCTGATGCTAAGGCTTGACCTGGCTTATTTAAGACCGAGCGCGTCACCGAGTTGCGCATCATGATTGGACGGTGATTAGGAATAGCTAAGGTCGGAGCGACCGAGACGACTAAGGCGTACTCCAAGCTTTGGGCGCGCGAGTTAACCGACACAACTTCATCTAAGATATTAGGGCGCGGCAAGATCAAGGTCGGCAGATCTTGCGCCCGCTCATCATCGGTTGGGCTATAGCCGCTATCTTGAGCGTAAACCGTGACGCCATTGGCGCGTAGGCGGCGCACTACCAGCTTGTAGAATTGATCGTGGTAGTCGCCCGTGACTACGACCTCAGGCATAGTGTCATCAAGCTTGGCTTGATTGGGCAGATGAAAGCCACAGCCTGTCGCTAAGAGGGCTAAAGCAACTGGTACGACGAAGCATCGCTTGAGTAATCCTTGCTGTGCATTAACCTTTTGTGCACTCATGGCTCCACCTTATTGCCGTTGTTCCGTAAAGACCTAGGGGTCTTAACTCATCAGACCGTGCGGTTTTGACCGTGCCGTTATTGTACATGATGGCGCGGCAAAATTAAGAAACAAAACCCTCAGCCGGGTTCCCAGCTGAGGGTTCTGAAGCGTAGCTTAAAGCTTTTTGCTTTAGGCTCCGTTATCGTAGGCTAAGCTTAGGCTACGACGACGTTGGCTAAGCTTAGGCTACGACGACGTTGGCTAAGCGGCCTTTGACGTAGATGAACTTCTTGACCTGCTTGCCATCGATGTTCTTTTGGACGATCTCGTCTTCAAGAACCTTGGCCTTGATCTCATCCTCGCTTAAGTCAGCGCTGAGGTTGATCTTGGTGCGGACCTTACCGTTGACCTGAACGACTAACAGCATGTCCTCGGCCTTGAGGGCATCTGGGTCGGTCTGTGGCCACTGGGCGTTGACGTCGAGCTCATCCTTGTTGCCTAAGAGCTCATAGAGCTTAAAGCAGATGTGAGGCACGATTGGATAGAGCATGACCACTACTGCGTTGTAGATCTCATAGCGCAGGGCACGGGTGGTCTCGCTTTGATCGGTGTACTTCACGGTCTCATTTAAGAGCTCCATGATCGCAGCAATTGCGGTATTGAAGGTCTGGCGACGGCCGATGTCATCAGAAACCTTCTCAATGGTGGTGTGCAGCTGGTGACGCAGCTTGCGACCGGCCGCATCAAGCTTGCTCTTGTCTAAGGCGATCGCAGGGCCCGACTCAACTAAGTCGTTGACCTGATTCCACAGCTTCTGTAAGAAGCGCTTGGAGCCTTCAACACCAGATTGACGCCACTCTAAGGTGAGCTCGGCTGGGCTTGCGAACATCAAGAACAGACGGACGGTGTCGGCACCGTAGGTCTGAACCATGTGCTCTGGGTCAATACCGTTGTTCTTGGACTTGGACATCTTGATCATGCCCATGTGGGTTAAGCTGTGACCCTCTTCGTCCACAGCGCTGACGATATTGCCCTTCTCATCGCGGGTGACCTTAGCCTTAAGTGGCGATACCCAAACGCGAGCGCCCTTGTCGTCTAAGTAGTAGAAGGCGTCGGCCAGAACCATGCCTTGGCATAACAGACGCTTGAATGGCTCGTCGTACTTGACCATACCGACGTCACGCATCAGCTTGAAGAAGAAGCGGGCGTACAGTAAGTGCATAACGGCGTGCTCAATACCGCCGATGTACTGATCAACTGGCAGCCAGTAATTGGCCTCCTCGTCGATCATGCCGGTATCAAGACGTGGGCAGCAGTAACGTGCGTAGTACCAAGACGACTCCATAAAGGTGTCGAAGGTATCAGTCTCGCGAATAGCCTTCTTGCCCTGGTAGGTGGTGGTGTACCACTCAGGATCGGTCTTTAATGGGCTGGTGATGCCGTCAATGGTGACATTGCCTGGCAGGGTAACAGGGAGGTTCTCAGGCAGCTCTGGGACGATCTCGCCGGTTTCCTCTACAGTCAGCATTGGAATTGGGGCACCCCAATAGCGCTGACGGGAAATACACCAGTCGCGTAAGCGGTAGTTGACGGTGCGGTGGGCAATGCCCATGCTCTCTAACTTCTTAGCGATAGCTTCCCAGGCGCCCTTGAAGTCCAGGCCATCAAACTCACCGGAGTTGACGGTGACACCGTGCTCGACATAGGCACCCTTGGTTAAATCAACTGGGCTGCCATCAGCTGGAGCGATAACCTGCTTGATCTCGAGGCCATACTTGGTAGCGAACTCAAAGTCACGCTCATCGTGGGCTGGTACGGCCATAACAGCACCGGTACCGTAGTCCATGATAACGAAGTTGGCAACTACGATTGGTACCTTCTTGCCCGTTAATGGGTGAATGGCATAAACGCCAGTTGGCATGCCCTTCTTTTCCATCGTGGCAATGTCGGCCTCAGCAAACTTCTGAGTGCGGCACTCTTGGCAGAAGGCGGCAAGCTCTGGATTATTTTCCGAGGCCTTCTTGGCAATTGGGTGGTTGGCAGCAACGGCCATATAGGTGACACCCATAAAGGTGTCAGGACGAGTGGTGTAAACCTCGACCTTGTCATCGGAGTCGGCGATATTGAAGGTGATAGATAAACCTTCCGAGCGGCCGATCCAATTGCGTTGCATCGTACGGACGCGCTCGGGCCAGCCCTCTAACTTATCGATGTCGTTTAAGAGCTCTTCGGCGTACTTGGTGATGCGTAAGTACCACTGAGGAATCTCACGGATCTCGACCTTGCTATCGCAGCGCCAGCAGCAGCCATCGACCACCTGCTCATTAGCTAATACGGTGTTGCAGTGTGGGCACCAGTTAGCCGAGGAGACCTTCTTGTAAACTAAGCCCTTATTATAGAGCTCGGTGAAGAAGAGCTGCTCCCACTTGTAGTACTCAGGACGGCAGGTAGCAATTTCACGAGCCCAGTCATAGGAGAAGCCTAACAGATGGAGCTGACGCTTCATGTCAGCGATGTTAGCATAGGTCCAATCCGAAGGCTGAGCGTGGTTTTGCAGCGCGGCGTTTTCTGCTGGCAGACCAAAGGCGTCCCAACCGATTGGGTTTAACACGTTCTTGCCATTTAAGCGCTGGTAGCGGGCAATCACGTCACCGATGGTGTAATTGCGTACGTGGCCCATGTGCAGCTTACCTGACGGGTAAGGCAGCATCACTAAGCAGTAGAACTTTTCCTTATTAGGATCAGCCTTGGCATGGAAAGTCTGGTGATCAGCCCAGTACTTTTGAACCTCTGCCTCGAGCTCTTGAGGGTTATACGCAACGTGGTTGGTTGCCATAAATAACGTGCTCCCAAACGAGAAGGGTAAATTAGAAACATTGCCCCACTAAAAGCTAGTACGTGGGACCCAGGCGGCATGGCTAACTTGGCTAAACCAACGTTTAACTGATAAAACAGTGTTTGTGAGGCTTAGCCAAGTGAGCCTCGCCGCAGCGCGACGCCATATTGTGCCACGTTAAGGGCACCATGTCAGCGCCGGATAAAGATGCCATTCTAATCTAAAGCGCCGTTTTGGCCCAAAACTGTTTGGCAAGGCCCGCTCTTGGTGCCTTACTAAGACGGCAAATCGGGGGCTTTGGGCCTAAAATCCGCTTTTATTCTGTCTTTACTGCTATCTTTTGGTGCAATGGTGCTCGAGTGTTGTTTGGTTTTGGTGCGTCATTGCTGTGCGTTACCGGTTGTCAAGCGCTGAGCGTGATGCTAAATTGCGTGCAAGATTATTGTTGAGGAATTAAAGGCAGGTAGGAAATGCATGCGTTAGGGTTAGCACAAAGTAGGGGCCTAGTGCGCCGGGGTGTTACAGCCTGCGTGGTCGCAGTGACGCTGAGTTTGAGTGCGGTCGCAGCTGCGGTCACTTATCCTATCGATGAGAACACCAAGGTGGTGGGCGCTGATACCACCTATCTGGTGGAGCGTGGTGGTACCACTACGCTAGAGTATGTCGCAGCCCACTTTCAGCTTGGTCTGTCCAATATGATCGAGGCCAATCCAGGCGTTGACCCGATTGTGCCAATGGCTGGAACCAATCTCATTATTCCGCGCCGTTTGATTTTGCCTAATACGCCAAGAAAGGGCATTATCGTCAACTCCCCTGAGATGCGCCTTTATTACTATCACGACAATGAGGTCGACGTCTTGCCGATCGGCATTGGCCAATTAGGCACTGATACTCCGCTCAATTGGGTCACCAAGGTGGAGCGCAAGCGCGCCAATCCTACTTGGACCCCAACCCAAAAGATGCATGAGGAGTATGCTGCTCGTGGTGAGACCTTGCCTAAGGTCTGGCCTGCGGGCCCTGATAACCCAATGGGCCTTTTTGCTATCTATATTGGCCGTCTCTACGCCATTCACGGCACCAATGCTGACTTCGGTATCGGTTTGCGCGTAAGCCACGGCTGCGTGCGCCTGCGTAATGATGACATTGAGTACCTGTTCAATAATGTTCCAGTAGGTACGCGCGTACAGTTCATCAACGAGCCGATCAAGACGGCTGAAGATGCCGAGGGCAATCTCTATATTGAGGTGCACCAGCCACTCTCGATGAACGAAGAAGAGTTTGAAACCTTAGATAAGAACTTGCCATTTACCTTCACCAAGGAGCAGCAAGAGTTCTTTGCCCGTCCTGAGGTCAACCAAGATATCTTGCACCAAGCCTTAAGTGAGCGCTCAGGCCGCGTGGTCTTGCTCAACCCGCCTGAGTTCTAAAAAAGAACAGGTCTGGTGCTTGTTTTTCAGTGGGGCCGCCGGGAATACCGTGCGGCCTCATTGCTCTGAGGCTCACTGTAAGCGGAGCGCAAGGGGCTGTTATGGGACCAAAACTGGCAGTTATGGGGCCGGACTTGGCCGTTCTTGGGCTTAAATTAGCCATAGCGCTAGCGTTAGGGTATGATGGGGCCACCAAGTTTGGTAACGAGGTAGGTTATGACTCAGCGCAATGATCACGATCGGTGTTCTTATCCTAGTTTCAAGCAGACCCTGGCTCAGCGTTTAGCGCCGCTGGCGCTGGCGGTGCTGCTGAGCACTCCGGCTTTGGCTGAGTCCAATAGCGCTGACCATAGTGTCGACGCCAATAGCGTCGAGTCCAGTGCCGCTGCGTCCAGTGCCGCTGCGTCCAATACCTTTGCGGCTATGGCCAATGCTGCCGGGAGCAGCGGTCGTATGGAGCAAGCTGCGGCCCAGGCTAAAGCACAAAAGGCAGCTGAGGCGACGGAGGCGAGTGCTGACGCTGAGGCGAGTGCTGATGCTGCGGCGAGCGCGGAACCTGAGCGCAATACTTTTGCAGTGATGGCTCATGCCGCTGCTGACCAAGCACGAGCTGCCGGGGGCTTTGCTCAAGAACTGCAAAAAGATGACGACCCCTTAGCGCACCGCGAGCCGAGCTTTTTAGCGCGTATCTTTGGCCAAGGTAAGATCAATGCGACGAGCTTTGCTGATATCGCTAACGATAACAGCGGCAATATGTGGCCGGAGCGTCTGCTCCATGTCTCGGCTTTAGCTGATACGACCGATGGCTCAGCGCAGCTCTTAAGGCAAATTCCTTTTGTGCTCGAGCAGAAAATGCTGGCTCCGGTCGATCAAGACGCCCGTATGCAAGCCCTGATTATCGATGAGTTACATAAGGGTATGAGCTTTGTCTCCTACCTTTTGCATATGTACACGCCGCAGGCGAGCAATTTCCATGTGCCCTTTTATCTAGTGCGCCCGGAGACACTTTATGCGGTGCGCGCAGAGATTGGCTTAGGTGAGGGCGTGCTCTATCCTGAGCAGGGCGTAGACAGCGCAACTGCGATTCAGCAGATGAAGCGCTCCCATCGCCCAGTGCATCACTTAAACTTCGTGCGTGACTTGGTCTATCAGGATGGCCCGTGCGCTGGTATGGGCTATATCGAGGCCGACTTAAAGGGTAAGTGTCACTCGACGCAACAATACAATGGCTTGGTGTTGCTCTCACCGCCGATTCCTGAGGTCAAGAAGGAAGGCGTATTTGCCGGTGATGTGCGTCATGTGACAGCTAATGTCTTGCAGTCCAATTACTTTGTGCAGGGCCTTGAGACCGGTATGCGCTTAGTGGGCATCAATAGCTCTTTTGATGTCGATCGTCAGAGCTTTAGAGCTCCACTGCATTCTTTTGATCAGCATCTGTATGTGCCTGAGCGCAGTGCCTTTGTGCAGGCAGGGGAAAAAGTTTCTGAAGAGCTTGGTGCTCCTTATGGGCGGCGTGCCGATGGCTTGACTCCGCTTTACTTTGTGGGCGCTCATCTCAATGCCTTATTAGCTCCAGGTAATGCCGGGTCCCAATTTGACTTGCAGCGTACCGGCTCGCTGGAGCGTAATACCCCAATGGCCGAGATCGCTGGGAACTTACATCAGCTCAAGGAAGATTATCTGACCCAAGAAGAGGAAGAGGGACCAATTGAGCCTAGTGAGGCTGAAAACTTCGTGCTCGATGGTGCTACTTCCTTTGAGGAAGCCTTGCACGCCGCGCAGCAAGAAGAAGAGGACGGCGAGTTTGATGCTGCCTTAATGGAGAGCCCTGAGGCCGCAGAAAGTGCTCACAGTGTGCTCTCGCAGCAAGCCGAAGAGGAAGCCTCAACTTCAGCTGCGGCTCACGCTCAAGCGCTGATCGCGCACCAAACGGTCAACTCTCAGCAAGCTTTGTACGGCATTCCGGTCACCTTCAGTGCTTTAGGGCGTCCGCTCATCGATCTGCGCAATACCTTGCTGTCGCGCGACCAATACAAGAACTACGGTTTCTTAACGGAGGCCGAGCTTGCGATCTTAAGCGACTTAGGCTATCGCTTAGAGCCTCGTGAGTTCTATGGTGCCTCGCTCTATAGCTTTGGTACCCCCGATAAGCGCATTACGCGCGTGGTGCGTGGCTCCTACTCCTATTATGACCATGCCTCCGAGAGCTATCGTGCCCGCACTCCGGCCATTATGCCGCTCGGTGTCGGCGTACACTTATATGGCTCGTACAATAACGTCATTCACTCGGGCAACGTCAACACTCAGGGCGCAGGTGCGATGGGCGTACGCGTGGACGGTTCTAATAACCTCTACTATCAGACTTCTCAGTCGCGGATCGTGACCTCGGGTGAAAATGCTATTGGTATCGGCTTTACCTACGGTGCTAATAACCGCGCCTATATCTCAGGCTCGATTGCCGCTACGGGCGCTAAGGGTATCGGCATCAAGGTCGATATGGGCTCAAATATCTACTCTGACCTCATTGAGTACCGTGGTTCCTATGCCCGTGTGCGTACCGTTGACTATTTACAGGGCGTTGCCACCAAGGAGCAAGCAGCCAAGGTACCGCTGACCGACGACTTAAAGGGCCCGCAGGTTACAGATCTGGTGATCGATGGCGTGGTCGAGGGTAATTTAGCTGCGATTTACATTGATGAATCGTCCTTGGTCAAAAACATCGATATCACGGCACAAGCTGAGGTCACGGGCGGTATTTACTCGACCTGGAAGCCGCTGGCGACCGGCTCAGGTGCCATTGCCTTAGCCCATGATGGCAAAAACTCGCAGCTGCTCGACGCTGAAGTGCAATTGGACCGGACCGGTAAATTATCAGGGCTCACCGCCAGTGAGATCATCGAGCGTTACCTCACCACCAATATCAACTTAGGTGTGATGTTAGATGAGTTCAATCGCCCGATCTTTGCTGATGGAGCGCACTTTGCTTCCGATGATTTAGTCGACGACTCCGAGGTCAACTATGTCGGCAACAGCCAGTCGCGCGTAGTGCTCGCAGGTGACATCAGCGGTAACTCCTTTAACTTAAACCACATCGCGGGCAAGAGCACGATCTTAGGTAATGTCAGAGCCAATGAGGTCAATGTCACTGCTGGCATCTTGAGCCTATGTGGTCTTGAGGGCGCGATCAATCAGATTGGCAACTTAAATGTCAACTCGCAAGCGGTCTTGGATTTCGTCAATGGCGCCAGCTCGCACACCTACGTGTTAGGCGATGTCAATTTTGGCAGTGATGTCGTCGTCCGCGTCGATGTCGACTCGGAGGGCAAGATCATCGACGAGCTCTCCTACAACGGCCACTTCTACGCCGGTGACTACCAGTTAGTGATCGAGCCGGGTGTCAGCTACGAGGAGATGCGTCGCTTAGGTGCCGACCCGAAGGCGATGCTCAACTTCATCACCAACTTCATGCAAGACAGCAATAGCAAGTTTGCCCGTGATCGCATCACCTTGCGCATGCCGCGTTACATCTGGGATAGCGCCGGTTCCTATGGCCGTGAAATCAAGTGCACGGCTCGTGGTTGCCGTATCGGCAATTTCAGCTCTAACGCCGTGCGCTCGGACTTAACCGATCTGCCACCATGGCGCTATGGCCTGTCCTTGGGCGGCATCTTGCTCATGATCTTAGGCTTCTACGCTTGGTACTATTTCAAGCCGCTTAAGAGCAAGTTCTTGAGCCGCAAGTCCGGGCAGCAAGCTTAACCTAACAAGGTATCTAACAAGTCCGTTGCGTTGCCGTCACCAGCCGAGCCCAGGCACCGCAGTGGGCGCTGCGTGGGCGCATTGCCCCATTAAAGGGCAATGCGCTCAAGTGGCGCCAAAGGTGTACAATAAGCGCCGCATCGGTAGTTAGCGCAGTCAGGTAGCGCGTTTGCTTCGGGAGCAAGAGGTCGCGGGTTCGAATCCCGCACTACCGACCATTCCCTTCCGCGCCCGTCCGGGCAGTTCCAATCCCTTCCATTTGTCAACCTCTCGGGCCTGATAGGTCAGGGCAGTTCACGCTTTGCACTTTTGCCGATCCCAAGCGCCCCCTTACCCTTTTCTTTGTGGTACCTTGATCCGTGCGCGCTAAATCCGCGATCGCGGAAATTGGCCTAAAAGTCGCAATGTTCAGCGACGTATCTCTGCTAATGCTGTACGTTTACCTTCAGCTTGTGAGCTCACACCTTGCCGCACTGCCCTAGTGCCAGCGGTCCGTACCTGTGGCGTTGTTGCTGCAACGTTTTGCAGTGTTTGCGCAAATTTATGCGTTACTGTTGTCGATTGCGCCAAGTTTTTACAGTTACGCCAGACACTTTTGCGGTAAAAGCGCTTATAAATCCTGATTGAGTTGCAAAATTTTGTCGCTCACGATCTAAATTACCACAAGACACTTGGCAAGTGCTCATAGTTTTTGTATAATAGCCTTACCACAAAAACAAGCAAAGTTGCGGGTCGTCATCGGATTTAGGTCATTGCACTGGTCTTAAGCTTGTAAGACTGGACTTAATCTTAGGGTGGCGGTCCGCTCATAAGCACGCGTCTTGTGGCGCAGCTTTCACCTTTCCTCCCAAGCTCACCTTTCCCTCCCGAGTTCATAGCTCCGAACTCACTTCCTCTTGCACCTTTCAGTTTCGGGCTGAGTTCAGCCCTCATTTGGCCGCACCGCGCTGCTGTGGGATAATGCCCCCAATTCCATTAATGCAATTGAGGCAGGAGCAGGCATGGCCAAGAATAAGGCAAAAGGGGCGGCAGATACCGCTGACGGTTACTTGGTTCCGGATTTAAAGCCGGGGCAATACCACGTCCATGAGATCATCATTAAGCGCAGCCGTTTTATCACCACTATTGCTCATACTGCCTCGGTCGATGAGGCTAAGGCCTTTATCGAAACCATCTCGGCGCAGCATGCTGAGGCCAATCACAATTGCTTTGCCTTCAATGCCACCGCACCGGGCTCAACTGCCTTTTGCGGCTGCTCGGACGACGGCGAACCTAAGGGCACGGCCGGTCAGCCGATGCTCAACGTCGTGCTCCACTGTGGCGTAGGCGAGCTCACGGCTGTGGTCACCCGCTATTTTGGTGGCGTGCTCTTGGGCACCGGTGGCCTAGTTAAGGCCTATCAGGGCTCGGTGAAAGAGGCCTTAGAGACGCTGCCTACTTGCGAGCGCATGATTGCGGCCAAGCTGGTGGCGGAAATCGAGCATCGCTACCTGCCTAAGTTTAAGTATCTGCTCCCGAGCATGCGCGCGACCTTGGTCAAAGAAGATTATGGCGCCAATGTCTTAGTGGAGGTAATCCTGCCGCAAAGCGAGCTGGAGCATCTCGAGCGCACCTTAACTGATCTTACCAACGGCTCAGTCAAAATCATTGCGCGCAGCTAAAGCTACGCTCTGGGCTAGGCTGACGGTAGGGCTCTGGCTGAGCGTTGTCGAGCTTAGGGCTGAGCATGGTCTGGCGTGGGTCTGAGCGTAGTCTGGTGCTGGGGTTTTGGCATAGGGCGTGCTCAGAGCGCCTGGGTTTCATTGAGGATAAGATATGGGAAAGCAGCTGAGAGCAGATATCACGGGCCTGCGTGCCATTGCCGTAATTTCGGTCACGCTCTATCACCTGGTGCATATGCTGCTGCCTCAGGTGACCTTTTTTAAAGGCGGCTTCTTAGGCGTTGATATCTTCTTTGTCATCTCAGGCTACTTGATGACGATGATCATCGTCAAAGGTCTGTCCCAGGGTAATTTCTCCTTAGTCGACTTCTATCAGCGCCGCGCTAAGCGCATTTGCCCGGCGCTTTTGGTGACCGTACTGGTTTTTGGCCTCATTGGCGTCTTGCTCATTGGCACCTCCGATCTCAAGCGTTTGGGCCTCGAGGGTTGCTATGCTCTCATCTTTGTCTCCAATATCTACTTTGCGCAAAAGACCGATTACTTTGGCAACTCAGCCTTAGATCAGGTATTCTTGCACACTTGGTCGCTTTCGGTGGAGTGGCAGTTCTATCTCTTCTACCCATTGATCTTAATGGTGCTGCGCAAGGTCATCGCGGAGCGTCTGTTAGCTCGCACCTTATTGATCTTGACCTTGATCATGGCCGTCGTGGCTGTGCTCATGACGCTTTATGTGCCGCGCGCCTCCTACTATCTTCTGCCGTCGCGTGCCTTTGAGCTGCTCTTTGGTGCCTTAGCCTATTTCTATCCACTCTCGACCTTACAAAGCTGGGCTCAGCGTGCCACTGGTTCCATGACGGGTACGCACGTCACTGACTCGGCGTGGCGGCTGCGTGGTTTGCTCGGCCATTATGTGCTGAGCTTGACGCCGCTGAAGGTCGAGGCGCTGGGTCTTATTATCCTCTTTATTTCCTTTGCTCTGGTCGATGACAGCACCGGTTGGCCGACTTTAAGCGCTTTAGTTCCGATGGTGGGCGCTTATCTGTGTATCGCGGCGGGTAATCACCGCAGTCTCTTGCGCCACGTCATTTTCCAGAAGTTAGGTCTGTGGTCCTATGCCATTTACTTGGTGCACTGGCCCCTCTTGGTTTTAGTCACCAAGCTCGGTTTTGACGTCTGGTGCTTGGAGCTGGCACTGCCGATCTTGCTCTTAGGTGTAGCCTTACACTACGCGGTGGAGCGCCGTCGTAACTTTGGTTATCTCTTCTTAGCAGGCTATGCCCTAGTGACGGTCGGGGCTTATTACGTGGGCAAGACCGGTCTTAGTGCGCGCTTGAGCTACGAGGTCACGCGTTATGCCCAATATGGTGGTCACACCGTGCCTTTTGACGGCAAGATCAATCATATCGGTGATTTGGAGCGGGCGCCTGACTTCATCTTGATCGGCGATAGCTTTGCCCGCCACTACACCTTAGATTTAATCGATCGCGGTCTGCATGTGGTCACGGTGTTCCGCGACGGCTGCTATTCCTTTGCCCAGGGCGTAACGCGCCGCACTGAGGGCTATGTCGACGAGGGCTGCCGCCTGCGCTATGACGAGGCCAAACAGGCGATCGCGCAATATCCGAATTTACCTGTGGTAGTGGCACAAGACTGGCCGCGCTATCGCTTAACTACGGTGTTGCGTCCTGACTTAGAGAGTCATGATTATCGCTCTGTTGCCGGGGATGATTATGAAAAGGTCTTGCGCTCGGATTTAGAGCAGATGGTGGCTGATTTTAGTACTGGCTCCAATCGCATCTACGTGGTGGCCACCCCGCGCCAAAGCGTCTATGACGTGGGCAGTACCTGCATGTATTTGCAGGCGTTAGATAATCCAGTCAGCCGCCTGATGGCCAAGTACATCACCTGCAAAGAGAGCAAGAACCTAGCCCCAGTGCCGCTCAATCAGCTCATCGACACCACAATTGCGCAGTTGCCGCAAAACCAAGGCTTAGAGGATTATCAGGCGCCGGTACGCTATTTAGATCCTAACGATGCGATCTGCGTTGATGGCCATTGCGAGCTCTTAGTGGGCCAGTACATTCCGGTGTTCCAAGACGGCCTGCATTATTCTTGGGCAGGCTCGATCAAGGTCGTGTCCTATCTGCTCTCGCAAATTGGGGTGGAGCAAGGCCGGGTGCGCACCGAGTTTGAGGACGAGTTGGTGCCCGCGTCAGCAAAATAAAAAAGGGGCTGCTCCTAATGAGCACCCTCGTTGCCGGGAAGGGGCTTGCTGGCATGTGGTGCTAGCAAATGGTGCGCTAATGGGGAGCAGCCCCAGGAGCTGAGCGGGCAAAGCTTAGCCCAGGAAGGTAAAGGCTTGGTGCTCGAGGAGAATGCGGGTACCAATGCCTAAGAGCACTAAGGCGCCCACGGTGTTGAGTACAGGGTCAAGGCGCGTAAACAGCGCTAAGACTTGCCCTAAGTAGAAGCCCACTAAGGAGCACAGTGCACAGACCACACCGATGATGGTGGCGGTTAACAGGATGGTGTTTTGAATTAAGCCATACGACACACCGACCGCTAAAGCGTCGATCGAGGTGCCCACAGCTAAGGCGAGTAAGGTAAAAAAGCCGATTTGCAGCTTGCGGTTACACTCTTTGTGGGCGTAGTAGTCACCAAGCTTTTCACAAGCGCAGCAGCGCTCAGGGGCGGCGCGGTTTTCGGCCAGACACTCCTGACAGCAAGGCGCCTTAGGGTCAGGCTTTAAGATGGCCTCAGCCTTTTCCTTGTCCTCGTCCTTATCAAAAAAGGCTTCCTTGAGCATATTGAGCGCGACCAGCGCCAAGAGGCCAAAGGCAACCCAGTGGTCAACCGAGGCAAAGTGCTTTTGCAGCGTGATACCGGCGACAAAGCCAATTACCGGCATAAGAAATTGGAAAAAGCCAAAGGAACCGGCAATGGTCAGGCCCGTCACTAGGCGCTGGGTGGACTCAAGGCGTTTCTTGCCGCTTATCACCGAGCAGACAAAGGCATCAACCGACAATGCCAGTGCGGTAATAAAAACCTCAATTAAGCCCATACCAAACCTCTCTTTAGGCTTCTGAATTAATGACAAATCCAATAAGACGTAGCTAAGTGCGTCGCCTCACCCGACTTTGACGGTAAGATGTAAGCTAAATGCGATAAATATCGGGCGGAACACATAATTTGCTCCGTCTGATATGG